>NZ_JBWKES010000001.1:209625-439107 GCF_056435325.1 Streptomyces sp. NPDC043952
CAGGCGCAAGGGGAGGGACGAGGGAGGGAGACTTCGCGGGTGTGGTGGGAAGCGACGAGGCCCACCCCCCACCCCCCCCCCCCCCCCCCCCCCGGCGTCCGGGTCACCTCGTGGCGCGGATCATCACCGTGAGAGCCGGTGAGGCCGGTGATGGCTGGCTCTCTCCGATGTCCTCATATCCCCATGAGCGGTAGAGCGCATGGACCTTGCCGTCACCGGCGGCTTTGTTGACCATGAGGGTCACGTACGGCTCCTCGCGGGCGGCGATCAGCTCGTCATGGATGCGCCGTGCAGTCCCGGTGCCTCGCCACGCGGGTCGTACGCCGATCTCCTTGAGGGCGAATGCCGCACGCTTGGTGTAGTCGTCCGCCGGCTCCGGCGACGTGCGCCGCCAGTACCGGTCACCGTGTTCGATGGCGTTGCCGTAGGCGTAGCCGACGGCCTGCCCGGCCGCGTATCCGAGAACGGCCGTGAAACCGGGTTCGCCGCCGTGCCGGTCCAGGCGCTCGCCGAAGGTGGTCACGGCGTAGTTCGGCAGATGGAGCAGTGGCGCGCGCACATCGGCGTACACGTCGAGCAAGTCGGCACGAACAGCGCCAAGTTCCGTGAACGTACGAAGTTCTGCGACATGTACCGGAGTCATGCGGTCCTCCAAGCGGCGACGTGCTCGGTCCAGGTGTGCACGGCAGTACCGCCCGGCGCGGTCGCCTTCAGTGCCGTGCCGAACCCCTGAAGCATGCTGGACACACGGGCGTGTTGGGTAGCGGCCTCGGCAGGGACCGTCATAGCGGTTTCCGTCGCCGCGTCGGCGTCGCCCTGCCCGAGCTGCGCGTGCGCCAAACGCGTCGTAGCGATAGCCCTGGAACGGACCATGTGGGGGCGCAGGGCGGAAAGACAACGATGAGCGTGGAACTCGGCTGTCTGGTAATCACCGAGTGACAGGTACGCCGACAGGGCCAAGGAGTCCAATTCGGCCTGGTCGTAGAAGGCGAGCAGCCACAGTGGCCTGTGGGCGTGTGGATCAGCCCGGAGCATGGCGTCTTGCGCCTGGTCGAATGCGCGACGGGTTCCGGTACTGTCCTGACCCACTCCTCGGATGGCCGCCTCCCGAGCCAGGCCGAGGCTTGCGAACAAGGGGTCTCGTCGCGTGATGTGCAGATTGCGCGCGACGTCGTTGGCGGCAAGGGCTTCTGCGGGACGGCCCATGTGCCGGTACATGGTTCCCGCGTGGCTCCAGATGCGGAACTTGATCGCCTGCTCCCCCGACAGTTCGGCGAGGACTTGGGCCTCACGCATGTGGGCGTGCGCGTCGCCGTAGCGGCGGCCGTCGATGGCTGCCCACATCGCTGACGAACGGAACGCAGCGGCGGCGGCGTACAAGCTGCTTCGTACGCGTTGCGAGGCGCTGCTCGTGTTCTGGAGCTGAAGCGCAGCATCAGCAAGTGTGCTGGCTTGCTGCTCTACGCCGAGTTGGCCGCCGTGCCGGTGATCGCGTTTGACGATCTCGGCAAAGCGCTGGTGCAAGCGCTCGATGTCACTCATACCGATGCGCTGGCTCGACGACGCCCGGACTGCGACTGGGGCAGCAGTAGCAAGGATGCCTCCGACGAGGGAGCGGCGCTTCATGGTGTCGGGGTCCTCCTGCATCGAAGCCGGTGCCGACGGCTTGCGTCCTTTGGGCACAAACCCCAAAGCAGTAGCGGGCAGCCCTGTGACCTCTTCAATCGCCCTGCGAGTTGCCGACTTCGGCCATCTGACCCGACCGGACTTCCAGTCCCGGACCGATGCACCGTCGTGTCCGCTGGCGTGCCCGGTGAGCCGTTCAACGGCCGAGTTGACGGCTTCGGCGAAGGTGTTGGAGCTGTATCCGTGCTCTTTCATCCACGCTTCGAGAACGGTGTTGCGCGTGGTGGCGTTCATGCGCGCACAGTATCGCCATGATTCCAGCCCGTCAGATAAAGGAATCACCAAATCACCCTAGGGCGTCCCACCGAAAGGGCAATCGATCGCCCTAACTGCCCAGGCAAAGAGGGGAGTTGTCTAAGCATCGGCCGCTCCTCCCTCAGGAGGCGGCTGTTGACGGCCCGAACTGCCTCCAAGCATGCGGGTTCAGGCACAGGCAACGACACCAGCGAAGGCTCCACACCATGACGGGTCTCAACACATCGGCGCGGACCACTTCCACCGGGCACCCCGCCTACAGCCAGACCTTCCCCTGCGCGCCGGAGACGGCCGGACGCGGACGCGGACTCGTCCGTCACGCCCTCGGCGCCTGGCACCTCGACCACCTCACCGACACCGCCGAACTGATCGTCTCGGAACTGGTCGCCAACGCCGCCAGACACACCTCGTGCCACTCACTCCGCCTCCTCGTCGGGCGGCCGGACCCGGCACGGGTGCACATCGGGGTGGTGGACCGGGCACCCTCACGCCTGCCCGTTCTCGGCTCCGCCGGCGCCGACGACGAATCCGGCCGGGGTCTGCTCCTGATCGACGCACTCGCGGACCGCTGGGGCTACACCCTTCTCGGCAGCCACCCGATCCGCGGCCCCTGGGGCAAGAAGACCTGGGCGGAGCTGGAGGCGGCAACGTGATTTCCGTTCCCGACGAGCGACGTGGACTGGACCGCGCCGCACAACTTCGCGGTACTCCACGGACGGCCACCACGGCCGCGGCATCGCCCACCCAACGGTGCTGAACGTGCCGTTCGCCGCAACGCTCGTCCCGGCGGCTACGCTCACCGAGCATGGCCGACACCCATGGCAGTGACGCAGGGCCCGATGCCTCCGTGATCGTGGCTCGCGACAACCACGGGCGGATCGCCGTCCTGACCGCGGAGTTCCCTCGGCATGGCGGCGAGTACCTGTTCCTGCCCGGCGGCAGGGCAGAGGCGGGAGAAACCCCTGAACAGTGCGCCCGCAGAGAGCTCCTCGAAGAGGCCGGCGTCACCGCTCGGCATTGGCGGCATCTGGGCTCGTACGCCATGAGTCTCGACTCCGCCGCCAGCGTCCACCTTTTCCAAGCAGACCAGCTCACCTGCGGGCCCCAGCAACTCATGCCGTGGGAGCCGGATTTCAAACTCACATGGTGGTCACTGGAGGAAGCACTCGAAGCCGTCGGCAATGGACGCTTCCTCCTGCAGGGCGGTCCCCTGGCCCTGCTCCTCGCGTCCCGGACACCGACCACCTCACCCAATGGACATTGATCACTCCGACGAGTCGAGAAGCGAAGCACCGGGGTGGCGTAGTCCCGCGAGCCGGGTGCGCATGCGGCCCTTCTCCTGTCAGCGGGACGGCCAGAGCAGTGCCTGGGCCACGATGACCCGTTCGCCGTCGAAGGTGACGGCGGGGCCCTCGTGGAGTTCGTAGCCGAGGGCCAGTGCCTCGCTGACCCGGTGGCAGAAGGCGGCGTCGTCGGGGCCGGTGAGGACGCGGTAGGCGGGGAGGCCGCCGGGGGGTGCGCTCATGGGGGCAAGGGTCGCAGGCGGGGCTGTCATCGGGACGCGGGCCCCTGTAGCTCCAGCCAGGGCCCATGGAGCCGCCTCTCCCGGACGAGTTCCACACGCGCGGGAAACCGCCCCGCACCCTGGACAGACAAGAAGGTTAGGCTAACCTAAGCATCGCACTTGTCCGGCGGGCGTCGCGCCCCGTTTGAAAGCGGTCCTCCCCATGTCCCATGCCCGTGCCATCCATCTCTCCCGCCGCGGCCTGCTCGCCGCGGGCGGCGCCGCAGGGCTCGGCGTCGCGCTCGCGGCCTGCGGGGGCGACAAGGGCAAAGCCAAGGGCGCCGGCAGCGGGTCGGCCGCGGCGAAGTCGGGACCCTGGTCGTTCAAGGACGACCGCGGCAAGACCGTGAAGCTCGACAAGGTGCCGGCGAACATCGTCGCCTTCACCGGCGTCGGCGCCGCGCTCTACGACTACGGCGTCCAGGTCAAGGGCGTCTTCGGCCCCACCACGACCAAGGGCGGCAAGCCCGACGTCCAGGCCGGCGACATGGACGTCAGCAAGGTGACCGTCCTCGGCAACACCTGGGGCCAGTTCAACGTCGAGAAGTACGCCGCCCTCTCCCCCGACGTGCTGATCACCACGATGTTCGACGGCGCCGGCACCCTCTGGTACGTCCCGGAGCAGTCCGCCAAGCAGATAGCCGAACTCGCCCCCAGCGTCGGCATCTCCGTCTACGACCGCCAGCTCACCCAGCCGCTCCAGCGGATGTGGGACCTCGCCGAGTCGCTCGGCGGCGACATGAAGGCCGCCAAGGTCACCGACGCCAAGAAGCGGTTCGAGGCGGCAGCCGCCCGGCTGCGGGCCGCCGCCAAGGCCAAGCCGCACATCAAGGTGATGGCCGGCAGCGCCAGCGACCAGCTGTTCTACGTCTCGGGCACGCATCTCTCCGTCGACCTGGAGTACTTCAAGGCCCTCGGCGTGAACTTCGTGGAGCCGCCGGAGAGCGCGAAGAAGCAGGGCGGCGGCTGGTACGAGTCGCTGAGCTGGGAGAACGTCGACAAGTACCAGGCCGACATCATCATGATGGACGACCGGTCCTCCGCCATCCAGCCCGCGGACATCACCCAGCCGACATGGAAGAAGCTGCCGGCGGTGAAGGCGGGCCAGGTCATCGCGCGGTCGCCCGAGCCGATCCTGTCGTACGACAAGTGCGTACCGCTGCTGACGACGCTCGCCGAGGCGCTGGAGAAGGCGAAGAAGGTCAGCTAGGCACCGCACCCCGATCGCAGGGGCGGCCCGGCCCGGCCGCGTACGCCGGTGCGTCGTGGCCGGACTGGCCGCCCCCCCAGGTTCGCCGCCGTCCCCCCGCTTCCCCCAGGAGCCCCCATGACCACGGCCGTTGCCGCCCCCTACCGGTTCTTCTCCCTCCAGGTCGTACGGACGCGGCGGCTCGGGCCGTCTCTCGTCCGGGTCACCTTCGGCGGGAGCGAGCTGTGCGACTTCCGCTCCGAGGGGCGCGACCAGTCCCTCTCGCTGTTCCTGCCGCACCCCGGCCAGCAAGAGCCCGTCGTACCGCTCGACCTGGGGGACGGATGGTGGCAGGCGTGGCGGGAACTGCCGGACGACGTACGGGCCGTGATGCGCTCGTACACCCTGCGGGAGCTGCGCCGCGACCCGGACGAGGTCGACATCGACTTCGCCCTGCACGGGGTCGGTCCCGGCGCCGCCACCCCCGCGGGACCCGCCTCCCGGTGGGCCGCACGGGCCGTCCCCGGCGACCGGGTACTGGTACTCGGGCCCGTGCTCGCCGACAACCGGGCCATCCGGTTCCGCCCGCCCGAGGACACCGATCTGGTGGTGATGTGGGGCGACGAGACCGCCGTGCCCGCCGCCACCGCGACCCTGGAGTCCCTTCCGGCGGGCACCCGCGTGCGCGCCTGGCTCCAGGTGCCGCACGCCGGTGACATCCAGGACGTGCGCACGGACGCCGACGCGGAGATCACCTGGCTGGTGCGGGGCGCGGGCGATTCCGACCCCCTCGACGCCGTGCGCGGCGCCCAACTCCCGCCCACGGGGCGCCCGTACGTCTGGATCGCCGGCGAGTCCGGTCAGGTGAAGGCGCTGCGGCGGCACTTCGTCCAGGAGCGCGGGGTCGACCGGCGCCGGGTGACCTTCGTCGGGTACTGGCGGCGCGGACTGACCGAGGAACAGCTCCGCGCGGCCGGCGAGTAGTTCCGGGCGGCGCCGAACAGCCGCCCCACCCCGTTTCGCAAGCGTTCCCCGCACCCGTGTGCCTTGATCCAAGAAACTTAGGTTAGGCTAACCTAAGTTAATCCCCACGGACTTCCCCCCGGAGGACCCCCCATGCGCTCCCACCTGCTCAATGGCCGCACGGCGGAGCACTACCGCCGCTCCGTGACCGAAGGAGTCGAGCGGGTGGCGGCCAAACTCGCCGCCACCGAGCGCCCGTTCACCGGCGTCACCGTGGACGAGCTGTCCCCCCGCGTCGACGCCATCGACCTCGACCGCCCGCTCGGCGACACCGCCGCCGTCCTCGACGAGCTGGAGGACGTCTACCTGAAGGACGCGGTCTACTTCCACCACCCCCGCTACCTCGCCCACCTCAACTGCCCGGTCGTCATCCCGGCCGTGCTCGGCGAGGCCGTGCTCTCCGCGGTCAACTCCTCGCTGGACACCTGGGACCAGTCGGCCGGCGGCACGCTCATCGAGCGCAAGCTGATCGACTGGACGACCGCGCGGATAGGCCTCGGGCCCGCCGCGGACGGCGTGTTCACCTCCGGCGGCAGCCAGTCCAACCTCCAGGCGCTGCTGCTGGCCCGCGAGGAGGCCAAGAACGGCGACCTCGCGAAACTGCGGATCTTCGCCTCCGAGGCCGGCCACTTCAGCGTGCAGAAGTCGGCGAAACTGCTCGGGCTCGGCCCCGACGCGGTCGTCACCGTCCCCGTCGACCGCGACAAGCGGATGCAGACCGTCGCCCTGGCCCGCGAGCTGGAGCGCTGCCACGCCGAGGGCCTGGTGCCCATGGCGGTCGTCGCCACCGCCGGCACCACCGACTTCGGCTCCATCGACCCGCTGCCCGAGATCGCCGAGCTGTGCGACCGCCACGGCGCGTGGCTGCACGTGGACGCGGCCTACGGCTGCGGGCTGCTCGCCTCGCGCAAGTACCGGCACCGCATCGACGGCATCGAGCGTGCCGACTCGGTGACCGTCGACTACCACAAGTCCTTCTTCCAGCCGGTGAGTTCGTCCGCCGTGCTGGTGCGCGACGGGGCCACCCTGCGGCACGCCACCTACCACGCCGAGTACCTCAACCCGCGCCGCGCGGTGCGCGAGCGCATCCCCAACCAGGTCGACAAGTCCCTCCAGACCACCCGCCGCTTCGACGCCCTCAAGCTGTGGCTGACGCTGCGCGTGATGGGCGCCGACGGCATCGGCGGACTCTTCGACGAGGTCTGCGACCTGGCCGTCCAGGGCTGGCACCTGCTCGCCGCCGACCCGCGCTACGACGTGGTGGTCGAGCCGTCCCTGTCCACCCTCGTCTTCCGCTACGTCCCGGCCGCCGTCACCGACCCGGCCGAGATCGACCGCGCCAACCTCCATGCCCGCAAGGCCCTGTTCGCCTCCGGTGACGCGGTGGTCGCGGGCACCAAGGTGGGCGGCCGCCACTACCTGAAGTTCACCCTGCTCAACCCCGAGACGACGGTGTCCGACATCGCCGCCGTCCTCGATCTCATCGCCGGCCACGCCGAGCAGTACCTGGGAGAGTCCCTTGACCGCGCTTCCTGAACCCAGCCGCATCCACGACCTCGTGGGGATCGGGCTCGGCCCCTTCAACCTCGGCCTCGCCTGCCTGACCGAGCCGATCGCCGAACTGGACGCCGTCTTCCTGGAGTCGAAGCCCGGCTTCGAGTGGCACGCCGGGATGTTCCTGGACGGCGCCCACCTCCAGACCCCGTTCATGTCGGACCTGGTCACCCTCGCCGACCCCACCTCGCCGTACTCCTTCCTCAACTACCTGAAGGAGAAGGGCCGGCTGTACTCCTTCTACATCCGCGAGAACTTCTACCCGCTGCGGGTGGAGTACGACGACTACTGCCGCTGGGCCGCCGGCAAGCTGAGCAGCGTCCGCTTCGGCACGACGGTCACCGAGGTGTCGTACGAGGACGGCCTGTACGCCGTGCGGACCGCGGCCGGCGACACCGTCCGCGCCCGGCACCTCGTGCTCGGCACCGGCACGGTGCCCTACCTCCCCGAGGCCTGCCGGGACCTCGGCGGGGACCTGCTGCACACCTCCCAGTACATGCACCGCAAGGCGGAGTTGCAGCGGAAGAAGTCCGTCACGGTCGTCGGCAGCGGGCAGAGCGCCGCCGAGATCTACTACGAGCTGCTGTCCGAGATCGACGTCCACGGCTACCAGCTCAACTGGGTCACCCGCTCCCCCCGGTTCTTCCCGCTGGAGTACACCAAGCTGACCCTGGAGATGACCTCCCCGGACTACATCGACTACTTCCGCGCGCTGCCCGAGGAGACCCGCTACCGGCTGGAGAAGCAGCAGAAGGGCCTGTTCAAGGGCATCAACTCGGACCTCATCGACGCGATCTTCGACCTGCTGTACCAGAAGAACGTGGCGAGCGGGGACCGGCCGGTGCCGACCCGGCTGCTCACCAACTCCTCGCTGAACAGCGCCCGTTACGACGGTGAGGCGTACACCCTGGGCTTCCGCCAGGACGAGCAGGGCAAGGACTTCGAGATCCGCACCGAGGGGCTGGTGCTGGCCACCGGCTACCACTACGCGCCCCCGGCCTTCCTCGCCCCGCTGCGCGAGCGGCTGCGCTTCGACGGCCACGGCCGCTTCGACGTGGCCCGCAACTACGCCATCGACGTCACCGGGCGCGGCGTCTTCCTCCAGAACGCCGGCGTCCACACCCACAGCATCACCAGCCCCGACCTGGGCATGGGCCCGTACCGCAACGCGTGCATCATCCGCGAGGTGCTCGGCAGCGAGTACTACCCGGTCGAGAAGTCCATCGCCTTCCAGGAGTTCGCCGTATGACCGCCCCGACCTTCACCTTCCGGCCCGTCGACCCGCTCCGGGACGCCGAGTTGCTGCACTCCTGGGTCACCCACCCGAAGGCCGCCTTCTGGATGATGCGGGAGGCGAAACTGGAGGACGTCGAGCGGGCGTACATGGAGATAGCCGCCGACGAGCACCACCACGCGCTGCTCGGGCTCCGGGACGGCGTCCCCGCCTTCCTCATGGAGAAGTACGACCCCGTCCACCGGGAGCTGGTCGGCCTCTACGAGCCGCGGCCGGGCGACGTCGGGATGCACTTCCTGACCCCCGCGACCGACACCCCCGAGCACGGGTTCACCAAGGCCGTCATCACCGCCGTCATGGCCCATCTCTTCGCGGACCCGGCCGTCGAGCGCGTGGTCGTGGAGCCGGACGTGCGCAACAAGGCGGTGCACGCGCTGAACGCGGCCGTCGGGTTCGTGGCCGAGCGTGAGATACGCAAGCCGGAGAAGACGGCCCTGCTGAGCTTCTGCACCCGCGAGCAGTTCACGAAGGCGGTGTCCGCGTGCTGACGCCCGCCGAGTCCGTGGCCCATCTGTCCCCCGAGCGCTGGGCGCGGGCCAACCGGCTGCTGCTCCGCAAGGCGCTCGCCGAGTTCGCGCACGAGCGCCTGATCACCCCCGAGGAGGACGGCGGGGGCTACGTCGTCCGCAGCGACGACGGCCTCACCGCCTACCGGTTCACCGCCGTGCGGCGCGCCCTCGACCACTGGGAGGTGGACGCCGGCTCGATCACCCGGCGGCGCGACGGCGCGGAACTCCCGCTCGCCGCCCTGGACTTCTTCATCGAGCTGAAGGACTCCCTGGGCCTGAGCGACGCCATCCTGCCCGTCTACCTAGAGGAGATCTCCTCCACCCTCTCCGGCACCTGCTACAAGCTCGCCAAACACCAGCTCACCTCCGCCGAGTTGGCGTCGAGCGGCTTCCAGGCGATCGAGACCGGGATGACCGAGGGCCACCCCTGCTTCGTCGCGAACAACGGGCGGCTCGGCTTCGGGGTCCACGAGTACCTGGCGTACGCCCCGGAGACCGCGCACCCCGTCCGGCTGCTGTGGCTGGCCGCGCACCGCTCCCGCGCCGCGTTCACGGCGGGCGCCGGCATCGAGTACGAGGGCTTCGTCCGGGCCGAGTTGGGCGAGGAGACCGTCGAGCGGTTCCGGCGGACGCTGACCGGGCAGGGCCTCGACCCGGCCGACTACCTCCTCATCCCGGTCCACCCCTGGCAGTGGTGGAACAAGCTGTCCGTCACCTTCGCGGCGGAGGTGGCCCGCAGGCACCTCGTCCCGCTCGGCGAGGGCGACGACGAGTACCTGGCCCAGCAGTCCATCCGGACCTTCTTCAACACCAGCGCCCCGCACAAGCACTATGTGAAGACGGCCCTGTCCGTCCTCAACATGGGCTTCATGCGCGGACTCTCGGCCGCCTACATGGAGGCGACCCCCGCCATCAACGACTGGCTCGCGCAGCTCATCGAGGGCGACCCGGTGCTCAAGGGCAGCGGCCTGACGATCATCCGCGAACGGGCCGCCGTCGGCTACCGGCACCTGGAGTACGAGCGGGCCACCGACCGCTACTCCCCCTACCGCAAGATGCTGGCCGCGCTGTGGCGGGAGAGCCCGGTGCCCTCCCTCCAGGACGGCGAGACGCTCGCCACCATGGCCTCCCTGCTGCACGTCGACCACGAGGGCGCGTCCTTCGCGGGCGCCCTGATCGAACGGTCCGGACTCGAACCCGCCGCATGGCTGCGCCGGTACCTGCGGGCCTACTACACCCCGCTGCTGCACAGCCTCTACGCCTACGACCTGGCGTTCATGCCGCACGGCGAGAACACCATCCTGGTGCTGCGGGACGGGGTCGTGCAGCGGGCCGTCTACAAGGACATCGCCGAGGAGATCGTGGTGATGGACCCGGACGCCGTGCTGCCGCCGGAGGTCGCCCGCATCCGGGCCGACATCCCCAAGGACCAGAAGCTGCTGTCGATCTTCACCGACGTCTTCGACTGCTTCTTCCGCTTCCTGTCCGCGAACCTCGCCGCCGAAGGAGTCCTCACCGAGGACGAGTTCTGGCGCACGGTCGCGGAGGTCTCCCGTGAGTACCAGGAGGCGAATCCCCAACTCGCCGACCGGTTCCGGCAGTACGACCTGTTCGCCCCCGAGTTCGCGCTGTCCTGCCTCAACCGGCTCCAGTTGCGCGACAACCGGCAGATGGTGGACCTCGCGGACCCCTCCGCGGCGCTCCAGCTGGTGGGCACGCTGCGCAACCCACTGGCCGGTCGCTGACACCAACGCCTGTACCGGGCAGCCGCGTTGGGCGCGGACGGGCGGGCGCCCCGGAGTACGGTCCTCCGGGGCGCCCGTTCACCTTCCGCTCAGCCGTCGGTCCAGGGCACCTGCGGCGACCGGTAGTACCCGATGCCGAGGGCGTCCCAGCGCGGGGCCTGCGCGGCCAGCCGTACCTGGTAGGTGTCCCAGTCGTGGGTGGCGGCGGGCGACCAGCCCAGCTCGGCCGCGCCCGGCAGCCGCGGGAACGCCATGTAGTCGATGTCGGCCGGCGTCTTCAGCGTCTCCGACCACAGTGGCGCCTCCACCCCCTTGACCGCCGACGCGGGGGCGCCCGGCAGATAGGCGCCCGGATCCCAGTCGTACGACCGCCGGACCTCGACCAGCCCGGCCCAGCTGAGCCCGAGCGGGGTGTCCTTGGTGTACTTCATGTCGAGGTAGACCCGGTCGGCCGGGGACAGGATCAGCCCCGTGCCGTTCCGCGCGGCCGCGGCGACCTGCTCCTTCTCGGCCGCGCTGGTGCTGTCCAGCCCCCAGTACAGGGCGAGCGCCCCCTTGGCCGGGTGGGCGCCGGTGAGCTGGTGCCAGCCGATGACCGTCTTGCCGTACTTCGCGACGATCGGCTGCACGCGGTCCATGAAGGTCACGTAGTCGGCGTGGCTGGTGGAGTGCGCCTCGTCGCCGCCGATGTGCAGATAGCGGCCCGGCGTGAGCGCGGCCAGTTCCCCGATGACGTCGTTCACGAAGGTGTAGGTGACGTCCTTGGACACGCACAGCGAGCTGAAGCCGACCTCGGTGCCGGTGTAGCGCGGGGGCGCCACGCCGTCGCAGTTCAGCTTCGCGTAGGAGGCGAGGGCCGCGTTGGTGTGGCCGGGCATGTCGATCTCCGGCACGACCTCCATGTAGCGGGAGGCGGCGTAGGAGACGAGCTGCCGGTACTCGTCCTGGGTGTAGAAGCCGCCCTTGCCGCCGCCGACCTCGGTGCCGCCGCCGTAACGGGCGAGCCGGGGCCAGGAGTTGATGGCGATGCGCCAGCCCTGGTCGTCGCTGAGGTGCAGATGCAGCTCGTTGACCTTGTAGAGGGCGAGTTCGTCGATGTACCGCTTCACCTGGGCGACGGTGAAGAAGTGCCGGGAGACGTCCAGCATGGCGCCGCGGTAGGCGTAGCGGGGGTGGTCCTCGATGGTGCCGCCGGCGATCTGCCAGCTCGCACGCTGGACGGTCTTCTTCTCGACGGCGGCCGGGAGGAGTTGGCGCAGCGTCTGCACACCGTGGAAGAGGCCGGCCGGGGCGCTCGCGGTGAGCGTGACACCGGAGGGGTTGCTGCTCAGCCGGTAGCCCTCGGCGCCGTAGCCGCCCTTCGCCAGGCGCAGCCGGATGCCGCCGCTGCCGTGCCCGGTGAGCGGCAGCGGGTAGCCGGTGGAGGGCCGCAGGATGCCGGCGAGGTAGGCGCCGACGCGGCGGACCGCGGCCGGGCCGGCCACGCGGACAGCGGTGCCGCGGGTGATGCGGTACGGGGCGCCGCCGGGGGTGACGGAGGCGGGGGCCGGGATCACCTGGTTCAGCGGGGTGGCGCGGGCCTCGGGCGGGGCGGGGGCGGCGCCGAGGGTGAAGACGCCGGCCGCCGCGACGAGCAGCAGCGAACCAAGGACGCGGGCGGTTCGGGGAGTCGTACGGTCATTCCGTGTCACATGCGCTCCCTTCGGGTCTTGTCGGGACCACTGTCCCACCGGGGGCGGCAAGGGAGCTGGAGTGACGTAGGACACAGTGGGCGAACAGGAGTTCAGCGCGCCACCCGGCACCCCGGTGCCCGATATCGGGCAGGATTCTTGCGAAACCGACGCCGGTACCCGAGGATCTACGGGTGCACGACGAACTCGTAGATCATCTGACGCGGTCGACGCCCCTCGGCAGGGGCGAGGCGCTGCGGGTGATCCAGGACGTGCTCGCCTATTTCGACGAGTCGACGGAGGATTTCGTCCGTCGCCGCCACCGCGAACTCCAGGCCCGCGGCCTGGTGAACGCGGAGATCTTCGAACGGATCGGGGCGGACCTCAGATATCGAGCGGTGGCACCGCCCGAGCTGACGCTCAGGCAGCTGCGCCGCATCGTCTACGGCTAGGAATACCTGTATATGTGCGGAATTGTCGGTTACATCGGGAAGCGTGATGTCGCCCCCCTCCTCCTGGAGGGCCTCCAGCGGCTGGAGTACCGCGGGTACGACTCCGCGGGCATCGTGGTCACCTCCCCGAAGGCGCCCGGCCTGAAGATGGTCAAGGCCAAGGGCCGGGTGCGCGACCTGGAGGCCAAGGTCCCGGCGCGCTTCAAGGGCACCACCGGCATCGCCCACACCCGCTGGGCCACCCACGGCGCCCCCTCCGACGTGAACGCCCACCCGCACATGTCGGCCGACAACAAGGTCGCCGTCGTGCACAACGGCATCATCGACAACGCCGCCGACCTGCGCCGCAAGCTGGAGGCGGAGGGCGTCGAGTTCCTCTCCGAGACCGACACCGAGGTGCTCACCCACCTCATCGCCCGCGCCGGCGCCGAGAAGCTGGAGGACAAGGTCCGCCAGGCGGTCCGGCTGATCGAGGGCACGTACGGCATCGCCGTGCTGCACGCCGACTTCCCGGACCGGATCGTGGTGGCCCGCAACGGTTCCCCGGTCGTGCTCGGCATCGGCGAGAAGGAGATGTTCGTCGCCTCGGACATCGCCGCGCTGGTCATGCACACCCGGCAGATAGTGACGCTGGACGACGGCGAGATGGCCACCCTCAAGGCCGACGACTTCCGCACCTACACCACCGAGGGCACGCGCACCACCGCCGAGCCCACCACGGTGGAGTGGGAGGCCGAGTCGTACGACATGGGCGGCCACGACACCTACATGCACAAGGAGATCTTCGAGCAGGCCGACGCGGTGGACCGGGTGCTGCGCGGCCGGATCGACGACCGCTTCTCCACCGTGCACCTCGGCGGCCTCAACCTGGACGCCCGCGAGGCCCGGCAGATCCGCCGGGTGAAGATCCTCGGCTGCGGCACCTCGTACCACGCGGGGCTCATCGGCGCCCAGATGATCGAGGAGCTGGCCCGGATCCCCGCGGACGCCGAGCCGGCCTCCGAGTTCCGCTACCGCAACGCGGTCGTGGACCCCGACACGCTGTACGTCGCGGTCTCCCAGTCCGGTGAGACGTACGACGTGCTCGCCGCCGTGCAGGAGCTCAAGCGCAAGGGCGCGCGGGTCTTCGGCGTCGTCAACGTGGTGGGCTCCGCGATCGCCCGTGAGGCGGACGCCGGGATCTATGTGCACGCGGGCCCCGAGGTCTGCGTCGTCTCGACCAAGTGCTTCACCAACACCACGGTCGCCTTCGCGCTGCTCGCGCTGCACCTGGGCCGCACCCGCGACCTCTCGGTGCGCGACGGCAAGCGGATCATCGAGGGCCTGCGCCGGCTGCCCGACCAGATCACCGAGATCCTCAAGCAGGAGGAGCAGATCAAGGAGCTGGCCGAGCTGTACGCCGGCGCCCGCTCGATGCTGTTCATCGGCCGGGTCCGCGGCTACCCGGTCGCCCGCGAGGCCTCCCTCAAGCTCAAGGAGGTCTCCTACATCCACGCCGAGGCCTACCCCGCCTCCGAGCTGAAGCACGGCCCGCTGGCCCTGATCGAGCCCGCCCTGCCGACGGTCGCGATCATCCCGGACGACGATCTGCTGGAGAAGAACCGCGCCGCCCTGGAGGAGATCAAGGCCCGCTCGGGCAAGATCCTCGCCGTGGCCCACCGGCACCAGGAGAAGGCCGACCAGACGATCGTCGTCCCGAAGAACGAGGACGAACTCGACCCGATCCTGATGGGCATCCCGCTCCAGCTCCTCGCCTACCACACGGCGAAGGCCCTGGGCCGCGACATCGACAAGCCGCGGAACCTGGCGAAGTCGGTGACGGTCGAGTAGGGACCGCCGCAGCCGGACGAACGAACCCCCCGTGCGCCGCGCGGGGGGTTCCGCCGTCTCAGGGGATCACGATCACCGGCCGCCGCGCCCGCCGCGCCAGCCGCCCCGCGACCGAGCCGAAGATCCGGCCCACGATCCCGTGCGTGGAGCCGACGACGATCGCGTCCGCCTCGTACTCCCGCCCCACCTCCTCGAGTTCGTGGCAGATGTCACCGCCGCGCTCGACGAGGATCCAGGGCACCTCGGAGAGGTAGTCCGCACAGGCGAGTTCGAGGCCGAGCACCTCCGTACGGTGATCCGGCACGTCCACGAAGACCGGTGGCTCGCAGCCCGCCCACACCGTGGTGGGCAGCCGGTTGGCCACATGCACGATGATCAGACCGGAGTGGGAGCGGTGCGCCATGCCGATCGCGTACGCGAGGGCGCGCTCGCTGGAGGTGGAGCCGTCGAAGCCGACGACGACACCGTGCCGGAAGGCGGGGTCGCAGGAAGGGCGTGACTCTTCGGCCGCCTGGGGATCGGCCGCCGTAGGATCGGCGACCGGTCGCTTGCGGTCCGCGGGTTCGAAGAATTCGTGACCGGCCATGGCTGTCTCGGCGTTGTGATCCTTTATGGGACGGGACGACAGTGTGCGGCGGACCTGTGTCCGGGATTCATCTTCCCCACCCCATACCCCCAAGGGTACGGCGGCACGCGTCCCGAGGACAGATCCCTTGCACGCTCCGTAAGCGGCCCCCCGACATCCGTAGGGGTTCACCGGAGCATGCACGAGCCGCGCCCGTTACGCAATGCTTGCTGCCCCGTACAGGCGCTTTGCACAGGGTTCGCGGACGCACGGCCGGTGACCGACCGCTCCGCCGGGCGTTGAAGGGGGTGAGCCACCACCACGGGGAGCCACGGGGAGCCACCGGGCGCCACCATGCGCCGGCGGCCGGCCCAGCTCGCCACAGGGAGTACGAGATGTCCGGACACCGGTCCCGCCCCGAGGAACCCGGCCCGCAGGACAGCACCGGCGAGCTGATCCGCTGGGCCGCCTTCACCTGCGTCCTCGTCCCGGTGGTCCTGCTCTGGTACGGCGCCTCGCTCGCCGGCGCCACGGGCACCGCCCTGGGGCTGGCCGCCGTCACGGCCGCGTGCCGGCTGCTGCTCCGGCGTTCGGAGCACACGGCACGGCACGGCGCACGCCGGGGTGCGGGGCGGGGCCGGGGGCGCGGATCACGGCGCGGCGGGGCGCGGGGGGTCGGGCGGGACGCCGGCCGGGGCGGGAGCCGGAACGGCGGGCGGCACGGCGGGCGTTGCGAGATGCAAAGAGGCGGACGTCACACCCGGCAGCGGACACCGGTCGACTGACCGGTTTCCATGCTTCCAAGCGCTTCTTTTCAGCCAACTTCTTGATATCGCCCAAGTGGGGTCCCCACCACCCCTCAACCCCCGTTCCACCTGCACGGAAAGGGTCCAGGGGGCGCTGCGCACCCTACGCGGTTTGGCCACTGCCCGGAGGTGCACTTCCCTGCACGGCCCACGAGTGCAACGCTTCGTGATCGAATGCTTCACGCCAAGTTGTCATGTCGACAATGTGCCGCATTTGGAACGGGTCACCGTGCGTTCGCGGGACCCAGTAGATTCGATCTTGACTGTCTTTACGGCGGGGGACTCGTGCAGGACCGAGGGGAAACGTGCAGGAGCGACACAACCGAGGAGCCGCGACCACCGAGGGGGGCTTAGCAGTATGAGCCACGACTCCACTGCCGCGCCGGAAGCCGCTGTCCGGAAACTGTCCGGGCGTCGCCGCAAGGAGATCGTCGCGGTGCTGCTGTTCAGCGGCGGCCCCATCTTCGAGAGTTCCATACCGCTGTCGGTGTTCGGCATCGACCGCCAGGACGCCGGGGTGCCGCGCTACCGACTGCTGGTGTGCGGCGGCGAGGAGGGTCCGCTGCGGACCACCGGCGGTCTCGAACTCACCGCCCCGCATGGGCTGGAGGCGATCGCCCGCGCCGGTACGGTCGTCGTACCGGCCTGGCGCTCGATCACCGCGCCGCCGCCCGAGGAGGCGCTCGACGCGCTGCGCCGGGCGCACGAAGAGGGCGCCCGCATCGTAGGGCTGTGCACCGGCGCGTTCGTGCTCGCGGCCGCCGGGCTGCTCGACGGCCGCCCGGCGACCACCCACTGGATGTACGCGCCGACGCTGGCCAAGCGCTATCCGTCGGTGCACGTCGATCCGCGGGAGCTGTTCGTCGACGACGGCGACGTGCTGACCTCCGCGGGGACGGCGGCCGGAATCGATCTCTGTCTGCACATCGTGCGGACGGACCACGGCAACGAGGCGGCCGGTGCGCTGGCCCGCCGGCTGGTGGTCCCGCCGCGCCGCTCGGGCGGTCAGGAGCGCTACCTCGACCGGTCTTTACCCGAGGAGATCGGCGCCGACCCGCTCGCCGAGGTCGTCGCCTGGGCGCTGGAGCACCTCCACGAGCAGTTCGACGTGGAGACGCTGGCGGCACGCGCGTACATGAGCCGTCGTACGTTCGACCGCCGGTTCCGTTCGCTCACCGGGAGCGCGCCGCTGCAGTGGCTGATCACCCAGCGGGTGCTCCAGGCGCAGCGGCTGCTGGAGACATCGGACTACTCGGTGGACGAGGTGGCGGGCCGGTGCGGGTTCCGCTCGCCGGTCGCGCTGCGCGGGCACTTCCGCCGCCAGCTCGGCTCCTCGCCCGCCGCGTACCGGGCCGCGTACCGGGCCCGGCGGCCCGGCGGCGACAAGCCGGGTGAGGCGGAGGCGGCGCTCCAGCAGGGCGCCGGGCAGCCGTTGCCGCCCGCGGGACCGGCGGGTCCGGGGCCGCTGAGCGGCATGCCCGTGCTGCACAGCGAGCGGGACAGCGGGGTGCCGATGCAGAGCAGGCGCACCGCGGCGGCCGGGGCGGTGAGCCTGCTTCCGGGGCCGCGTTCCGGGAGCTGACCGGAAGTCCGGGAAGGGGGTGCGGGGCACGGGCTCCGCACCCCTCTCTTCGTCCGCGGGGCATCCAAAAGGCGAGGTCCGTCTTAGGGTGGTCGCATGAACGATCGCATGGTGTGGATCGACTGCGAGATGACCGGCCTCTCGCTGTCCGACGACGCTCTCATCGAGGTGGCCGCCCTCGTCACCGACTCCGAGCTGAACGTACTCGGCGAGGGGGTGGACATCGTCATCCGCCCGCCGGAGCGGGCGCTGGAGACGATGCCGGAGGTGGTGCGTCAGATGCACACCGCGTCCGGGCTGCTCGCCGAGCTCCCGAACGGCACGACGCTCCAGGACGCCGAGGAGCAGGTCCTCGCCTACATCAAGGAGCACGTGAAGGAGCCGGGCAAGGCTCCGCTGTGCGGCAACTCGGTCGGCACCGACCGCGGCTTCCTGCTGCGCGACATGCCGACGCTGGAGGACTGGCTGCACTACCGGATCGTGGACGTCTCCTCGGTCAAGGAGCTGGCCCGCCGCTGGTACCCGAGGGCGTACTTCAACAGCCCGGAGAAGAACGGCAACCACCGGGCGCTCGCCGACATCCGCGAGTCCATCGCCGAGCTGCGCTACTACCGCGAGGCCATCTTCGTGCCGCAGCCCGGACCGGACTCGGAGACGGCGCGGACGATCGCGGCGAAGCACGTGCTGCCCGCGGCACAGTAGCCGGCGAAGCGGGCCGCCCCGGACCCCGTCTGGGGGCCCGCGGGGGGCCGTCGGGGAGCCGCGCGAAAACCTGTGCGCGAGCACCCCCTCGGACCCTGTAGACTTCTTCTCGGCCGGTCGGGGAAACGACAAGTTTCCAAGCACCGGTCATGGTGGGTGTAGCTCAGCTGGTAGAGCACCTGGTTGTGGTCCAGGATGCCGCGGGTTCGAGTCCCGTCACTCACCCTGTGTGAACAGCCGGTGACTCCGTCGCAAGACGGGTCACCGGCTGTTTCGCGTTTCCTGGAGACGGCGCCCGCCGCCCGCGCCGCCTACGAGGACGCCCGCACCACCAGCTCCGTCGGCAGGACCGCGTGCCGCCGCTCGCCCCGCCGGGGGCCCGAGGGGCGTCTGTCGGATATCTCCGTCAGCAGGAGGTCGATCATGGCGCGGCCCATGTGGTCGATGGGCTGGCGGACGCTGGTCAGGGGCGGGTCCATGTGGCGGGCGATGGCGGAGTCGTCGTAGCCGACGAGGGCGACGTCGTCCGGTATGCGCAGCCCGGACTCGCGCAGGACCTGGCGGGCGCCGGCCGCGGTGACGTCGGAGCCGGCGAAGACGGCGTCCAGGCCGGGGCGGCGGGCCAGCAGGGCGGACATGGCCTTGCGGCCGCCCTCCTCGGTGAAGTCGCCGGGCTCGATCAGGAGTTCGTCCACCTCGTGGCCCGCGGCGCGCAGGGCGTCGCGGTAGCCGTCGACACGGCGGCGGGCGCCGTAGACGTCCAGGCGGCCGGTGATGTGGGCGATGCGGGTGCGGCCGCGGGCCAGCAGGTGCTCCACGGCCGCGCGGGCGCCGCCGTAGTTGTCCGAGTCCACCGAGGTGAGTGTCTCCGCGGCCGAGCGCGGGCCGCTGACCACGGCCGGGATCTCCAGCTGGGACAGCAGGTCGGGCAGCGGGTCGTCGGCGTGCACCGAGACCAGCAGGACGCCGTCGACCCGGTGCGCCGCCAGGTACTCGGCGAGGCGCCGCCGCTCCCGGTCGTTGCCCGCGAAGATCAGCAGCAACTGCATCTCGGTGTCGGCCAGTTCGGCGCCGACCCCGCGCAGCATGTCGGAGAAGTACGGCTCCGCGAAGAACCGGGTCTCCGGCTCGGGGACGACCAGCGCGATGGCGTCGGTGCGGTTGGCGGCCAGCGCGCGGGCCGCCGTATTGGGGACGTAGCCCAGCTCGGCGACGGCCGCCTCCACCGCGGCGCGGGTCGCGTCGCTCACTCGGGGCGAGCCGTTGATCACGCGCGAGGCCGTGCCCCGGCCGACCCCCGCCCGCGCGGCGACCTGCTCCAGCGTGGGCCGGCCCCCGCTCCGGCCCCGCACTCCCTGGCCCGCCATGCGCTCCGCCTCCCTCGCGTCCTCCGGTTGGCTGGAATCTAACAGTCCCGCCCGGCCCCCGGCGGCTCCGTATGCCCCAGGAGGCCCGAACGCCCCGTCCGCGCGGGCCAGTTAACGCTCCGATAACTGAACTCGGCCCCCCGCGTCCGGTCCCTTGACACCCCGCTCGGAACCGACGACCCTTCAAGCCATCACTTGTGGGAGCGCTCCCACAGTACCTGACACCTACACAACCCGCACGTTCCCCGCCCGAGCCGCAGCGCGTGACGAACGGGCCCGATTCCATGCAGTCGGCCGGGGGGTCGGCACGTCAGGCAACAGGAGGACGCAATGCGCACGAACTTCCGCCGGTCCAGGCGGATGATGGCCCTGGCGGCCGTCGCCGCGCTGACCACGGGTTTGCTGGCCGGCTGCGCCAAGGACGCCAAGGACGGCTCCTCGGACGACGCGGACGGCGGCAACGGCAAGGGGAAGATCACGCTGACCGTCGGGACGTACGGCGTCTTCGGCTACAAGCAGGCCGGCCTCTACGACGAGTACATGAAGCTCCACCCGGACATCAACATCAAGGAGAACGTCACCACCCGCACCGACGTCTACTGGCCGAAGGTGCTCACCCGCCTCCAGGCCGGCTCCGGCACCGACGACATTCAGGCCATCGAGATCGGCAACATCACCGAGGCCGTGCAGACCCAGGCGGACAAGTTCGTCGACATGGGCAAGTACGTCGACAAGTCCCAGTGGCTGGACTGGAAGAACGCCCAGGCGACGACCAAGGACGGCAAGCTGATCGGGCTCGGCACCGACATCGGCCCGATGGCGATCTGCTACCGCAAGGACCTGTTCCAGAAGGCGGGCCTGCCCACCGACCGGGACAAGCTCGCCCAGATGTGGAAGGGCGACTGGGCCAAGTACGTCGACGTCGGCAAGGAGTACATGAAGAAGGCGCCCAAGGGCACCAAGTTCGTGGACTCGGCGGCCTCCGTCTACAACGCGGCCCTCGGCGGCGCCGCGGACCGCTACTACGACAAGGACGGCAATGTCATCTGGGACAAGTCGGAAGGGGTGAAGAAGGCCTGGGACGTGGCGATGACCGTCGCCACCAGCGACATGTCGGCGAAGCTCAAGCAGTTCGACCCGACCTGGGACCAGGGCTACGCCAACGCCTCCTTCGCCACCGTGGCCTGCCCGGCCTGGATGATGGGTTACATCGAGCAGAAGTCCGGTGACTCCGGCAAGGGCAACTGGGATGTGGCGGCGGCGCCCACCGCGTCCAACTGGGGCGGCTCCTGGCTCGGTGTGCCGACCGCGGGCAAGCACCAGAAGGAGGCCATCGCACTGGCCAAGTGGCTGACCGCGCCCGCCCAGCAGGAGAAGGTCTTCGCCAAGCAGGCGAGCTTCCCCTCGACCCCGGCCGCCTACCCGGACCTGAAGCCGGCCGCGGACACCACCGCGTACTTCTCGAACGCGCCGATCACCCAGATCTTCTCCGACTCGGCGAAGACCATCCCGACGCAGATCTTCGGCGCCAAGGACCAGCCGATGACCACCGCCATCACGGACGTCGGCATCCTCCAGGTCGAGCAGAAGGGCAAGACGCCGGCCCAGGGCTGGGACGCGGCATCCAAGGAGATCAAGGACGTGCTCGGCCAGTGACCAGCTCCGACGAGGCTCTCGCGCACTCCGCGTCGAGCGCCGAGGCCGCGCCCGGCACCCCGCCGGGCGCGGCCCGGAGCGCTCGCGGCCCGGCCGGGCCCGCGGCCGCCGGCTCCTGGCGCAGCCGGCTGTACCGCTGGGACATGAAGGGGTCGCCATACGCGTTCGTCGCCCCCTTCTTCATCCTCTTCGGGGCCTTTACCCTGGTGCCGCTGCTCTACACGGCCTGGTACTCACTGCACAATGTGCAGCTGTCCTCGCTGGACCACCAGACCTGGACGGGCCTGGCCAACTACCGGAACCTGCTGTCCTCGGACTTCTTCTGGAACGCCCTGAAGAACACCTTCACCATCGGTGTGATCTCGACGGTGCCGCAGCTGCTGGCCGCGCTCGGGCTGGCCCATCTGCTCAACTACCGGCTGCGCGGCTCCACCGTGTGGCGGGTGGTGATGCTGACCCCGTACGCCACCTCGGTGGCCGCGGCGACCCTGGTGTTCACGCTGCTGTACTCGTGGGACGGCGGCATGGTCAACTGGCTGCTGCACTTCGCCGGGGTCGGTCCGGTCAACTGGCGTGAGTCCGACTGGGGTTCGCAGTTCGCGGTGTCGTCCATCGTGATCTGGCGGTGGACCGGCTACAACGCGCTGATCTACCTCGCCGCCATGCAGGCGATCCCGGCCGACCTGTACGAGTCGGCGGCGATCGACGGTGCCAACCGCTGGCAGCAGTTCCGGCATGTGACCGTCCCGCAGCTGCGGCCGACGATCCTGTTCACGGTCGTGGTCTCCACCATCGGCGCGACCCAACTCTTCGGCGAGCCCTTGCTGTTCGGCGGGGTCAGCGGGTCCAAGGGCGGCTCCGAGCACCAGTACCAGACGCTCGGTCTGTACATGTACGACCAGGGCTGGATCGTCGGCAACCTCGGCAAGGCGTCCGCGATCGCCTGGTCGATGTTCCTGATCCTGCTGATCATCGCCGCGGTCAATCTGCTGCTCACCCGACGGCTGAGGAAGTCCCAATGACCACCAGTGAACTGACGCTGCCGCCGAAGGCGCACACCCCGCGCACCCGGCGCCGGGTGCTGGGCGCCGGCAAGCAACTGCACGCGGGACCGGTGACGTACGTCGTCCTGACCGTCTTCGCGCTGGTCTCGCTCGCCCCGCTGGTGTGGACGGCGGTCGCGGCCTCCCGCACCGACCGGCGGCTGGCGCAGACCCCGCCGCCGCTGTGGTTCGGCGGCAATCTGTTCAGCAACCTCCAGGCGGCCTGGGACCAGGCCGGGCTCGGCACCGCGATGGTCAACTCGGTGTTCGTGGCGGGCACCATCACGGTCAGCACGGTGCTGTTCGCGACGCTGGCCGGGTTCGCCTTCGCCAAGCTCCGGTTCCGCTTCTCCGGGCTGCTGTTGCTGCTGACCATCGGCACCATGATGATCCCGCCGCAGCTGGCCGTCGTACCGCTGTATCTGTGGATGGCGGACCTCGGCTGGTCCAACCAGCTCCAGACGGTGATCCTGCCGAGCCTGGTGACCGCCTTCGGCACCTTCTTCATGCGGCAGTACCTGGTGCAGGCGCTGCCCTCGGAGCTGGTGGAGGCGGCGCGGGTGGACGGGGCGAGCAGTCTGCGGATCGTCTGGCACGTGGTCTTCCCGGCCGCGCGGCCCGCGATGGCGGTGCTCGGCCTGCTGACCTTCGTGTTCGCCTGGAACGACTTCCTGTGGCCGATCATCGCCCTGAACCAGCAGAACCCGACCGTGCAGGTGGCCCTGAACGCGCTCGGCACCGGCTACGTCCCGGACCAGTCGGTGATCATGGCGGGCGCGCTGCTGGGCACCCTGCCGCTGCTGATCGCCTTCCTGCTGTTCGGCAAGCAGATCGTGGGCGGGATCATGCAGGGCGCGATCAAGGGTTGAGCCCGGCGAACCGATCACCCCGCGCGGGGCCGGGCCCGCACCGCCCGGCCTCCTCGCCCGCCCGCTCCGCCCGGCCCCACGGCCCGCGCCCGTCTCTTCCCCGCGGGCCGCCCGCCCGGTGCGCCCACCACCTCCGGTCCCTCCAACTCTCATGGGAGCGCTTCCATGTCCGAACCCCTCACCCCCGTCACCTTCCCGACCGACTTCCTCTGGGGCTGTGCGACCTCGGCGTACCAGATCGAGGGAGCGGTGCGGGAGGGCGGCCGTACCCCCTCGATCTGGGACACGTTCAGCCATACGCCGGGCAGAACGGCGGGCGGTGACCACGGTGACATCGCCGTCGACCACTACCACCGCTACCGCGAGGACGTCGCGCTCATGGCCGGCCTCGGCCTGAACGCCTACCGGTTCTCCGTCTCCTGGTCGCGGGTGCAGCCGACCGGCCGGGGCCCCGCGGTCCAGGTGGGCCTGGACTTCTACCGCCGGCTCGTGGACGACCTGCTGGAGCACGGCATCCGGCCCGCCATCACCCTCTACCACTGGGACCTGCCGCAGGAGCTGGAGGACGCGGGCGGCTGGCCGGAGCGGGAGACCGCGCTGCGGTTCGCGGAGTACGCCCAGCTCGTCGGGGAGGCGCTGGGCGACCGGGTGGAGCAGTGGATCACCCTCAACGAGCCCTGGTGCAGCGCCTTCCTGGGCTACGGCTCCGGGGTGCACGCCCCCGGCCGTACCGACCCGGTGGCCGCGCTGCGCGCCGCGCACCACCTCAACCTGGGCCATGGGCTCGCCGCGTCGGCGCTGCGCTCGGTGATGCCGGCCCGCAACCAGATCGCGGTCAGCCTCAACTCCTCGGTGGTACGGCCGCTCACGCCGGACCCGGCCGACCTGGCGGCGGTGCGGCGCATCGACGACCTGGCCAACGGCGTCTTCCACGGACCGATGCTGCACGGGGCGTACCCCGCCACGCTGCTGGAGGCGACCGCCCGGATCACCGACTGGTCGTTCGTGCGGGACGGCGATCTGGCCGCGGCCAGGGCACCGCTGGACGCGCTGGGCCTGAACTACTACACCCCCGCGCTGGTCTCGGCCGCCCCCGGCGAGGTCGCGGGCCCGCGCGCGGACGGCCACGGCGCCAGCGAGCACTCCCCCTGGCCGGGCGCCGACGACGTGCTGTTCCACCAGACGCCGGGCGAGCGCACCGAGATGGGCTGGACCATCGACCCGAGCGGCCTGTACGAGCTGGTCATGCGCTATTCGCGGGAGGCTCCGGGGCTGCGGCTGTACATCACGGAGAACGGCGCGGCCTACGACGACAAGCCGGACGCCGAGGGCCGGGTGCACGACCCCGAGCGCATCGCGTATCTGCGCGCCCACCTCGCCGAGGTGGAGCGCGCCATCGCGGACGGGGCCGATGTGCGCGGCTACTACCTGTGGTCCCTGATGGACAACTTCGAGTGGGCGTACGGCTACGGCAAGCGGTTCGGCGCGGTGTACGTCGACTACACGACCCTGGAGCGCATCCCGAAGTCGAGCGCCCACTGGTACAGCCGGGCGGCACGGACGGGCCAACTGCCGCCGGTGGACGCGGCGTGAGCTGACCGGGGGGGCCGACCACGGGGGCGGGGGCGCGTGCGGGCGTCCGCGCGGGGGCACGTGCGCGAGGGCGCCTGGGTGGGGGCGTGCGCGAGGGGCGCGGCGGAGTGGCGCCGCGCCCCTGGCTCGGGTCCGTGCCCGTGCTCGTGCTCGTGCCCGTGTCTTACTTGAAGGCGGCGAACGCCTTCGAGAACGCCCACTTGTCCTGGGCGACGGAGCTGCACGTGGGGTCGGCGGAGGGCTTGGGGCCGCCGGGGCACTGCTGGTCGCGGGCGCCGGACCACATGGACAGTCCGCCGAGGCCCTTGGCGGTGGCGAAGCCCGCGAGTTGGGTGGCGTCGGCGACCGTGAAGGTCTCGGTGGAGACATCGTTGACCCCGATCATCGGGGTGACGGCGACGGTCTTCCAGGCGGCCGCGTCGGAGAGCCCGAGCACGCTCTTGACCTGGGCCTGGGTGGCGGTCGCGGCCTGCTCGGCGTAGCCGCCCATGTCGCCGCTGTACGAGGAGCCGTAGTCCATCGCCATGATGTTGACGGTGCCGGTCCGCACGCCGTTCGCCTTGGCGTTGGACAGCAGGTTGACGCCGTCCTGGGTGAGGCCCTCGGGCATCACCGGGAGGGTGAAGGAGACGTCCAGGCCGGGGTGCTGGGCCTGGAGCTTGGCGATGGCCTGGGCGCGGCGGGTGTTGGCGGCCGTGTTCGGCAGCGCGCCGCCCTCCACGTCGAAGTCGACCTTGGTCAGCTTGAACGCGTCGATCACCTTGCCGTACGCCGCCGCGAGCGCGTCCGCGGAGGAGCAGGTGGTGGCCAGCTCGGAGCCGCTGGCGCCGCCGAAGGAGACCCGGACATCGCCGCCCTTGGCGCGCAGGGCGCCGATCTGCGCGGCCACGGCGTCGCTGGTGACATCGGTGACGCCGCCCCACTTGGGGGTGCAGCCGCCGCCGTCGGTGATGAAGGCCAGGTTGTAGTTCTTCACCCCGGTGGCGTCGGCGGCGCCGAGGAGGTCGAAGGCCGGGTAGAGCGAGGTGTCCACGTAGGGGGCGAACCCGGCGGACGCTGTGGTGCCGGAACCGGTGCTCGTGGTGGGCGTGGGGGCGGGGCTGGTGGTCTTGGTGGGCGTGGGGGCCGGGGTGGGGGTCCCGGTCTCGGTGGGGCGGCCGCTCGGCTCGGGGGCCGGGCCGTCGTCGGTGGAGCAGGAGCTGTCGTCGATACGACAGCCCGTCGGGGCGCCGCTGCCCTCGACCACGAAGCCGACGGTCACCGACTTGCCGGGGGCGAGACCGGTGGTGTCCCAGCTCGCGGGGCGGACCGTGACATGGCTCCCGCTGACGCTGGAGGTGCCGTTCCACAGCGAGGACAGCTTCGCCCCGGCCGGCAGGTCGAACTCCAGGGTCCAGGTCTTCTCCTGCTGGGTGCTGGTGTTGGTGACGACGTACTGGCCGGTGTAGCCGGTGGACCAGTCGCTGGTCCGGGTGTAGGCGGCGTTCACCCCCGCCGCGTTCGCCGTGCCCGTGAACAGGAGCGCGGCGCCGCCGACCACGGCCGCGGCGATGAGGCCGCCTATCGCCTTGTTCCTGCCACTGATGCTGCGCCGGTGCGTGCTCATGCGCGTGCCTGCCTTCGTTCGTCACGGGGTGTGGGGGTGTGGTGCGGCAGCACGCTAGCGAGCCGGAATCGGGCAAACCGCTTGATGCGGGCGGCCGCCCCGGTCCTTAGGCTTCGCTTAAGGAAGGGATCGGGGCCGGTTAAAGGTCGAGACCAGCCGGCGTGCCCCGCGCCGTCGCACGGCACCCCGGTGTCCCCGGCGCCGGGGCCCGCGCGGGTCCCGCTGGAAGCGGATGCGTATCTCGCTGCCGCCGAGCACCGAGGCGCCGATGCGGACGTCGCCGCCGGTGGACTCGGCGAGCCGGCGCACGATGTCGAGGCCGAGCCCGGTCGAGCCCGTGGTCCCGGAGCCCCGGCCGCGGGCCAGCGCCGCCTCGGGGTCGGGTATGCCGGGGCCCGCGTCGGAGACCAGCACGATCACCGCGTCCTCGCCCTGGTGCACGTCCACCGCGAAGGCGGTGCCCTCCGGGGTGTGCCGGAAGACATTGCCGAGCAGGGCGTCGAGCGCGGCGGCCAGGTCGGCGCGGGCCACGGGTATCCGCACCGGGCGGTCCACCCCGGCCACCCGCCAGGCGCGGCCCTCGTCCTCGGCGAGCGCGGACCAGAACTCCATCCGCTCGCCCACCACTTCGGCCGCGTCGCACCCGGCGCCGGGACCGGGCGCGGCCGTCTGGGGCTTGGCCTCCCGTGCCGTGCGGATGATGGTGTCCACCTCCCGCTCCAGCTGGGTGACGGCCGCGCGGGTCTGCTCGGCGGCCGGTCCGGCGCCCAGTGAGGCGGCGTTCAGCCGCAGGACGGTGAGCGGGGTGCGCAGCCGGTGGGAGAGGTCGGCGGCCAGCTCCCGCTCGCTCGCGAGGAGCCGGACGACCTGGTCGGCCATGGAGTTGAACGCGACGGCCGCGAGCCGCAGTTCGGTCGGGCCCTCCTCCGGCACGCGTGCGCCCAGCTCGCCCTCGCCCAGTTCCCGCGCGCCCTCGACCAGCCGGCGCGCGGGCCGCACCATGCGCACCCCGAGCCGGTCGGCGACGGCGACCGAGCCGACGATCAGCGCGAGGCCGACCCCGGCCAGCACGGCCCAGGCGGTGCCGACGCCGTGGGTCACCTCGGACTCCGGGACGTACACCTCGACGACGGCGATCGCGCCGGAGCCGAGCGCCACCGGCTGGAGCAGGGCGAAACCGCCGGTGACGGTGGTGGTGGAGGCCCGGCCGAGGTGTCGTACCGCCCGGATGTCGTGGCCGGTGGCGTGGGCGGCGCCTATGTCGAGGGCGGCGCGGGTGCCCTCGGCGGGCAGGTGGACGGCCAGGTGGGAGTCGGCGCCGGCGGCGGCCACCACGCGCTCCAGTTCGTCCCGGTCGGTGGTGATGGACAGCGCGGGCGCCACGGCGGCGGCCTCCCGCTCGGCGCCCGCGAAGGCACGGTCGCGGGCCATCTCCCGGACTACCAGGCCGAGCGGCACGGCGAAGGCGACGACGACCATGGTGGTGACCGCCAGGCAGACCTTGACCAGGGCCCACCTCATCGCGGCGGCTCCACGTCCGCCGGGGGTTCCAGCTTCACGCCGACGCCGCGGAGCGTGTGCAGATAGCGCGGCCGGGCCGCCGTCTCCCCCAGTTTCCGGCGCAGCCAGGACAGATGGACGTCGATGGTCTGGTCGTCGCCGTACGACTGCTGCCAGACCTCGGCGAGCAGTTCTCTGCGCGGGACGACGACGCCGGGGCGTCCGGCGAGGAAGGCGAGCAGGTCGAACTCGCGGCGGGTGAGGTCGAGCCGGGTGCCGTCCAGCTCGGCCTGGCGGCGCAGCGGGTCCACGGTCAGCCCGCCGACCCGCAGCACGCTGGAGGGCGGGTCCTCGCCGCCGGTGGCGCGGGCGCGGCGCAGCACCGCCGAGATCCGGGCGCACAGGTGGCCGACGGAGAACGGCTTGGTCAGGTAGTCGTCCGCGCCCGCGTTCAACAGCCGGACTATCTCCGCCTCGTCGTCGCGCGCGGTGGCGATGATGACCGGCACGTCGGTGATGCCGCGCAGCATCTTCAGGGCCTCGGAGCCGTCCAGGTCGGGCAGTCCGAGGTCCAGGACGACCACGTCGAAACGGTGGTGGGCGACCTCGCGCAGCGCCTCCAGCGCGGTGCCGACGGAGCGCACGGTGTGCGAGGCGTCGGTCAACTGCCGGATGAGCGCGGAGCGTACGAACTGGTCGTCCTCGACCACGAGCAGACTTGCCATGCGCCGCACCGTACGCCATGCGCGGGAACCCGGTGCGGGCCTGTGGACAACTCCCCGGCTGTGGACAACCGGCGCCGGCCGGTGGGTCCCGCGGGACCGGTGGGGCAGGATGGACCGCGATGCGCAGAGGACTCGTTCACGCACTGGCCTGGCTGCTCGCGACGGGCGCGGCGGTCACGCTGTCGTGGTGGGGCGTGCACACGGTGATGGCCGGGACGGCGCCCGCCCCGCCGCGCGCGCTGCCGGTCGGGCCGGCGCCCGCCCCGACGACGATGGCGACGTCGGCCACGGCTCCGGGCCCGCGGCCGTCCCCGTCGCCCTCCGCGCCCCCGCCGCCGTCCCGCTCCGCCGAGGCGACCGTCCACCGCTCGCCGGGCCCCCGCTCCCGCCCCGCCCCCTCCGCCACCGCCTCCGGCAAAGTCAGGGCGTACGACACCGACGGCGGCCGTGCGGTGTTCGAGCTGGGCGCGGCCGATGCCACGCTCGTCTCGGCGACGCCGGGGGCCGGCTGGTCGATGCAGGTGTGGAAGACGCAGACGTGGATCCGGGTGGAGTTCAGCCGGGGCACGGACCGGGTGTCGGTGTTCTGCGCCTGGCACGACGGTCCGCCGCACGTGGACATCGGCACCTACTGAGGCGGCCGGCCGGGCTCAGCGGAACACGGAGGGCGGCGGCGCCGGGGAGTCCACGGCCGCCGCGTCCGTGACCGGCGGCGCGCCGCCGGTGAAGTCGGTGAGCGGGCGGCCGTGTTCGACGCGTGCGGTGTGCGGGTCGGAGGCGGCGCGCCGGGTGAGTTCGGCGAGCGGCAGCGGCAGGTCGGCGGCGACCAGGACCGCGTTGCCGAAGCGCTTGCCGCGCAGCACGGCCGGGTCGGCGATCAGCGCGAGTTCGCCGAACCGGGCGGCGGCGGTGGCGATCTGGCCGCGCAGATGGGCGAGCGGCGGGCCGTCGGCGAGGTTGGCGGCGTAGATCCCGGAGGGTTTCAGGGCGCGGCGGACCTCGTCCAGGAACTCGGTGGAGGTGAGGTGGGCGGGGGTGCGGGCGCCGCTGAAGACGTCGGCGATGATCAGATCGGCCCAGCCGTCGGGCACCTTGGCGAGACCCGCACGGGCGTCCGCCGAGCGCACCCGGATCCGGGCGCCGGGGTCCAGCGGCAGCTCCCGGCGGACCAGTTGCACCAGACGCGCGTCGCGCTCCACGACCTGCTGGGTGGAGCGGGGCCGGGTGGCGGCGACGTAGCGGGCGAGGGTGAACGCGCCGCCGCCCAGGTGGACGGCGTGCACCGGCTTGCCGGGCGGGGCGGCGAGGTCGATGACATGGCCGAGGCGGCGCTGGTACTCGAAGGAGAGGTACGCCGGGTCGTCCAGGTCGACGTGCGACTGGGGTGCCCCGTCGATCAGCAGCGTCCAGGCCCGGCTCCGGTCCGGGTCGGGGACGAGCCGCGCGAGACCGCCGTCGACGGTTTCCTCGACGGCGGTGGCGGCGGCCGCTGCGCGCCGCGGGTTCCCGGACCTGCCCATCCGGCCATTTTCGCAGGTCCCCGCGGGGGATTCGCAGCTCCCCGCGGTAGACGTGTCAGCGGCAGTTGTCGGCGGCCTCGATCAGGCGCGCCGCCTCCCCGAGGGCCTTGCGCAGCACGACCGGGTCGGTGGCGAGGTCGGCGTCGTCGCCGGGGGGCAGGAGCCAGTCGGCGCCCGCGACCGGGGGCTCCGGGGCGAGCCGCAGCCCGCGCCCGTTGGTCTGGGTGCAGGTGCTGCCCGGCACGTCCCAGCCGGCCGCGGTGCCGGCGGGCACCAGGAAGCCGAGGGTGTCGCGGTCGTCGTCGTGCAGCACCGGTCCGACCGCGTCCGCGGCACCGCGCCGCAGGATGTCGACCGCTTCGAGGCCCTGCCGGGCCGGTACGGTCACCAGGTCGCACACCGTGTCGCCCGAGCCGGGCGACAGCGGCGGGGTACACGGTTTCTTGCTCTGGCTGGTCTGCATGCCCGCCTCCACCACACAGCACTGTCGCGGTCAACATGTTCAACGCGCCAACCTGTCAACGGCTACGGCACAAGTGCGCCGCAAAGGATGGCACTTCATGGCAGTTCGCGGATGAGATATCCGCTTTTGTGGCCAAACCCAGCGTGGCGGGACCCTCACAGCCGGTACGTTCTTGCTCGCCGGAACCAGGGCACCACTCGGGCGCCATGTCCCGAACCCGCCCCGGCACCGGCATGGTTCGACGGTTCGCACGAGAGGACCCGGCCATGGCGTCGTCTACCGTGACCTCGTCACAGCCCGAACGGCCACCCCGGCCGAACCTCGCCTTCCGGCGGCTGCGCGGCCGGCGCTCACCGGCCGAGTTCGCGGCGCTGGTGCGGCGGGCCGCGCGGGAGATCGGTGAGCGGGTGAGCTGTGACGCGCGCTATGTCGGGCGGGTCGAGGCGGGTGAGATCCGCTGCCCGAACTACGCCTACGAGCGGGTGTTCCTGCACATGTTCCCCGGTCGTACGCTCGCCGACCTCGGCTTCGCGCCCCGCGCGTCCGTCCGCGGCCGCGCGGCGCGTACGGCCACGCCGTCTCCCGCCGTGCGGGAGGCCGCCGCCGTGGCGGGCGGCGACGCGATCGAGCCGCCGGACCAGCACGACCCGTATGACCCGCACGAGGCGTACGGCCCCCAGGGACCGTACCCGTACGACCATCCGAACCACGAGGAGAGCGACGTGCTGCGTCGCGCATTCATGACCGGCGGGGGCGCCACCGTGGCCGCCGCCCTGGGCCCCCTGCGGCTCACCCCGGACGCCGTGCCCGCGCCCCGCCGCTCGCGCCGGCCCGGCAGCACCGAGGCAACGGCCCTGGAGGAGGCGGTCCGCCGGATCCGGCTGCTGGACGACCGGCACGGCGCGGACGGCCTCTACCGGCGCGCGGCGGCTCCCCTGCGCGCGGCGTACGCGCTGCTGGACGCCGGTGCGACCCGGCAGGCCACCGTCGAGCGGCTGCACACGGGCGCGGGTGAACTCGCCATCTCCGTGGGCTGGCTGGCGCACGACTCCGGCCGTTTCGACGACGCGCGCTCGCACTACGCGGAGGCGCTGGCCACGGCCCGGATGACCGGGGACGAGGGGCTGGAGGCGCATGCCTTCTGCAACACCGCGTTCCTCGCGCGGGACGCGGGCCGGCCGCGGGAGGCGGTGCGCGCCGCGCAGGCCGCGCAGCGGGCGGCCCGGTCGCTCGGTTCCGACCGGCTGAACTCGCTGCTGGCGCTGCGGGAGGCGGGCGGCTGGGCGGGGCTGGCCGACCGCACCGGCTGCGCGCGGGCGCTCGCGCGGGCGCAGGCGCTGTTCGCGCGGGGGCGCTCCGAGGCGGACCCCGAGTGGATGAGCTTCTACGGCGAGGCCGAGCTGGAGGGGCTGGAGGCGCAGTGCTGGTCCATGCTGGGCGACTGGCCGCGCGCGTCCCGGCACGCCCGGCGGGCGGCGGACCTCCAGGACCCCCATTTCACCCGGAACATCGCCCTGTATACGGCGGAACTCGCGGACGACCTCGCGCGCGAGGGCCGGCCGGACGAGGCGGCGGAGGCGGGGATGCGGGTGCTGTCGCTCCTGGACCAGGTGCAGTCGTCGCGCATCCAGACGATGCTGGCGGGCACCGCGCGGGTGCTGCTGCCGCACCGGCGGGCGGCGGGGGTCTCGGACTTCCTCGACCGGCACAAGGCGTATCCGAGGGTGGCGGGAGCGTGACGGAGGGGCCGGGGGCCGACGAAAGCGGCAGGGGGCTGACGGAAACGGCCGGGGGGCTGATGGAAGCCGCGGGGCTGATGGAAGCGGCCGGGGCTGGTGGACGAGGCCGGGGCTGGTGGACGAGGCGGGAGGCTGCCGTCGTCGGCCCGCGGGCTGTAAGCGGCCTGTCGCGCCCACGCGCCGGAACCGTGGGTCGGACCCTGCCCGCGGCGGAGCCATGGCTCGCCCCGGCCCGCAGCGAGCCGTAGATCGGACCCCGGCCCGGAGCGAGCCATAGATCGGCCCCGGCTCGCAGCGCAGCCGTGGATCGGGCCCGGCCCCGCGCCCCCGGAGGGGTGTTGGCTCCTAGCCCGCCAAGTGACCCACGTCGTTCCAGCTCTCCAGTGCCGGTTCGCCGTACGCCCAGCCCAGGATCGACAGGGACGTCGGGTTGAGGCGGATACGGGCGCCGAAGTCCAGCGGGAAGCCGAGCCAGCGCGCGGCCAGGGAGCGCAGGATGTGGCCGTGGGCGAAGAGGAGGACGTCCCGGTCGGCGGAGCGGGCCCAGGTGACGACCTCGTCCGCGCGGGCGGTGACCTCCGCGACGCTCTCCCCTTCGGGGACGCCGTCGCGCCAGATCAGCCAGCCGGGGCGGACGGCCCGGATCTCCGCCGGGGTCAGGCCCTCGTACGCGCCGTAGTCCCACTCCATCAGCGCGTCCCAGGTCTCGGCCCGCTCCCCGAACCCGGCCAGCGCGCAGGTCTCCGCGGCGCGCACGAGCGGGCTGGTGCGCACCGCCACGCCGGGCAGCCCGTCCAGCGGCGCCCGGTGCAGGCGTTCGCCGAGCAGCTTCGCGCCGTGCCGGCCCTCCTCCAGGAGCGGCACATCGGTCCTGCCGGTGTGCTTGCCGGACAGCGACCATGCCGTCTGTCCGTGCCGGGCCAGCAGGATGCGCGGTGCCATGGGGGACCTTTCCGGGAGACGGACGCCCAGAAGACGCCACAGGAACAACAAGAGTCGGCCCCTCCATCATCGCTCACCCTTGCGGGGCAACCCCGCGCCCGGTCCCGGCGTCTTTCTGGGCCGGGGCCGCCCACCGCCGGGCGAGCTCCGGAGCACCCGCGTGGGCCGCGGAAGGACACCGTAAAGTGGCACGGTCGCCCGCCGGGTGGCCGTACCGCAGAAGGGGGAGGGCGATCGGATGCCGCAGACCGAGACACCGGGCACCGAGGTGGCGCCCCGCACCCGGTTGCGCTGGTGGACCGAGCTGCCGCTGCTCGTCCTGGTCTACGGCTGCTACTCGGCCGGCCGCCTCCTGGTGCGCGGCGACGTCGACGACGCCGTGGACCACGGCCTGGCCCTGCTGCGCGCCGAGAAGCTGCTCCACCTGAACGCCGAGCACCCCCTCAACCGCCTGTTCACCCGCGAGCCCTGGCTCGGAATACCCGCGGACTTCTGGTACGCCTCGCTGCACTACCTGGTCACGCCCGCGATCCTCGTCTGGCTGTTCCGCAACCGCGCCGAGCACTACCGGCGGGCCCGCGCCTGGCTGATGACGTCCACGTTCATCGGACTGATCGGCTTCACCCTGGTGCCGACCTGCCCGCCCCGGCTGCTCGCCGCCGACCAGGGCTTCGTGGACACCATGGCCCACTACAGCTCCTACGGCTGGTGGGGCGGCGACGCCAGCGCCCCGCGCGGCCTGGGCGGCATGACCAACCAGTACGCGGCGATGCCGAGCCTGCACGTCGGCTGGGCGCTGTGGTGCGGGCTGATGCTGTGGCGGCACGGCGGCAACCGGCTCACCAAGGTCCTGGGCGTGCTCTATCCGCTGGGCACCGCGCTGGTCGTCATGGGCACCGCCAACCACTACCTGCTGGACGCGCTCGCCGGCGTCGCCGTGATGGGCGTCGGCCACCTGCTCGCGCCGCGCGTGCTGCGGGCCGTCGACCTGGTCCGCGCCCGCCTGTTCAAGGGCTCCGCGGCCGGAAGTTCCCCGATTGTCAGTGGCGGATGCCAGACTTCCGCGGGTGAGCGAATTCCACGGCAGCGCGAGTCGCGGCCCGGCGCCGGAGCCGAGCCGGACCCCTCCCCCACGGACGCGGGCGACGGGGCTCCGGCACCGGCTCGCTGAGCTGCGCGGCCCCGGCGTACCGGCGAAGGCCCTGGACGCCCGCGCCCTCGCGGCGCTGGCCGCCAACCCCGGCTGCCGCAGACGGGCGATCCTGGACGGCGCCGGGGTGGACAAGGCCAGGCTGGCGAGCGCGCTCGGGGCGCCCTCCGGCTTCGGCCAGTCGCAGTTCGCGCTGACCCGCGGCAACGCGTTCGAGGCGAAGGTGAAGGCCGACGGCGGCGCCGAGCTGCTGCGCCTCGCGCACACCCGCCTCGACCCGGCCGCCGAGCCGCCCGTGTCCGCCGCGGTGCCCGACCTGACCGCCCAGGGCCCCGAGGGCCGTACGGCGCGTACGGCGCTCGCGCTGCGCGAGGCCACCCGCGCGGGCGGCTGGACGCTGCTGGACCACCCGATGCTCGCCCTGGAGGTGGCGGGCTCGCTCGCGTTCCTGGAGCCGGACGCGGTGGTGGTGCACCCGGACGGCAGCTGGTCCGTGGTGGAGATCAAGTCCTTCCCGATGCTGGACGGTTCCGCGGACCCGGCGAAGGTGGGCGCCGCCGCCCGGCAGGCCGCGGTGTACGTGCTCGCCCTGGAGGACGTGGCCGCCCGGCTCGACCCCGCCCCGCGGGTGCGCCACCAGGTGCTGCTGGTGTGCCCCAAGGACTTCTCGAACCTGCCGGCCGGCTCCGCCGTGGACGTGCGCAAGCAGCGGGCGGTCACCGCTCGGCAGCTCGCCCGGCTCACCCGGATCGAGGAGATCGCCGGCTCCCTGCCCGAGGGCACCTGCTTCGCGCCCGACCGGGACCCCGAGGAGCTGACGGCCGCGGTGGCGGCGGTCCCGGCGACGTACGCGCCCGAGTGCCTGTCCGCCTGCGAACTGGCCTTCCACTGCCGCGAGCGGGCCCGCGCGGCCGGCGCGGTCACCCCGCTCGGCCGGCCGCTGCGCGCCGAGCTGGGCGGCCTGACCACGGTCGGGGACGTCCTCGCGGCGGCCCACGGCGAGCTGGGCGACCCGGACGATCCGGCGGTCGCGGCCCTGCGCCGGGCGGCGGCCCTGCGCGCCGAGGCCCTCCAGGAGGCCCGTGACCGGGAGGTGGCCGCCGTATGTCGCTGATCGACACCCTCGCCCGCCTGGAGGCCGTCGGCAGCGGGCGGGCCCAGGCCGCCGCGACCGTGCGGCACCGGCATCTGTCCGGCCGTCCGCTGGTGTTCGTGCCGCTCACCACCGCGGGCGAGGCCGGCGCCCCGCTCGGCGCGCTGGTCGGCACCGACCGGGACGCGCCCCGGCTGCTGGTCGTACCGCAGCCCCGCGACCGCGAGCTGCGGTTCGCGTTCCTCGCCGAGCTGGCCGACGTGATCCTGCCGTACATCGACTCCTACGCCACCGAGGTGGAGGCCGCCGAGCGCACCGAGACCGACCCGGAGACCGGCAAGCGGGTCAAGGTGGCGACGGAGCTGTGCGCGGACGCGCCCCAGCTGATCGTGCCGAGCCGCGCCGGCCTGGAGTTCGTACGGCTGCTCGGCCGCTCCATGCGCTTTCGCCGCACCGCGGAACAGGACCCGGAGGCCCCCTATCCGGCGCCGCCGCGGGTGCCGCTGCTCGGGCGCTGGCTCACCCACTACGGGGAGCGGGCCCGCGTCCCCGGCTCCGCGCTGCTGCTCGCCCTCACCGATGTGCTCTCCCGGCACTGGGCGACCGGCCAGTCGGGCCTGGAGGACCAGCACCTGGGCGCGCTGCTGGCCTGGATCGACCCCCCGGAGGGGATGAGCGGCGCCGAGGCCGCGCGGGCGGCGGAGCTGGCGCGTGACGAGGCCGGGCAGCTGCGGTGCCCGCCGGCCGGTCCCGCCACCGACCCGGCGTTCGACAACAAGCGGCTGGCCCCGGCGATCGAGCGGTACGACCGGGCGCGTACCGCCCTCGCCGCCGCCGAGGACCCGCTGGAGGCCGACGACCGGCTGGCCGCGCTCACCCGCGCCGAGCGGGAGATCCGCGACCTGATCGAGGGCCAGACCCGGCCGACCTGGGACGCGGTGTGGCGGGGCCTCGACCTGCTGCGGGCGCTGCCGGAGGGCGGGCATGCCGGGGAGCGCTGGGTGCGGGACCGCTGGTCGTTCACCGGGCACCGGGACCGGGTGCTGGCCGGGGAGCCCCCGCAGCCGCGCCGGGACGACGCGGTGACGGCGGCGAGCAAACTGGCCGCCCGCGAGCGGGAGCAGGCCCGGCTGGAGGCGCAGGAGGCGCTGGACGATCCGCTGGTGATGGCGGGGCGGCGGCTGGCCGGGGAGGCGTTCGCGGGCGAGGTGATCGAGGTCGTCATGGCGTACAGCGAGGGCAAGCGGCCGAGCCCGCGCCCGCTGGTGACGGTCCGCACCGACGACCGGCCGCAGCTCGGTGAGCGCGTCAAGGTGTACCGCTCGCTGGCCGGCCGGCCGCAGTCGGCGGAGTTCGTGGAGCGGGCGGCCGAGGACGCGGTCGTGCTGCGCGTCCTCGACAAGATGGGCCGCGGCAAGGAGCCGGAGCCGGGCTCGGTGCCGGAGAAGGGCGAGCGGGTCTGTTTCACCCTCTTCGAGCACGAGCAGCGCGGCGGGGCGAAGCTGCCCGACCCGGAGCAGACCCCGTGGACGCACGGCGGGCCGCCCGGCGAGGCCGTGGCGGAGGCCGCCGATCCGATCACCGAGGAGGACGTGCTGTGACGACCGTCGAGGCGGACCCCGGAGCCGCCGCAGCGCGCGCCACGGACGCGATTCTCCACGACACGCTGCACGGCACCGAGCGGGGCGTGGTGGTCGACTCGCCGCCCGGCGCGGGCAAGTCCACGCTGGTGGTGCGGGCGGCACTCGAACTCGCGGACGCGGGGCGCCCGCTGATGGTGGTGGCGCAGACCAACGCGCAGGTGGACGACCTGGTGCTGCGCCTCGCCGGGAAGAACCCGGAGCTGCCGGTGGGGCGGCTGCACAGCAGCGACGCGGACGCGTACGACAAGGCGCTGGACGAGCTGCCCCAGGTGCGTACGTCGGCGAAGGCGGCCGATCTCGCGGGGCTGCCGGTGGTGCTGTCCACGGCCGCGAAGTGGGCGCATGTGACGGTGGACGAGCCCTGGCGGCACGCGATCGTGGACGAGGCGTACCAGATGCGCTCGGACTCCCTGCTCGCGGTCGCCGGCCTGTTCGAGCGGGCGCTGTTCGTGGGCGACCCCGGCCAGCTGGACCCGTTCGCGATCGTCGGCAGCGAGCAGTGGGCGGGGCTGTCGTACGACCCCTCGGCCTCCGCCGTCACCACGCTGCTGGCCCACAACCCCCGGCTGCCGCAGCACCGGCTGCCGGTCTCCTGGCGGCTGCCGGCCTCCGCGGCGCCGCTGGTCTCGGACGCGTTCTACCCGTACACCCCGTTCCGCAGCGGCACCGGGCCCGGTGACCGCCGGCTCGGCTTCGCGGTGCCCTCCGACGGCTCGGGCCCGGACCGGGTGATCGACGAGGCGGCCGCCTCCGGCTGGGGCCTGCTGGAGCTGCCCGCCCGGCACACCCCGCGCACCGACCCGGAGGCGGTGCGGGCGGTGGCGGCGGTGGTCCGGCGGCTGCTGGACCGGGGCGGCGCGGCGCTCTCCGAGGGCTCACCCGATCCGGCACCGCTGACCGCCGCCCGGATCGCCGTCGGCACCGCGCACCGCGACCAGGCGGCCGCGGTGCGCTCCGCGCTGGCGGACCTGGGCGTCCCCGACGTGACGGTCGACACGGCGAACCGGCTCCAGGGCCGCGAGTACGACGTCACGGTCGTCCTGCACCCGCTCTCCGGCCGCCCCGACGCCACCGCCTTCCACCTGGAGACCGGCCGCCTGTGCGTCCTCGCCTCCCGGCACCGCCACGCCTGCATCGTGGTCTGCCGCGAGGGCGTGACCGACCTCCTGGACGACTACCCCTCCACCGAACCGGTCCCCCTGGGCACCCTGGTCAAGTTCCCCGACGGCTGGGAGGCGAACCACGCGGTACTGGCGCATCTGGCGGAACACCGGGTGCGCTGGCGACCGTGAGCATCCCTCCGGGAGCCGTGACAGCCGACCGCACCGCAACCCCCCAGGAGCGCGGGGAAGCGTCAGCACCCTCCGGCCAGCGGCACCGCAACCCCCCAGGGGCGCGGGGAACTGCGCGACCAGCCACAACGGACCCACAGAAGCCCACGACACCACCCCCACCCACCACGCCAGCACCCCACAACCGACCGCACCGCAACCCCCCAGGAGCGCGGGGAAGCGTCAGCACCCTCCGGCCGGCGGCACCGCAAACCCCCCAGGGGGGCGGGGAACTGCGCGACCAGCCACAACGGACCCGCAGAAGGCCACGGCACCACCCCGCCCACCACGGCAGCACCCCACAGCCGGCGGCACCGCGGCAGCGCCCTTGTGCACGCGGGACAATGGACGGTGGCCCGGCAGACCCGCCGGGTCCGGCAGCAGAGCCGTACGAGGAGGAGATGAAGACATGGCGGAGCCCACGCCGCGTCGGAACGAACCGCGGCTACGCCCCGCGCCCCTGATCTTCGAGCCCGCGGAAGCGGCCGCCGATCCCGAGCACTTCTTCCAACTGGAGTCCATCGAGGACCCGCGGGCGCTGCTGTCCCGCGCGACGGAGCTGAGCCAGGCGTTCCGGGCGGCCGCCGACCGTGCCGTGGAGTTCCAGGCCATCGCCGCGGCCCAGCTCGCCGACCCGCGCCGGTTCGACCGGCTGACCACCGCCGACATCGCCGAGCGCGCGGAGTGGACCGAGGACTATGCCAAGCGCATGGTCGAGTTCGGCCGGGACCTGATGCGCGGTAACAGCGAGGGCCGGACCACCGCCGATCCCGTGTGACCCGCGCCCGATCCGTCGTGTGATAAGCCGACGTGATCCTCGCCTGGCATATGCCAGGCGGGCAAGATACTCCTCTCCCCCACCACCTGTCCCGGTTTTCCGCAACTCAGCAGAACCGGTTGCTCACCGCCGGTAGATCTGTACGGCATGAGCGGTACACCGAACGTCACCCGCGTCACCTCCGACGGCGCCGCCTGGCTCGCCTCGGCCGGGACCTACCCGCGGCGCGCGCCCGCCCCGGCCGTCCTGCCCTGCGGCACCGTCTTCGACGTGGTGAGCGCCCCGGCCGTCTTCGGCCGCCGGATGCTGGACCGGCTCTGGGACGACGGCCCCGGCTCGGGCCCGGTCGCGATGTCCCGTGGCCGGATGCTGCTGTTCTGCGCCCCCGGCACCGCCCACCGGCTGCCCTCGCTGCTGGCCTGGGAGGAGTGGGGCTCGCACCGGGCCGCCGCCGTACCGCCCCTGCTCTGCCACGGCACGGGCGACGCGGTGACCGTCCCGGCACCCGACGGCGACGCCTCGGCCGACCCCCGCTGGCTGGTCGCCCCGGACGCGCGTCACCCCTGGCTGCCGGGCCCGGAGGTGCTGCTGTGGGCGGCGGTGCGGGCGGCCCGCGCGGCGGTGCGGATATCGATTTTTCCTCCCGCCGACCAGGATGCTAAGGTCTACGACGTCAGCAGGCGCCGCTAGCTCAGTTGGTTAGAGCAGCTGACTCTTAATCAGCGGGTCCGGGGTTCGAGTCCCTGGCGGCGCACGCGATGGCGATGGCGAGTTCTGACCGTGAAAACACGGTCCGGACTCGCCATCGCTGTTTTCGCGCGGCTCCGCCGCGCGGTGCGGGGGCCCCGCCACCCACGCCCCCGCGAGGTCGGCCGGGTGGACGCCGGCCGAGGGGTCAGCCTCTGATCCTCTGCGTGATCTTCACCGTCCACGCCCCCGAGGCCGTCCGGTCCTCCACCTCGACCTTCACGCCCTGCCCCGGCACGGTGAAACTCTCGCCCAGGGCCACGGGGGCGTCGGCCAGGGGCGGGTAGACGGAGTCGTCGGGACAGGCCGAGGTGTGCGGGTGGGCGTCGACGACCTCGATGGGGCCGCCGCCGGATTCCGCGCCGCTGCGCACCCGGTAGACGAGGATGCCCTCGCGGCAGGTGGCGCGGTCGTTGCCGGCGGCGGTGCGGGCCTCGAAGGCGAGGGCGCTGTCGGCCCCGGTGCGCACCACGGCCAGCTTCACCCCGCCGCCGAGCCCGAACGCGGGCGCCCCGCCGGTGCCCTGCACCGGGATGCCGGGCCCCGCGGCGAGGGGTTCCAGGGTGATCCGGGTCGGCCCGGTGCCGCGTACACACATCACCTGGCGCGGGTCCAGCCATCCGAGCCGCCACTTGTGCCAGGCGAACAGGTCCGGCGAGAGCCCGAACTGGCTGCCCATCAGGTCCCAGTCGCCGACGTACGTGTCCCAGTCGCCCTTGCCGTCGGCCGGGCGGTGGTAGAGGTCGGGCAGATCGAAGACATGGCCGGTCTCATGGGCGAGAACCAGCCGGTCCGGCGGATGCTTCTCGAACACCGTGACGACCCGTCGTACATCCGTGCCGTCCACATGCAGGGGGGTGTCGAGGTTGACGACCTTGGTGGCGTCGGAGTCCACGCCGGGCGCGTCCGGGTCGGCGACCAGGTACACCACCTGGTAGCGGGAGAAGTCGACGACTTTGTCGGCCACTTTGAAGGCGTCGTTCAGATAGGCGGCCCGGTCCTCGGCGGCCCAGTCCCGCCGTATGGCATACGCCGTCGAGGGACGGGGCATACGCAGCCAGTGCGTCAGCGGATGCGGTCGCAGGGTGAACCTGCCGTAGGAGGCCTGCTCGAAGTAGCGGCTGGTCTCCGGGAAGTGGTCGGCGGTCAGTTCCGCCGGGGTGGTGCGCGGGGTGCCGTCCGGGAAGGACAGGAAGACCATCACCGCGTCCAGCGTCCGGGTGGGGCGGGTGTAGTCGGAGTCCCAGGTGTCGACGCCCTCGGAGTGGTGGGCCTCGGTGCGGTGCAGGGCACAGGGGGCGGTGGAGAAGGGCTCGGCGACCGACGGGCCGGTGAAGATCGAGGTCGCGGCCACCGCCGACAACGTGGTGCACACGGCGGCGGTGCTGCGCAGCAGGGGCACGGACATGACCTCCGGACGCGGTTCGACAGACCCGCACCCAGATTGCTCGGTTTCGCCACTCGATGCCCTGTTTGTCTGCACCAGAAGGGTGAGCGCTCCCCATTTGGGCGCCCGGCGCACTACGGCGCTCGTCAGCCCCGATTCACTCACGGAACGTCACAACTGGTCGACGGGCTCAATAACCCGTCCAGGTGCGGGCAGAAACGATCTGTCAGAAAGTCTGTCCGGTCCGGGACACTGGATGATGGCTGGAAGGGCCTGGGGCCAGCCTCTATGATCGGCACACTTTCCGGCACGGACAGAGATCGAGTGCACTGCGGGAGCGAGCGGTGAGCGGAACGTCCGAAGGGCCGACGCCCGCGGCAGACCTCGACCGGTCAGCCGTCACAGACAGTGATCACATCACCTACGACCGTGTCTTCGGAGCGTCGCCGCTCGCCATGGCCGTCGTGGACCGCGGAGGATTCGTCCTGCGCGCGAACCCGGCCTTCGGCGAGCTGCTCGGCACCGACTGCGACACCCTCACCGGCCGGTCCGCCGCGGAGCTGGTGGACCTGGCCGCCGACGCCCGTTCCTGGCACGCCTACCGGGAGGTGCTGAGCGGGCGGCAGGCCAGGCTGCGCTGCACCCGCAGGCTGAAGCGCCCCGCCGGGAACACCGTGTGGGTGCAGCTGACCGTGGTCCCGCTGGCCGACGGCGGGGCGGGCGTGCTGCTGTCCGCCGCCGACATCAGCGCCCGCCGTGAACTCCAGGCGCGGCTGCGGCACTTGCAGATGCACGACCCGGTGACCCGGCTGCCCAACCGCACCCTGTTCTTCGAGCGCCTGACGGCCGCGCTGGAGGCGGAGTCGTACGAGCGCGGCGGCACCGGCCGGATCGGGCTGTGCTACCTGGACCTCGACGGGTTCAAGGCGGTCAACGACACCCTCGGCCATCGCGTCGGGGACCGGCTGCTCGCCGCCGCGGCCGAGCGGCTGACCAGGGTCGCCGACGACGCCGGGTACGCCCGCGCCGCGCCCCCCCTGGTGGCCCGGCTCGGCGGGGACGAGTTCGCGCTGCTGGTGGAGGACTCCACCGGCACCGAACAGCTCGCCGACCTCGCCGAGTCCGCGCTCGCGGCCCTCCAGGAGCCCTTCGACCTGGCCGGGCAGCGGCTGTCGCTGACGGCGTCCATCGGGGTCGTGGAGCGCCATGCGGCGGGCACCACGGCGACCGGTCTGATGCAGGCGGCGGATACGACGCTCTACTGGGCGAAGGCCGACGGCAAGGGCCGCTGGACGCTGTTCGACCCCGAGCGCAACGCGCACCGGATGACCCGGCAGGCCCTGTCCTCCACCCTGCGGCCCGCCATCGAGCGGGGTGAATTCGCCCTGGAATACCAGCCCTTGGTGGGCATGGAGGACGGCCGTCTGTCCGGGGTGGAGGCGCTGGTGCGCTGGCACCATCCGCAGTTCGGCACGCTGACGCCGAATCGGTTCATCGGGCTGGCCGAGGAGGACGGCTCGATCGTGCAGCTCGGCCGCTGGGCGCTGGTCACCGCCTGCCGGCAGGCCCGCCGCTGGCAGCAGGCCCACCCCGGCGAGCCGCCGATCTTCGTCAGCGTGAACGTGGCCGTGCGCCAGGTGTGGGACTCGGACCTGGTGGCGGACGTGGCTCAGACCCTGTCGGACACCGGACTGGCCCCGCATCTGCTCCAGCTGGAGCTGACCGAGTCCGCGGTGATGGGCTCGGCGGGCCGCCCGCTCCAGGCGTTGCAGGCCCTGAGCGACATGGGGGTGCGCATCGCCATCGACGACTTCGGCACCGGCTACTCCAACCTCGCCTACCTCAGCCGACTCCCGGTCTCGGCGCTGAAGCTGGACGGCTCCTTCGTCCGCGGCTTCCAGTACGAGGAGACGCCCAAGGGGGTGGCGCCCAACCCGGCCGACGAGGTGATCGTGGAGGCGATGATCCAGCTGGCCCACCGGCTGGGCCTGACGGTGACCGCCGAGTGCGTGGAGACCTCCGCCCAGGCCACCCGGCTGCGCCGCATCGGCTGCGACACCGGCCAGGGCTGGCTGTACTCCCGCCCGGTGCCGCCGGACCGCATCTCCGAGCTGCTGGGGGCACGGGCGTACACCGCCACCACGTGAGGAGGGCCGCACCGCCACTCCCTGAGGACGGCCGCACCGCCACCCCGCGAGGGCGGGGCGTGCGGTGCCGTAGGGGCTATCCGGCCGTCGGCAACTCGTAGGCGTCCGCGATGAGTTCGTACGAGCGCACCCGCACCTCGCCGCGGTGGGCGTGCGTGGTGATCATCAACTCGTCGGCGCCGGTGCGCTTGTGGAGGTCGTTCAGGCCGGAGCGCACCTCGTCGGCGGTGCCGTGCACCACGTTGGCCGACCAGGAGGCGATGAACTCCTCCTCCATGGCGCCGAGTTCCTGACTCTCGGCCTGCGCCGGGTCGGGGAAGAGTCCGGGGCGGCCCATGCGCAGGCGGAGCATGTTGAGGGCCATCGCGCGGGTCTGGCGGCGGGCCTCGCGCTCCTCGTCGGTGGCGAGGGCGGAGACGCCGATGAGGGCGTACGGCTCGGCGAGCACCGGGGAGGGGCGGAAGGTCTCCCGGTACAGGTCGAGCGCGGGGATGGTGTTCTGCGCGGAGAAGTGGTGCGCGAAGGCGAACGGCAGGCCGAGCATGCCGGCCAGCTGGGCGCTGAACCCGGAGGAGCCGAGCAGCCAGACCGGCGGGCGGTGCGGGGACTGGACCCCGCCCGCGGTGCTGCCCTGCACCGGGCCGGGGATCGCGTGGATGCGCCGGTAGGGGTGGCCGTCGGGGAAGTCGTCGTCCAGGAAGCGGATCAGCTCGGCGAGCTGCTCGGGGAAGTCGTCGGCGCCCTCGTGCAGGGTGTCGCTGCGGCGCAGGGCGGCGGCCGTGGCGCCGTCGGTGCCGGGGGCGCGGCCGAGGCCGAGGTCGATCCGGCGCGGGGCCAGCGCCTCCAGCGTGCCGAACTGCTCGGCGATCACCAGCGGGGCGTGGTTGGGCAGCATCACGCCGCCGGAGCCGAGCCGGATGCGCTCGGTGTGGGCGGCGAGGTGGGCGAGGATCACGGCCGGCGAGGACGAGGCGACGCCCGGCATCGAGTGGTGTTCGGCCACCCAGTACCGGTGGAAGCCGCGGGCCTCGGCGAGGCGGGACAGCTCGACGCTGGTGCGCAGCGCGTCGGTGGCGGTGCGGCCCGCGCCGACCGTCACCAGGTCCAGGACGGAGAGCGGGACGGGCGCGGTGCCGTGCGCCGTGCCCCGGATGCCGTCCGCGACCGCGCGGTCCTCGTGCGCCACCGCGTGATCCTCCCGCGCCACCGCGTGGTTCTCGCGCGCCTGAGCTGCCTCGTCTGCGGACACGGTGGGGGCCTCCTGGTTCCGGCGTGAGCTGTGCCGGAGTGTCGTAACAGGTGGCCCTCCCCGCTTATTCCGCCCGCCGGGGGCGGCCCTCAGACCTGGACGAGCGGCTCCCTCGTGAACAGCGCGCCCAGCTCGGGCGCGTTCACCCGCCGGTCGGCGAGTCGCAGCCCCTCCCACACCGTGACCTGGTTCGCGGTGAGGACCGGCTTGGACAGGGACTTCTCCAGCAGGCCGAGGTGGGCGGCCGTGTGCAGGGCGGTGTCCGGCAGCAGCACCGCCTCCGCGCCCGCGTCGTCCGCGGCCCGCGCCAGCGTCAGCACGTCCTCCTCGCCCCAGCGGGCGGCCTCGGCGGCCGAGCCGATCCCCGAGGAGCGCGCCCCGGTCACCTCCAGGCCCCCGGCCCGCAGGAACTCTGCGAACAGCGCGGTGATCTCCTCGGGGTAGGTGGCGCCGACGGCGACCCGTCGTACCCCCAGCTCACGGGCCGCGTGCACGAAGCCGAAGGACGTCGAGGAGGCGGGCATCCCGGCCAGCCGGGCCAGCGTGCGCACCTGGTCCTGGGCGCCCTGCCAGCCGTGCACGAAACCGCCGCTGGTGGACGCCCACACCACGGTCTCGGCGCCGGCGAGCCGCAGCCGCTCCATGCCCGCGCCGAGCCGCTCCGCGGAGCCCGTCTCGCGCAGTTCCTCGACCCGGCGCGCGTCCTCGCCGTCCTCGGCGTGGACCAGGTCCACCCGGATGTCGCTGCCCAGGAGCTGCTCGATGCGCGGATAGTCGTCCTCGGCGAAGTGGCCCGGATAGAGGACTCCGAGTGCGGTCATGTCCGTCCTTCCTGCGTGCGTTCGGGCACTGGTACGGGACGCCCCGCACGGCGACGCCCGGTGCGGTCCCACGGCTCGGGTACCCAGCCTCGGCGGCGCGGCCCACACCATGGCCGGCCGACCGTGTTGACGTGGGTGGGCCGGGGTGCGAGCGTGGTCGATCCGTGCGGTCCGGGCGGTCGGAGGGGTGCCTCCGGGGCGTCCGGGCACGCACCCGCCACGGACCGCCGGGAGCCGCGCATGTCGGACGTCGGGAGCCGTCCCGCCGGACGCCGGGAGCCGTCCGGTACGGCGAGCGTCCCCACCCTGCTGGTGCTGGACGCCGAGCCGCCGCCCCGGCTCGGCCGGCTGACCGGGCGGGCCCGGATCGTGCACACCGACGCGGCGCACCTGGCCGAGCGGCTGCCGCACGCGGACGCGCTGCTGGTCTGGGACTTCACCTCGACCGCGGTGCGCGAGGCATGGCCCGGCGCCGGGCCCCGGCCGCGCTGGGTGCACACCGCGAGCGCGGGCGTGGACCATCTGCTGTGCCCGGAGCTGGCCGCGTCCGAGGCGGTGGTCACCAACGCGCGCGGGATCTTCGAGCAGCCGATCGCCGAGTACGTGGCGGCTCTGGTGCTGGCGGTGGCCAAGGAGCTGCCGCGCACCCTGGAGCAGCAGCGGGCGCGGGTGTGGCGGCACCGGGAGAGCAGGCGGGTGGCGGGCACGCGGGCGTGTGTGGTCGGTACGGGGCCGGTCGGGCGGGCGATCGTCCGGCTGCTGAAGGCGCTCGGGGTGACGACGGCGCTGGTCGGGCGGGTGCCGCGGACCGGGGTGTACGGCCCGGACGACCTGGACCGGCTGGTCTCCCGCGCGGACTGGGTGATCGCGGCGGCGCCGCTGACGGAGGCGACGTACCGCATGTTCGGCGCCCACCTCTTCGGCGTGATGCAGCCCTCGGCGTTCTTCGTCAACGTGGGGCGCGGCGCCCTCGTGGACGAGGAGGCGCTCGTCCACGCTCTGGCCCGGCGCTGGATCGCCGGCGCCGCGCTGGACGTGTTCGCCACCGAACCGCTGCCGGCCGACAGCCCGCTGTGGGAACTGGAGGGGCTGATCGTCTCCCCGCACATGAGCGGGGACACGGTGGGCTGGCGGGACGAACTGGGGCGCCAGTTCCTGGAGTTGTACGAGCGCTGGGCGGCGGGCCGGCCCCTGCTGAACGTGGTCGACAAGAAACGCGGTTACGTACCCGGCCACTGATCCGGTGGACGGTGGGGGTTGTGTGGAGGTGAGGGGCGGGAAGCGGGGACAGGCCGCTGGGGCGCGGCGCGGCTAGGTGGTGGGGCGGTGCCGTGGCCGCGCAGGTCAGCGGCCCGGATCGGCCAACAGCCGGACCAGTCACGGCACTTCGCGGGTTCCGGGCGGGGTGGTGACGCGTCGTCCGGCCGGGAAATCGGGGCGCATACCTCGGATCGGCTAGGGTAGCGGCGCCGCCATGGCTCCACCACACGGGAACGACGGACACGCTTTTCGGTCAGGACACAGACCCAGCCGGCGGACGCTGCTCGGCTCGATCGCGGCGCTCGGGGCACTGGGGGCCACGGGCTGTACGCGGGTCGCCGCCGCGGGCCGGCACGGCGGCGAACTGCTCGACCGGCTCCGCGCGCAGGGCGTCGTACGGCTCGGCATCGCGGGCGAGATCCCCTTCGGGTACATCGACAGGGACGGCCGTCTCACCGGTGAGGCACCGGAGTTGGCGAAGGCGGTGTTCAAGCGGCTCGGCGTGGACCGGGTGCAGCCGGTGCCGACGGAGTTCGGCTCGCTCATACCCGGCCTGAACTCCCAGCAGTTCGACGTCGTCGCGGCCGGCATGTACGTCAACGCCGACCGCTGCAAGCAGGTCATCTTCGCGGATCCCGACTACCAGATGCTGGATTCGTTCATCGTCCGCAAGGGGAACCCGAAGGGGTTGCACTCCTACCAGGACGTCGTGGCGAAGAAGGCGAAGTTCGCGACCGGCACCGGGTACGCCGAGATCCAGTACGCGGTCGATGCGGGCTACCGGCAGCGCGACATCCTGATCGTGCCGGACCAGGTGGCCGGCCTGAACGCGGTCGAGGCGGGCCGGGTCGACGTGTTCGCCGGTACGGCGGTCACCACCCGCGAGGTCGTCAGGAAGTCGGCCAAGGCGGAGGCGACCGCGCCGTTCGCGCCGCTGGTCAAGGGCAAACCGCACATCGACGGCGGGGCGTTCGCGTTCCGGCCGACCGAGACCCGGCTGCGGGACGCGTTCAACGCGGAGCTCCACGAGCTCAAGCGCAGCGGTGAACTGCTGCGGATCCTGCGGCCGTTCGGCTTCACCAAGGCCGAGATGACGGACCTGACGGCGAAGGAGCTGTGCGGGCGATGACCTCGGGGCTCTGGGAACTGGTACTCAAGGGCGTCTGGACCACCGTCCAACTGCTGGTGTTCAGCGCGCTGCTGGCCGCCGCGGTGTCCTTCGCGGTCGGCCTGGCGCGCACCCACCGCCGGTGGATCGTGCGCTTCGCGGCCGGCGTCTACACCGAGGTCTTCCGCGGCACCTCCGCGCTGGTGATGATCTTCTGGGTGTTCTTCGTGCTGCCGATCGCCTTCGGCTGGCAGCTGGTGCCGATGTGGGCGGGCACGCTGGCGCTCGGCCTGACGTACGGCGCGTACGGCTCCGAGATCGTGCGCGGCGCGCTGAACGCGGTGGACCCGGCGCAGCGGGAGGGCGGGATCGCGCTGAGCTTCACGCCGGCGCAGCGGATGCGGCTGATCGTGCTGCCGCAGGCCGTGCCGGAGATGATCCCCTCCTTCTGCAATCTGCTGATCGAGCTGCTCAAGGGCACCGCGCTGGTGTCGGTGATGGGCATGGGCGATCTGACGTTCAGCGCCAACCTGGTGCGCCTCGCGCTCCAGCAGAGCGCGGAGATCTACACGTACGTGCTGCTCATCTACTTCCTGATCGCCTTCGTGCTGACCCGGCTGATGCGCGCCCTGGAGAAGCGGCTGAAGGCCGGGATCGGCCGGGACGCCGGCCCGGAAGCGGCGGCGCGTGTGCTGAAGCGGGCCCGGACGACCGGGGTGGGCGGTGGTGTCGTATGACGTGGGACTGGCACGCGGTGGGCGACTTCCTGCCGCACTTCCGGGACGGCCTGCTGGTCACCCTCCAGGCGCTGGCGCTGGGTTCACTGCTGTCCTTCAGCCTCGGCCTGGTGTGGACGCTGCTGATGCGGGCGCCGACCCGGTGGGTGCGCTGGCCGGTCGGGGTGATCACGGAGTTCGTGCGCAACACCCCGCTGCTGGTGCAGCTGTTCTTCCTCTTCTACGTGCTGCCGGAGTGGGGCCTGACCTTCTCCGCGCTGTCCACCGGCGTCTTCGCGATCGGGCTGCACTACTCGACGTACACCATGCAGGTCTACCGGGCCGGCATCGAGGCGGTGCCCGCCGGCCAGTGGGAGGCGGCGACCGCGCTGAACCTGCCCCGGCGGCGGACCTGGACCGCGGTGATCCTGCCGCAGGCGATCCGCCGGGTGATCCCGGCGCTGGGCAACTACGTGATCTCCATGCTCAAGGACACGCCGATGCTGATGGTGATCACCGTGCTGGAGATGCTGGGCCAGGCCCGGTTCTTCTCCCAGCAGCGCTTCCAGTTCACCGAGCCGCTCACCGTGATCGGCGTGGCCTTCGTCCTCATCTCCTACCTGGCCTCCCTTCTCCTGCGAGCCCTGGAGCGACGCCTTGTCCGTTGAGACCCGTACCCAGCCCGCCGTCACCGCCGACCGGCCCCCGGCCGAGCTGATCCGCCTGGAGCAGGTCACCAAGCGGTTCGGCGCCCACACCGTCCTCGACCACCTGGACTTCACGGTCCAGCCAGGCAGGCACGTGACCCTGATCGGGCCCTCCGGCTCCGGCAAGACCACGATCCTCAGACTCCTGATGACCCTGGCGAAACCGGACGAGGGGACCATCACCGTGGACGGCGAAGCGCTGTTCCCGGCCCCGGAGAAGCAGGTCCGGGAGGTGCGCAAGAAGATCGGGATGGTGTTCCAGCACTTCAACCTGTTCCCGAACATGTCGGTGCTGCGCAACCTCACCGAGGCGCCGGTGCGAGTCCTCGGGCTGTCCAAGGACGAGGCGGAGGAGCGGGCGCGGGACCTGCTGGAGCTGGTGGGGCTGACCGACAAGTGCGGGGCGCGCCCGGCGCAGCTGTCCGGCGGGCAGCAGCAGCGGGTGGCGATCGCGCGGGCGCTGGCGATGCGGCCGCGGGTGCTGCTGCTCGACGAGGTGACGTCCGCGCTCGACCCGGAGCTGGTCGCGGGCGTGCTCGACCTGCTGCGGGACATCGCGCGCAGCACCGAGATCACGATGCTGTGCGTGACCCACGAGATGGGCTTCGCGCGGGACATCTCCGACCAGGTGCTGATGTTCGACGGCGGCCGGGTGATCGAGTCGGGCCCGCCGGAGAAGATCTTCAGCGAGCCGGAGCAGGACCGCACACGGGAATTCCTCGGCGCGGTGCTGTGAGGGCGGTGCTGTGAGGGCGGTGCTGTGGCGTCCGGGGGCAACGGTCGAGGTCCAGCCGCTGGGGCATGCCTTTGACATATGCCAGCGGGCCTCCGCCGCAGTTGAGGCGGCCGCCGGGACGAGAACGACGGACTGGGAACTTGTCAACGCCCCCTCCCCGGCGGCCCTTTGCCCGTTATCGTGGTATCGCCGCACCGTCCGGAAATCCACGGCCCAGTAAGCGAGCGCAGGGGGGACCCACCGTGGCGCTGATGCACGAGCCGACCGCCCCGTACCACTCCGTCCAGGACGCGCTGCGCGTGCTGGAGGCCGTGGCGCGCACCGCCGCCGGGGTCACCGAGACCGAGCTGGCCCGGCACACCGGCCTCGGCCCCGAGCGGCTCACCCTGCTGCTGCGGATGCTGCGCCGGGAGGGGTACGTGGAGCAGATCGGCGGCGGGGCGTACACCACCGGCGACACCCTGCGCCGGCTCACCTCGGTGCGGGACCGCGAGCGGGCCCTCACCGAGAAGCTCCAGCGCATGCTGGACCGGCTGCGCGACTCGGTCGGCGCGGCGGTCTACATCAGCCGGTACGTCGACGGCGAGGTCAAGGTCACCCAGTACGCCGCCGGGCCCGCCGCCCCCGCGGTCAACGAGTGGGTGGACTTCCGCTACTCGGCCCATGCCACGGCGGTCGGCAAGAGCCTGCTGACCCAGCTGGACCACAACGCGCGCCGCGACCACCTCGCCCGGCACAAGATGGCCCGCCTCACCTCGCGCACCATCACCAGCGACAAGCTGCTGCTGTCCCGCCTGGAGTCCCAGCCGCCGACGGTGCCGGTGCTCGACCTCCAGGAGTACGCGGTGGGCACGGTCTGCGCGGCGGTCCCGATCACCGCGGGCGCCTCGGTGGGCTGCCTGGCCGTGTCCCTCCCGGTGGAGCACGCGCACCGGCTGAAGCAGGCCGCGGACACGCTGAACCGGAGCGCCGCGCCGGTGCTGCTCTCGCTGGCGATCTAGGCGGCCCTCGGGTGGTCACGAGCACCCCTGAGGACCAGGTAGTATTTTCTTCGTCGCCGGCCGCGGGAAGCGGAAGGCGAGAGTCACGCGCCGCTAGCTCAGTTGGTTAGAGCAGCTGACTCTTAATCAGCGGGTCCGGGGTTCGAGTCCCTGGCGGCGCACAGCGAAAAGGGCCCCTCACCTCGGTGAGGGGCCCTTTTCGTTCGCCTAGAAGGTGACGTCCGAGCAGGCGTAGAACGCGTTGCCCGTGTCGGCGATCGTCCAGACCGCGAGGATCACATGGTGGCCGGACAGGCCCGTCGGCAGGATGCCGCTGTGGCTGAGCGTCGCCGGCGGCTGCTGGCCGTTGTAGGGCACCGTCAGGAACGGCGTGAGGTTGAGGTCCGAGCGGGACAGCGGGTGGTTCTGGTTCCAGCCCTGCTTGGTGACGTAGTACTTGAAGTCCGTCGTGGCGTGCCGGGCCGTGAACTGCCAGCGGAAGGTGTACGACTGCCCGCCGGTCACCTGGGTGGTGGGCCAGGCGGCGCCGGATGGCGTGGTCGGCGAGCTGAGCTGGGCGAACCGGTCCACACCGCCGTTGCAGAGCTGCCCGTCGGCGGGCCCGGCGGCCGGGAAGCCCTTGGGACCCTCGACGCTCTGCGGCTCGTACTGGATGTCGCCGCAGCCCTTGACCGTGCCGTTGGCGCAGAGCTTCTGCCGGCTGATGGGCAGGTCGGTGTAGCCGTGTCCGCTGGCGCCGCCGGTGGAGAGCGCGAACGCTCCGGCGGTCACCACGCCGAGCACGACTGCGGACATTCTGGTCTTGGTTCGCATACTGCCGCTCCTGGAGAACGTGGGGAGTTCAGGGAGGCGCCACGGAGGAAGGTCTAGACCAAGTCACAGGTTATGGGCGTCACTTGGTCATGTCCATACCAGTGGCGTCGGCACCTGCTCCCGGCTACACCTGCTCCCCGCGCCCCGCGCAGAACGCCACCGTGAGGTCCCGCACCAGCACCTTGCGCTGGTCGTCGTCCAGCTCGACCAGGCCGCGCGTGGTCAGCCGGGTCACCGTGTCCTCCACGGAGTCCACCACCGAGCTGAGCACGCTGGCCCGCTGCCGGGCGTCCAGCGCGGCGATCCGGCGGCGCTCCATCGCGGCCGCGATCTCCGGGTCGTACTCCACCCGCAGCGGCTGCACGGAGAACACCTCGAGACCGGCCGGCGCGGTCTGGGCCGTCACCAGCCGGGTCAGCCGCTCCCCCGCCGCCGCGGGCCCGCCGCCCACGCCGCCCGCCGGCTCCACCGGCACCCGCGCGAGCGCCGCCTCCACGCACTCGCGCAGATACCGCTCATGGTCCTCCAGGCCCAGCACCGCCCGCGCGGTGTCCCGCACCCGCCACACCACCAGCACCACCACCCGCAGCGGCGTGCCGCCCGGATCGGCCGCGGGGATCGCCTCGCTGCGCCAGTGCCGCAGCCGCACGTCGACCCGCCGGCGCCGCAGCAGCGGATTGACCCAGAGCAGCCCGGTGCGCCGTACCGTCCCCTGGTAGCGGCCGAACAGGCCGACCACCCAGGCCCGTCCGGTGCGCCCGCGGGCCAGCCCGCCGAACCCCGCCGCGCCGAGCAGCCCGGCCCCGGCGTACGCCGCCCACTGCGCCGGTCCGAGCCCCGCGCCCGCGGGCTCCGGCAGGCGCAGCGCCTGGGCGGCGAGCGGCGGCAGCACCCCCGCCCACCAGGAGGCGGCCAGGCAGCCGGCGACCCCGCAGGCCCCGGCGAGCACCCCGGCCGCACCGGGCAGCACCCGCGCCGGACGCTCCGTCAGCTCGGGGTCGATCCGGGGCAGCGGGTGCCGCCGCGCCGGCGCCGGGCGGCTCGCGCGCGGCAGTTCACCGGTGCCCTGGCGGCGCCCCACCACGGCGGGCGCGAGCGGCGGCCCCACCGGATCGCGGTCGCCGCCGCGACCGTCCCGGCCGCCGGGGTCGTCGCGGAACAGCAGATGGACCGGGATCTCGGTGGTGGACTCGTTGCGGATCAGCCGGGCCGGGCGGGTGCCGGTGGCCGTGGCCGACCAGGGGTGACCCTCGGAACCGGACGGTGTGTGCGAGGTGGTCGTACTCATGGGTGCCTCCAGCCTCCGCGCCAGATGCGTCATGAACGGGAACTGATGGGATGCGTACGGCGGTCGGGGCGGGGCTCAGGAGAACAGGCGGCGCCAGGTCTCCGGGCCCATCGAGCCGTCGGCCGCGCCGCCCCGCCAGCCCTGGCTGCGCTGGAAGGCCGCCACGGCCTGCCGGTCCGCCTCGCCCCACCGCGGTCCGGGATCGTCGTCGGGGAACCGGCCGAATCCCTTGCGGGTCAGCCGGCTCCTCAGCCGGGTGACGTACTCGTTGCTCTGCCCCGCGCGGAAGTAGGCCTTGCCGGGGTAGCCGGGCACGCCGTTGGCGGCGGGCTCCGGCGCGTCCGGGGGGATGTCCCGGCCCCGGCCGGAGGTGAGCAGTTCCCAGGTGCGCGGACCCGGCAGCCCGTCGGCCTGCGCGTCCTGCCAGCCCTGGGCCCGCTGGAACGCCTCGGTGGCCCGCCGGTCCGCCTCGCTCCAGACCGGGCCCGGACCCTCGGGGTAGTACGGTCCCGCGCCCCGCGCCACCAGCATCTGGCCCAGCTGGGTGACGTACTCGTTGACCGCGCCGGACCCGAAGGCGCCCGCGCCCGGAAAGTCCGGGGAGGTCTTGCCGTCCGCCGCCTCGGCGCCCTCGCTGCCGGTGGACAGGCCCTTGTAGCGGTAGGGGACGTACTTGCCGGTGTTGCTCCAGTAGGGGTAGGGCGTGGTCTGGCTGCGGGTGTGCGGGGGTGTCTGCTCGTAGACCTTGTAGTGGGTGTGGGCGGAGTCCGTCCAGCCGCCGAAGATCACCACGTGGGAGCCGTTCTGGGGGTTGGCGGTGTTGTGGTAGAGCAGGATGTCGCCGGGCTGGAGCTGGGACTTGGTGATCTTCACGCCGTACTGGGCGAGGCTGCCGGTCCACTGGTTGCTGCCCAGGCCCCAGGCCATGGAGACGTAGCCCGAGCAGTCCTGCCGGTAGCCGTCGGTCCAGTAGCTGCCCATGCTGTACGGCACCTTCGCGGTCACCCAGGACTTGGCCCGCTTGATGATGGCGTTGCGGGTGGTGTGCGGGGTGCGGGCGGCGCCGGGGCGGACGGGGCCCCGGCCGTGCAGCGGGGACGGGGGGCCCTGGGGGGTCGCGCTCTCGCCGTCGCCGGGGACGGCCTGGCGGTGCGGGGGGTGGCCGGCGGGGAGGACGGCGGGCAGCGCGGCCGCCGGGGTCACCGCGCCGAGGGCGGCGGACACGGCGGCCACGACGGCCATCCCGCGTCTCGCGGGGAGCTGGGCGAGACGGCCGGGCAGCTGGCGGCGGCGGGCGCGGCGCCGGTGGACACAGCCGGGGCAGTCGCAGTCGCGCGCGGGTTCGAACTCCTCGAACACCGGAGCGGTCATGCGATCTGCCTCACATTCATGGTGTTTTTGTCCGCTTGTGTGCACGTTGATCAGTTTCCCAACTGTCCACGGAACGCGCACTTTGACGGTCCGAATGATGTACGGCCCCTCCTGCGCCCCTCCCCGGTGGTTCGGAGCACCCCCGCAGGTCAGGTAGAGTTCTCTCTGTCAGCAGGCGCCGCTAGCTCAGTTGGTTAGAGCAGCTGACTCTTAATCAGCGGGTCCGGGGTTCGAGTCCCTGGCGGCGCACGATGACGATGGCGATCCATGTTCGCGGACAACGCGGACCTGGGTCGCCATCTCTGTTTTGCGCGGCTCCGCATGCCCGTTGCCGGGGGCGTCCGTCGGTGGGTGGGCCGCTACGCTCTGGTCATGGCGGCGCGGGACCTTCAGGAGCGGATCAAGAAGCTGATCGTGGACCGGCGGCTGCCCCCCGGCGCCCCGCTGCCCACCGAGCCGGAGCTGATGGAGTTCCTCGGGGCGAGCCGGAACTCGGTGCGCGAGGCGCTGAAGGCGCTCCAGGCGATGGGCATCGTGGAGATCCGGCACGGCTTCGGGACGTACGTCGGCCCGATGTCGTTCGCGCCGATGATCGAGGGCCTCGCCTTCCGCACGGTCGTCGGCCACTACCGGGGCGAGGACTCGCTGCTCCAGCTCCTCGAACTGCGCGAGGCCGTGGAGACCGGCCTCGTCTCCCGGCTCGCCGGGCGGCTGCCCGCGGCGGACCTGGCCGAGCTGGACGCGCTGGTCGACCGCATGGAACAGCAGGCGGCGCGCGGCGACGGTCTCGCGGACACCGACCGCGCCTTCCACGCCACGCTCTACCGGGGCCTGGACAACGCCCTGCTCAGCGAGGTCCTGGAGGCGTTCTGGGACGCCTTCCACCGGGTGCGCCGGGATCTGGTGGACGTGCCGCAGGAACCGCGGGTGACCTGCCGCCAGCACCGGGAGATCCTGGACGCGGTGCGCGCCGGGGACTCCCCGCGGGCGGAGCGCGCCATAAGGGACCACTTCGGGAACGTGCGGACACGCCTGTCCGGGTGAGCCGACTCGACCGGGTGAGCCGACCGCGGCCGGCGCGGCGGGTTCAGCGGGGGCGGCGGTCGCGGCGGGTGCGCAGGCCCACGGCGACGGCGGCGACCGAGGCCAGCGCGAGACCGGTCAGGGCCTGCGCGGTGTCGGGTCCGGAGCCGCTGGTGGCCACGGTGGCGAAGTGCGCGGTGGCGTCGACGGGAGCGGCAAAGACTCTTCCGCCGCCGTCCCCGGCCACGACCGTGATCCTGCCGTCCACCACCCGGTCGGCGCAGGTGACCCTGACGTCGTAGGCGCCCGGCCCGACCGTGGAGCCGACGCGGGCCCGGCCCGAGAGGGTGCTGCGGGCGCCGGTGAGACGGGCGTCGGCGGTGAAGGCGCGCGAGGCGGCGGTGGCCTGCCTTCCGGTGCAGCCGCTGACCCGCAGGGTCACCTCGGTCCCCGGCGCGGGGGCCGCGGGCGCCGCGGCGAGGGCACCGCCGTCGGCCGCGTGGGCGGCCTGGGCCGTCGGGCCGAGCGCGGCTACGGCCAGCAGACCGCTGCACACAGTGAGGGGTAGTGAGCCCATCGTGAACCTCCAGACACGTAAGGAGGTTCTCCCGGCCGGGGCGCCCCCGCATCCCGGAGGGCGCCCCGCTGCTCCATCCGGGTGAGACGGGTGCGGGGGCCGGACGTCAGATGAGGTCGACGAGGTCCGCGATGGAGTCCACGACCTGGGAGGGCCGGAACGGGTACCCGTCCACGTCCTCCGGCCGGGTCACCCCGCTGAGCACCAGGAAGGTGCGCATACCGGCCTCCAGGCCCGCCAGCACATCGGTGTCCATGCGGTCGCCGATCATCGCGGAGGTCTCGGAGTGGGCGCCGATCGCGTTCAGGCCCGCGCGCATCATCAGCGGGTTGGGCTTGCCGACGAAGTAGGGCTTGCGGCCGGTCGCGGCGGTGATCAGGGCGGCGACCGAGCCGGTGGCGGGCAGCGCGCCCTCGGTGGAGGGGCCGACGTTGTCGGGGTTGGTGGCGATGAACCGGGCGCCGTCGTTGATCAGCCGGACGGCCTTGGTCATGGCCTCGAAGGAGTAGGTGCGGGTCTCGCCGAGGATCACGAAGTCGGGCTCGTGGTCGGTGAGGACGTAGCCGATGTCGTGCAGCGCGGTGGTCAGGCCGGCCTCGCCGATGACATAGGCGCTGCCGCCGGGCCGCTGGTCGTTCAGGAACTGGGCGGTGGCGAGCGCCGAGGTCCAGATGTTCTGGGCCGGCACGTCCAGGCCCATCCGGCGCAGCCGGGCGTGCAGGTCGCGGGCGGTGTAGATGGAGTTGTTGGTGAGGACAAGGAAGGGGCGGCCCGAGTCGCGCAGCCTCTTCAGGAAGTCCTCGGCACCGGGGATCGGCACGCCCTCGTGGATCAGGACGCCGTCCATGTCGGTGAGCCACGATGTGATCGGCTTGCGGTCTGCCATGCTGTGCGTCTCCTGGCATGCGTGAGATCTACGGGCGGGGGCGCCGGAACCACGGCGTACCGACGCCCCCAGCGTAGTCAGCCGCGGCCGATCCGTGTCCCGGCGGTCAGCTGCCCGTCGCCGACTTCCAGTCCTCGACGTACGACGTCAGATTCTTGTCGATGTCGTTCCAGTCGGGCTCGAAGAACTGGACGCCGTCCATCAGCCTGGTGAGGGCGATGGCGTTGGCGTCCGTGGCCTTGACGTCCTCGCGGGCCGCGAAGCCGCCCCCGATGGAGCTGACCTGGGCCTGCGCCTGCTGGGAGAGCATGAAGTCGAGCAGCTTCCTGCCGTTGGCGCTGTGCGGGGCCTTCGTGACCAGGCCCGCGGCGTACGGCAGCGCGAAGGTGGAGGGCTTGCCGTCCTTGCCCGCCGGGAACCAGATGCCGAGGTTGGGCATGGTCTTGGACTGGGCGTAGTTCATCTGGACATCGCCGTTGGCGACGAGCAGCTCGCCCTTGTCCACCTTGGGCGCGAGCTTGCCGGTGGAGGCGGACGGGCCGACGTTGTTGGCCTGGAGCTTCTTCAGGTAGGCGAGGGCCTGGTCCTTGCCGCCGAGGTCGTGCATGGCCTGGATCAGCACGGCCGTACCGTCGCCGGCGACGCCCGGCGTGGAGTACTGGAGCTTGTTCCTGTACCGGGCGTCGAGCAGGTCGTCCCAGGTCTTCGGCGCCTGCTTCAGCTCCTTCTTGTCGTAGACGAAGCCGAAGTAGTTGTTCACGACGGAGGTCCAGGTGCCGTCGGGCGCCTTGTCGGCCCCGCTGACCGCCGTGGAACCCTCGGGCTCGTACTTCTGGAGCAGGCCCTTGGCGTCGGCCTCCTGGATGAACGGCGGCAGCGTGACCAGCACATCGGCCTGCGGGTTGCTCTTCTCCCGCACGGCGCGCTGCACCACCTCGCCCGAGCCGCCCTCGACGTACTTGACCTTGATACCGGTCTTCTTGGTGAAGTCCGCGAAGACCTTGTCGTACCAGCCGTCCCCGTTCTCGCCCTTGAGGCCGTCCGCGCTGTAGACGGTGACCTCCTTGGCGTCGGAGGCGGCGGAGGAGGAACCGCAGGCGGACAGCGCGGGGGCGGCGAGCAGGGCGAGGACGATGGCGAGCGGGACGCGGGTTCTGGACATGGCGGAACGAACTCCTGGCGTTTTTCAGGGCGGTCGGGAGGGTCAGCGGTACGACGCTCGGGTGCGGATCCGGGAGACGGCGAACAGGACGAGCAGGGTCGCGGCCATCAGCACCACGGCGACGGCGGAGCCGGTGAACAGCGCGCCGCGGTCGGTGGCCGCGTAGATCAGGACGGGCAGCGGGGTCCAGTCCGGGGGATAGAGCATCATCGTGGCGCTCAGCTCGCCCATGGACAGGGCGAAGCAGAGGCCGGCGGCCGCGGTCAGGGAGGGCAGCAGCAGGGGCAGCCGTACCCGCCACAGCACGTAGGAGGGCCGGGCGCCGAGGGCGGCGGCGGCCTGCTCGTAGGCCGGGTCGAGGCGGGTGATGGCCGCCGACACGGACTGGTGGGCGAAGGCGGTGACCAGCACGGTGTGCGCGAGGATCACGATCCAGCGGGTGCCGTTGAGCAGCAGCGGCGGTTTGGAGAAGGCCACCAGGACCGACAGGCCCACCACCACGGAGGGCACGGCGACCGGCAGCACGAACAGGGCGTCCAGCACCCGCTTTCCGCGTTTCCCCAGGGCGGCCCCGGCGAGCGCCGCCCAGGTGCCGGCGGCCAGCGCGAGCAGGCTGGCGCCGGTGGCGGTGAGCAGGCTGGTGACGAGCGCCTGGAGAGCCTCGCCGCGGGTCGCGGAACGGTAGTTGGCGAGCGTCGGGCCCGAGGGCAGGACGCTGGACCAGTGGGTGGCGAAGGAGGCGCCGAGCACCGTGAGCAGCGGCAGCGCGAACAGCGGCAGGAAGAGGACGAGGAACACCGCCCACAGGGCCCACCTGGCCCCCCGGCTATGCACCAGCACGACGGCTCACCACCCGGTAGAGGCCGTACAGGCCCACGGAGATCAGGACGTTGACGACGGCGACCACGCAGGCGCCCGGATAGTCGGACTCCAGGATCGCCTTGCTGTAGACGAGCATCGGCAGGGTGGTGACCCCCTTCGCGCCGGTGAACAGCACGATGCCGAACTCGTTGAGGCAGAGCACCAGGACGAGGCTGCCGCCGGCCGCGAGCGCGGGCAGCGCCTCCGGCAGGATCACCCTGCGGACGATCCTGGGTGCCCGCGCCCCCAGCGAACTGGCCGCCTCCAGCTGGGCGGTGTCCAGCTGCGAGAACGCGGCGAGCAGCGGGCGCATCACGAACGGCGTGAAGTAGGTGATCTCCGCGAGCAGCACGCCCCAGGGCGTGTTCAGGAACTGGAACGGCCCCTGCGCGGCGCCGGTGAGATCGGTCCACGCCCCGTTGGCCATGCCGACGCTGCCGTAGATGAACAGCAGGGCCAGCGTGATCAGGAAGGACGGGAAGGACAGGAACACGTCCACGAACCGCGCCACCGCCCTCGCTCCGGGGAACGGCACGAACGCGATCACCAGCGCCAGCAGGAACCCGAGCACCAGGCACCCGGCGGTCGAGGCGAGCGCCAGCCACACGGTGGTCCACAGCGCGTGCCGGAACGCCTCCGAGGCGAACACATCGGCGTACGGCTGGACGGAGGTCCCGCCGCTGTCCGGCCGGAAGGACTGCTGGACGACGAGGGCGAGTGGGTAGAGGAAGAAGAGGGCGAGGAGCGCGAGGGGAGGCAGGGCCCACAGCTTGGCGCCCCACTGCCGTGGGCGATCGTTCCGCAGGGCGGAACGGGTGGGCACGGCCACCAGCGCCGGGTCACTTGTCATCGCCGGCCACCCCCGCGGGCAGCAGCACCGCGTCGTCCGCCGCGAAGTGCAGCGTGACCTCGTCCCCCCGCCCCGGCGGATTCCTCAACTCCCGTACGTCGGCCATGACCTGGTGGTCACCGACCCCGACGTACAGCCGGTGCGTGGCCCCCCGCCACTGGATCTCCCGTACCACACCGGTGAGTTGGTTGGGGCCCTCCCCGATCCCCACGAGATGCGGCCGTACGCACAGCGTGGCCCGCGCCCCCGCGGCCACGTCCGCCGTGTCGACCTTCACCTCCCGGCCCGCGAAGTCGACGCTCTCCGAACTCACCGTCACAGGCAGCAGGTTGGCCCCGCCGACGAAGGACGCGGTGAACTCGTTCGCCGGCGCCCGGTACAGCTCCCTGGGCGTGCCGCAGCTCTGGAGCCGCGCCTTGTCCATCACCGCGATCCGGTCCGCCAGCGTCAGCGCCTCGACCTGGTCGTGGGTGACGTACAGCATCGACACCTCGGGCAACTCGCGGTGCAGCCGGGCGAGTTCGGCGAGCATCCCGGAACGCAGCCGGGCGTCGAGCGCGGACAGCGGCTCGTCCAGGAGCAGCACGTCGGGCCGGATGGCCAGCGCGCGGGCGATCGCGACGCGCTGCTGCTGGCCGCCGGACAGCTCGCGCGGATGGCGGCGGGCGTAGCCGGCCATGCCGGTCATCTCCAGCGCCTCGCCGACCCGCCGGCGTATCTCGGCCTTGGCCGTGCCGCGCGCCTTGAGCCCGAAGGCCACGTTCTCCTCGACCCGCATGTGCGGGAACAGCGCGTACTGCTGGACGACCATCCCGATGCCCCGCCGGTACGGTGGCAGGTCCGTCACGTCCCGGCCGCCGAGGAACACCCGCCCGGACGCGGGCCGGACGAACCCGGCGACCGCCCGCAGCGCGGTGGTCTTGCCGGAGCCGGAGGGCCCGAGCAGCGCCATGACCTCGCCGGGCTCGACGGTCAGGTCGAGGGAGTCGAGGACGACGGTGCCGTCGTAGGCGACCGTGACGGAATCGAAGCGGATGCTCATCTCACCGGGCTCCCGTGAGCAGCGCGGGCAGGCCGGCCACGGAGTCCAGGACGTGGCCGGCGCCCGCCGCGCGGAACTCCTCGTCGCCGTGCGCCCCGGTGCGCACCCCGGCGACCAGTCCGGCCCCGGCGCGCACCCCGCTGAGCACGTCGTACGCGGTGTCCCCGACCACGGCGACCTGCCGTACGTCCTCGGCGGCCCTGGTGCGCAGGAACGCCTCCAGGACCATGTCCGGGTAGGGCCGCCCGCGCCCGCCGGCGTCCGCCGGGCACAGGGTGAGCGGCACCAGGTCCCGCCAGCCGAGGGCGGCGAGGATGGCGTCCTGGGTGATCCGGGCGAAGCCGGTGGTCAGGACGACGGTCCGGCCGCCCGCGAGCAGTTCCTCGATGGTCTCGCGGGCGCCGGGGACGGGGGCGATCAGGCCGCCGTCGACCAGTTCGCCGTACGCCTTCTCGAAGGCGGTGTTGGCGCGCCGGGCCCGCTCCTCGTCCCCGAACAGGTGCCGGAAGACGGAGATCTTGGACTCGCCCATGGTGGCGCGGACGTAGGCGAGGTGCCCGGCGTGCTCGTCGGTGCCCTCCCGGACGCCGAGTTCGGCGGCGGCCACGGCGAAGGCACGCTCCACGAGCCCGCCGTCGGCGACGGTCGTACCGGCCATGTCGAGGACGACGAGCCGGATGTCGGCAAAGGTGTCGGTCATGGGGGTGCTCACCAGCCCAGTTCGTTCGCGGTGGTCTCGGCTATCGCGGGGGAGCAGGTCATGCCGCGCCCGCCGGGCCCGGTGACCAGCCACACCCCGTCGGCGACCTGCTGGCGGTGCACGACGCGGGTCTTGTCGGTGCACTGCGCGTACACGCCCGCCCAGCGGTGCCGGATGCGCGGCAGCGGCCGGCCCAGCAGGTTCTCCACGACGCCGGTCAGGTGCTCGTACGGCTCCTCGACGGTGTCGAAGGCGAAGGGGTGCTCGTACTCGTGGGTGTCGCCGATGGTCAGACCGCCGTCGGCGCGCTGCACCATGAGCAGCTGCATCTTGTGTGCGGCCGCCGTCTCGGGCTGCGGCTGGCCGGCGTTGAGCGCGTCGAGGGCCGCGGAGGCGTAGGCCGGGTAGTAGCGGAAGCTGTCGCCGTCCGCGACCGAGGTCGGCAGCGGTTCGCCCAGCGGGTCGGTCTGCATCATCTGGAGCCGGACCCGGCGCACGGGCAGGCCGGGCCCGGCCAGCTCGCGGACCAGACCGCCGAGCCAGGCGCCGGTGGCCAGCACCACGGCGTCGGCGCGGTGCACGTCCCCGTGGTCGTCGCGAACGGTCCCGGCGCCGGTCACCTCGCGGACCTCGCGGCCCGGCAGGAAGGTGTACTTCGGGGACCTGCGCAGCTCCGCGCGCAGGGCGAGCTGCGCGGTGCGCGGCTCGACCGCGGCGTCCCGCTCGCAGTAGAGGGCGGCGGTGAACTCGCCGCGCAGGGCGGGGTTGAGCGCGCGGGCCTCGGCCGGGGTCAGCAGCTTGTAGCCGCGGGCGGCGGCGTCCGCGCGGGCCACGGCGGCCTCGGCGACGGCCAGTTCCAGGTCCGTGCGCACCGGGGTCAGGGAGCCGGTGGCGCGGAAGCCCAGCCCGGCCACCCGGCCGCCGATGCCCTCCCACAGCTCCCGTGCCCGCAGCGCGGTCTGCAGTTCCGCTCCCCCGGCCCGGCCGCTCACCCAGATCTGCCCGAAGTTGCGCAGCGAGGCGCCGCGCGCCTCGGCCTCCCGCTCGATCTGGACGACCTCGTGGCCACGTTCGATTGCTTGCCAGGCGTGCATGGTGCCGATCACGCCGCCTCCGACGACTGTCACTCTCACGCCGCCCACGGTCCTCGGGGGCGGGTAACCGGAGTCGTCCGCCGGTCGACGGGAGCGTGAACCGCCCATCACGTTTGGGCTAGACCCGTTATCTTAACGTAACCTACAGGGTGGCGCACATATACCGATCTTCCCGCTGAAAAGGGACGCCCTCAGCCCTGGAGGTGGGTGGTGAAGGAGAACCGGTCCCCCCGGTACAGCGACCGCACCCGCTCCAGGGGGCGGCCGTCGGTGTCGCGGGACACCCGGTGGATCAGCAGCATCGGCAGCGCGGGCGGGGTCCCGATGAGCAGCGCCTCACGGGGCGTGGCGAGCACGGTCTCCAGGCGCTCGTCGGCGTCGCCGAACCGGATGCCCCGGGCCGCGAGATAGCCGTAGAAGGAGGAGTCGGCGTCGAAGTCCGTGTCCAGCCGGGGCACCCGCGCGACGGCGACGTACGTGCTCTCCAGGCCGACCCGCTCCTCGTCCGCGAGCAGCACCCGCTCCAGGTGCCAGACGGGCTCGCCCCGCGTCAGCCCGGTCTCGGCGGCCAGCGCCCGCGGGCAGGGGAAGCGGTCGAGGCCGACGAGGGTACGGCCGGGGGTACGGCCCTGGCGGCGCACCCCCTCGGTGTAGCTCGCCAGCGACAGCGGCTGGGCCAGCTTCGGCCCGGCCACCACGGTCCCGCGCCCGCGCCTGCGCAGCCGCCCCTCCAGCACCAGCTCCCGCACCGCCTGGCGCACGGTCTCGCGGGCGACGTCGTACCGCTCGGCGAGATCCCGCTCGGTCGGGATGACGCTGTCCTGCCCCAGCTGCTCCAGCAGCGCGGCGATCCTCGCCTTCACCGCGTAGTACTTCGGGATCCGGCCGTGCTCGGGGATGCCGGACCGGACGGGGGCGCCGGGGGCCTGCTCAAAGGGGTAGTCCACGCAGGGATCGTCGCAGACGGGGGTGGGGGCGCCTCAACTCAGCGGCGCGCGCGGGCCAGCAGGAACGCGGCGCCGGCCACGCAGAGCAGGGCACCGGCGGCGGCGAGCAGGCCGTGGGTGAGGGCGGGACCGGTGCGGGCGAGTTCACGGGCGCGCCTCCCGGCTTCCCGCGCGTCCTGGGCGAGGGGGAGGGAGGGGGCGGCGGAGGAGGCGGGGTCGGGGGTACCGGTGCCGGTGCCTGGGCTGCCGGTGCCCTGCGTCGGCTCCGGAGCCGTGGCCGTGCCGGTGCCCGAGAGGTCCTGTGCGACCGGGGTGCCGTCCTGGTCTCCGGGCGGCTCGGGGGCCGGGGACATCGGGGTGCCGACCCCGAACCGGTAGGCGTTGGACTCGCCGACCCAGTCCCCGTCCTGGCCGCGCCGCTGTACGGCGGCCGCGTTGGCGGTGACCTGGTCGGGTACGGCGGCCTCACGGGTGAGCGCGAGGCGGACCCGCACGCTGACGGTCTTGCCGGGGGCCACGGTGAGACCGCCGAATCCGGGTGCGTCCAGCACGCCGACCAACTCCTTCTCGTCGGTGCTCTCGAACGTCACGGGGCGGACGCGGGAGCCGTCGTCGAAGTCCAGCCGTGCCTGGCCGGCCTTCAGTTCGTGCCGGTCGTCGACGAGGACGACGACCGGGTGGATGCCCGCGCAGGAGCGGCGGGTGGTGTTGGTGAGGTCGATGTACCAGGCGACGGCACCGGCGCCGGGCTGGTACTCGGTGGGGCCACCGCGGATCCGGGTGGCCAGCGGGAAGTCGTGGTCACCGGGCGCGGCACAGGAGGGCGCGGGGGTGGCGGCGGCCGGGAGGTGACCGGCGAGGGCCGACACCGGGAGAGGACCGGCGAGGACCGACACCGGGAGAGGACCGGCGAGGACCGACGCCGGGAGAGGACCGGCGGGGACCGACGCCGGGAGAGGACCGGCGGGGACCGACGCCGGGAGGGGGGCGAGGGCGGCGGCCGGAAGGGGGGTGAGGAGGGCGGCCGGGAGCGGGGCGAGGGCGGTGGCCGCGGCGAGGGTGAGGGGATGCGCGAGGGGGTGGCGGGAGATGCGGCCGGGGGACGAGGACGAGCGCAGTCGCATGAACACATGACCATGCCGGGTCGGGGCCGCGGGACCGGACCGCCACTCCGGGACGACCCCGGACACCCCTCGATCGGCGGAGGCACCCGGCCGACCGGTCCGGCAAGCGCCGGGGCGGTCAGCGGGTCCGGGAAGCAGCGGGGCGGTCAGCCGGTCCGGGAAGTGCCGGGGCAGGCGGCCGGTTCCGGGAAGCACCGGGGCAGTCGGCCGGGTCCGGAGGCACGGAGGCGCGGAGGCACGGAGGCACGGAGGCGCGGAGGCGCGGAGGCGCGGAGGCGCGGAGGCGCGGAGGCGCGGAGGCGCGGAGGCGCGGAGGCGCGGAGGCGCGGAGGCGGCCAGCCGGGCCGGGAAGCGCCAAGGCACGCAGCCGGTCCGGGAAACGACGGGGCGGTCAACCGGCCCGGCATCTGCCCGGACACTCGGCCGATCCGGGAAGCACCGAGGCAGTCGCCCAGGCGACCCGGAAGCGCCGAGGCGGTCAACCGGGCCGGGAAGCGCCAAGGCACGCAGCCGGTCCGGGAAACGACGGGGCGGTCAACCGGCCCGGCACCTGCCCGGACACTCGGCCGATCCGGGAAGCACCGGGATGGTGCGCCGGGTCAGGAAGCGTTGGGGCAGTCGGCCAGTCCGGGGAACGCGGAGGCAGTCGGCCGGACCGGCAAGCACCGGAACACTCGGCCCGCTCAGGAAGCGCCCGCGCAGACGTGCTCCGCCTCGGTGGCCGTCGAGTTCCGGAGGCTTTCGGCCTGTTGCAGCGCCCGCCGCTGGGAGGCGTCGGGGTGTCCGCCGTCGGCGATGCCGCGCAGCAGGTCCGCCTTCATGGCGTCGTAGGACCGCTCCGCCTTCTGGGCGGCGGCCAGGGCCTTGTCGCAGTTGGTCGGGGAAGCGGCGTGGGCCGCGGGCGCGGCGGCGGAGAAGGCGAGCAGCGCCAGCGCTCCGGCCGCGAACGGTCGTATGGACCTCATGGGAACCTCCGCTGTGACGGATGCTGAGGGTGTGTACGGATGGTGACGCCGAGTCAGGAGGACAACGTGACCACGCGCCCGCTGTCCCGGACCTCCACGCAAACCTGGTACGGGTCGGGATTCCCCTGCCGCTCCCCGCACGCCCACCGGGCCCCGGCCGCCCGCACCTGCGCCCCGGCCGCCGCGCCGTGCCAGACCTTCGTGTAGGCCGCCGCGACCTGGAGGGCCGCGCCGCAGGTCACCGGCTTGCTCGCCAGGACGCCGAGCCCGGAGGCGGGATCGGCTCCGCAGTACCGGGTGCCCGCGTCCTGCGCCGCGACGGCCGTGCCGCCGCCCGACACGCAGAGCAGACCGAGCCCGATCGCCCCGACGGCCACTCTGGTTTTCATCCACCTCATCGGACACCTCCGTCCCACGAGCAACCCCCACAGCATGAGTACCCACATCCGGATCCGGCGCTCGCGCGGCGCGCTCGAAAACGACCGCCCGCCAGCCCCCTCACCGGCGGGGGGTCGTCCCCAGGGATCCGTCACCCCTCCCCCCTCCCGAACACCCCCGCCCCCAGCACCATCTCCGCCGCCCCCTCCGCCACGACCCGCTCCCCCTGCCGTACGACCGCCACCGCGGCGCCCGCGCCCAGCCCCTCCCGCCGGGCCCGTGCGTCCAGGACCGCCGAGACCCCGCGCACGAACGGCTCCGGGTCCGCAAGCACCGTGCGCCCCCCGAGCAGCACCCGGTCGATGTCCAGCAGCCCCACCAGGTTCCCGGCCCCCACCCCGAGCGCCCGCGCCGCCGCCGCCACCTCGCCCCGCGCCACCGCGGACAGGCACAGCGCCTCCAGACACCCCCGGTCCCCGCACGCGCAGCGCGGCCCGTCCAGCTGGACGACCTGGTGCCCGAACTCCCCGGCCCCGGTCCGCGCCCCCCGGTGCACCCGCCCGCCGATCACGAGCCCGGCCCCGAGGCCCGTACCGAGGTGCAGGTACGCGAACGACCCGCCCTCACCGCCGGCCGCCAGCCCCACCGCCGCCGCGTTGGTGTCCTTGTCCACCACCACCGGCACCCCCAGCCGCCCGTGCAGCGCGTCCCGCAGCGGAAACCCGTCCCACCCCGGAAACCCGGTCACCCGGTGCAGCACCCCGCGTGCGTGGTCGAGCGGCCCCGGCAGGGCCACCCCCACCCCCAGCAGCGACCCGGCCCCGGCCAGTTCCCCGAAGGGCCCGAGACAGGAGCGGACCAGCCCCGTGACCTCCTCCACGACCACCCCGAGCACGGCCTCCGCGCCCGCCCCGAGGTCCAGTTCGCCGCGCCGCTCCCCCACCACGGCCCCGTCCAGCCGTACGAGCACCACCCGCAGCGCGTCCCGGTCCAGCTGCACCCCCACCGCGTGCGCCGCCTCCGGCACCAGCCGCAGCACCGTGCGCGGCTTGCCCCCCGTGGACGCCCGCCGGCCCGCCTCCGCCGCGAGGCCCGCCTCCCGCAGCCGCCCGGTGATCTTGCTGACGGCCTGCGGGGTCAGCCCGGTGCGCTCGGCCAGTTCCAGCCGGCTGATGCCCTCCGCCCCGGCCCCGCGCAGCAGCCCCAGCACGAGCGCGCTGTTGTGCGAGCGCACCGCCCCCAGGTTCGCTCCCGCCCGCCCGGCGACCGGCTCGCGCCGCACCCCTGCCCCGCTGTCCACCCTGTCCTCGCTCACTCACCCATTCTCCCCACCGCTTGCACTTTGGCAACAGCGTTGCGAAAGTGGGGGGCATGAGCACTCCCCTCCGCGTCGGCCTGATCGGCTACGGCCTCGCCGGCTCCGTCTTCCACGCCCCCCTGATCGCCGCCACCGAGGGCCTGGTCCTCGACACGGTCGTCACCTCGAACCCGGAGCGGCAGCGCCAGGCCCGCGACGCGTTCCCGGACGTGACCCTCGCCGCGAACCCCGAAGAACTCCTCGCCCGCGCCGGTGAGCTGGACCTGGTCGTCATCGCCTCCCCGAACAAGACGCACGTCCCGCTCGCCACCGCGGCGCTGACGGCGGGCCTGCCCGTGGTGGTGGACAAGCCGGTCGCCGGCACCGCCGCCGAGGCCCGGACGCTCGCCGCCCTCGCCGAGGACCGCGGTCTGCTGCTGTCCGTGTTCCAGAACCGCCGCTGGGACAACGACTTCCTCACCCTGCGCGCCCTGCTCGCGGACGGCGCGCTCGGCGAGGTGCGCCGCTTCGAGTCCCGCTTCGAACGCTGGCGCCCGAAGCCCAAGGGCGGCTGGCGCGAGTCCGGCGACCCGGCGGAGATCGGCGGTCTGCTCTACGACCTCGGCAGCCATGTCGTCGACCAGGCCCTGGTGCTGTTCGGCCCGGCCGCCGAGGTGTACGCGGAGGCGGACGTGCGCCGTCCGGGCGCCGAGGCCGACGACGACACCTTCATCGCGCTGACCCACCGGAGCGGCGTCCGCTCCCACCTCCACGTCTCCGCGACCACCCCCCAACTCGGCCCCCGTTTCCGGGTGCTGGGCTCCGAGGCGGGCTATGTGAAGTACGGCCTCGACCCCCAGGAGGCCGCCCTGCGCGAGGGCCTGCGCCCCGGACCCCGGTGGGGTGCGGAGCCCGAGGAGCTGTACGGCCGGATCGGCGCCGGGGAATCCCCGCTGACCGGCGGCGGCACCCCGGTGAAGACCCTGCCCGGCGACTACCCCGCCTACTACACGGCCGTCGCCGCCGCCCTCGCCGGCGCCGGCCCCAACCCGGTGACCGCCCTTGAGGCGGCCGCCGCCCTCGACGTACTGGAGGCGGCCCGCAGGTCCGCCCAGGAGAAGGTGACGGTGACCCTGTGACCGCACAGCAGCAGCAACTCGCGCCCACCATCGAGGAGTTGGAGGACCAGGAGCGGCGCCTGGTGTTCGACCGGTTCACGTACGACGACGCCTGGGAGCTGGGCTCCCTGCTGGTCGGGCTGGCCCGCGAGCACCGGGCGCCGGTCGCGATCGACATCCACCGCGGCGGACAGCAGCTGTTCCACGCGGCCCTGCCCGGCTCCACCCCGGACAACGACGTCTGGATCGTCCGCAAGCGCCGGGTGGCCGAGCGCTACGCCGCCTCCTCCTACCTGGTCGGCTGCCGCTTCCGGGCCAAGGGCACCACCTTCGAGAACTCCTCCCGCCTGGACCCGGACGCCTACGCGGCCCACGGCGGTTCCTTCCCGATCCGGCTGGAGCACGCGGGCGTCATCGGCGCCGTGACCGTCTCGGGACTGCCCCAGGTGGACGACCACCGGCTGGTGGTGGCGGCGCTGGAGCAGTTCCTCGGCCGCCCGCGGGAGCCCCTCGCCCCTTCGGCCGACTGAGGGAACCCGGCAGCCGGACCGAGGGAAGTCGGGAATCAGCGGGGACCCCCTCCGGTTGGCAGTGGGCACAGACGTGACGATCACGCCAGCACCGCCCATCCTCCGGAGGGATCGCCCGCATGAGTGAGACAACAGGCCCGCTGAAGCAGCGCATCGGCCGGCACGGCGTCTGGGACGTCGCGCTGCGCGCGGAGGACCCCGCCCGCCGCGGTGAGCAGGAGGACGCCGCCGCCGAGCTGGAGGAACTCGACTTCGGCGCGATCTGGCTGGGCGGCAACAGCACCGCCGCGCACGCCGCCCCGCTCATCGAGGCCACCCACCACATCACCGTCGGCACCAGCATCCAGAGCGTCTGGCAGCAGGACGCCGCCACGACCGCGGCCGAGTTCGCCCGGCTGGAGTCGTCCCACCCCGGCCGCTTCATCCTGGGCCTCGGCGTAAGCCACGGTCCCCGCGTCGAGGGCTACCACCGCCCCTACTCCGCGATGACCGGCTACCTGGACGAGCTGGACAAGGCCGGTGTCCCGGCCGGCCGCCGCGTCCTCGCCGCCCTCGGGCCCAAGATGCTGAAGCTGGCCGGCGACCGCGCGGCCGGCGCCATCCCCTACCTGGTCACCCCCGAGCACACCGCGAAGGCCCGCGAGATCCTGGGCCAAGGCCCGCTGCTGGCCCCGGAGTTCAAGGTCGTCCTGGAGCAGGACCCGAGCCGCGCCCGCGGCATCGCCCGCGCCTACCTGGCCCGGTACCTCGAACTCCCCAACTACACCAACAACTTCCTCCGCCTCGGCTTCACCGAGTCCGATGTCGCGGACGGCGGCAGCGACCGGCTCATCGACGCGGTCTTCGCCTGGGGCGACGACGACCGGATCCGCAGCCGTGTGCACGCCTTCCACGAGGCGGGCGCCGACCACGTGGCCCTCCAGGTGGTCACGGAGACCACCGGCCAGACCATCCCGAGGGAGCAGTGGCGCAGGCTGGCCCTGCTGCTGAGGTGACCGGCCCGCACCCCCGCCCCCGGCACGACGACCGGGCCGGGCGGGACCGTCGACACGCGCGACCGGCCCCGCCCAGCCCGGAGGCGGGGCCGTCTCGACGTACGACCGCGCCGCGCGACCGCGACCGCCCACGCCACCCACCCCACCCAGCGCCGAAACCGCATCCCCCGGAACCGCATCGCCCGCCACCCCAGCAAAGCCGCACCCCTCCGACCGTCCCGACGAGGCCACTTCCCCCGGCCACCCCGGCAGACCCCTCCCCGGCCGACCCGGACGAAGCCGCGCTCCTCCGACCGACCCGGCAGAGCCACACCCCCCGACCATCCCCCCGGAACCGCATCGCCCGCCACCCCAGCGGAGCCGCACCCCTCCGACCGTCCCGACGAGGCCACTTCCCCCGGCCACCCCGACAGAGCCCCCCCGGCCACCCCGGACAAAGCCACACCCCTCCGACCGACCCGGCAGAGCCACACCCCCCGACCATCCCGGCAGAGCCACACCCCCGGCCGTCCCGGCGGAGCCGCATCGCCCGCCACCCCAGCAAAGCCGCACCCCTCCGACCGTCCCGACGAGGCCACTTCCCCCGGCCACCCCGGCAGAGCCCCCCCGGCCACCCCGGACAAAGCCACACCCCCGGCCACCCCGGACGAAGCCGCGCTCCACCGACCGTCCCGGCGGACTCACACCCCCCGGCCATCCCAGCGGAGCGCTACGCGTCCTTGAACTCCTGGCGCTGCCGCCCCAGCCCCTCGACCTCCAGCTCCACCACGTCCCCGGCGCGCAGGTACGGCTTCGGCTCGGGATGCCCCATCGCCACTCCGGCCGGTGTCCCCGTGTTGATCACGTCACCGGGGTACAGCGTCATGAACTGGCTGACGTAGCGCACCACTTCGCCCACCGGGAAGATCTGCTCCGCCGTCGTGCCGTCCTGCTTCAGCTCCCCGTTGACCCACAGCCGCAGCGACAGCCGCTGCGGATCGGGCACCTCGTCCGCGGTCACCAGCCACGGCCCGAGCGGGTTGAACGTCTCGCAGTTCTTGCCCTTGTCCCAGGTCCCGCCCCGCTCGATCTGGAACTCCCGCTCGGAGACGTCGTGCGCGACCGCGTACCCGGCGACATGCGCGAGTCCTTCCTCGGCCGACTCCAGATAGCGCGCCGTGCGCCCGATGACGACGGCCAGCTCCACCTCCCAGTCGGTCTTGGCGGAGCCGCGCGGCACCAGCACGGTGTCGTCCGGCCCGACCACCGTGTCCGGCGCCTTGAAGAAGACGACCGGCTCGGCGGGCGGCTCGGCGCCGGTCTCACGCGCGTGGTCGTGGTAGTTCAGCCCGATGCACACGATCTTCCCGATCCGCCCGAGCGGCGGCCCGATCCGGAGCCCCGCCGCGTCCAGGACGGGCAGTTCACCGGCGGCGGCCGCCTCCCGCACCCGCCCGAGCGCGGCGGCGTCGGCAAGCAGCGCCCCGTCGATGTCGGTCACGAGCGGGGACAGGTCGCGCAAGGTTCCGTCGGCGTCGAGCAGCGCGGGCCGCTCGGCCCCCGCCGCACCGACTCGCAGCAGCTTCATGGGTCACCATCTCCCTCGATCGCGGGCGCCCGGCCGACGGGTGCAGCCATCGGCAGGGCTGGACGATCCTCCAAGCACACCGTCCACCCGGCAAGACCCTGTTCACGTACTGGACCGTAACTCCGGGTCGCGCGCCTACGACTGCCGGTACAGCGCGGCCCGCTCCACCGCGCTCCACGTCGTACTGGTGACGACGTACAACGCGGCGGCGAGCGGTACGACGGCCACGCTGACCAGCGTGAGGAAGGACAGGAACGGCATCACCTTGCCGACCGCCCCGAGCCCCGGCACCGGCTCCCCGCCACCGGCGGCCATGACCGGGTTCTGCGCGAGCTGCCGCTTCGTCCGCAGGTAGTTGACGGTGGCGACGCCCGCGACCAGGGCGAAGAGGCCCAGGTAGACCAGTCCGGCGCCGCCGAACACCCCGCCGCCGGCGAGCGCGTCGGCCCAGCGGCCGCCGAGGGGCGCCGTGAACAGCCGGTGGGCGAGCAGCGCGTTGCCGGAGGTGCTGGAGAAGAGGTGGTAGAGGAGGAAGAACGCGGGGAGCTGGAGCAGGCTCGGCAGGATGCCGGACAGGGGCGAGACCTGTTCCGCGGTGTGCAGTTCCATGATCGCCGACCGCAGTCGCTCGGGGTCCTTCGCGTGCCGCTTCCGCAGCTCCGCGATCCTCGGCTGGAGCGCGGCGCGGGCCCGCTGCCCCCGCGCGGCGGCGCGGGAGAGGGGGTGGACGAGGAGTCGTACGAGCGCGGTGAACAGGACGATCGCGGCGGCGGTCGCGGAGCCGTGGCAGAGCGGGGCGAGCAGGTCGGCGAGCCGCTCGACCAGGTGTGCGAACACGGAGAAGACGGACATGGGTGAGCCCTCCGGGGGTCTCGTCGTGCCGGAAAAAGGAGATATCGGCAGGACGACCCGCGCGGGGCCGGGAAATACGGGGGATACGGGCCCTACGCGGCGGTCGCCGGAAGGGTCCGTCCGGGCGCCCGCGGCCTGCGGCGGCCGCGCGCGTCGGGATCACGCTGGGGCAGGAAGGCCGTGCGCCGGGCGCGGTCGCGTATCGCCGTACGGATCCGGGTGGGCGGCACGGCGGGGGCGCAGCCGGCGGCGATCAGGGTGCACAGGGCGAGCGCGGAACCGGCGGCGGCCGTCGCGGCGAGGGCGACGGCGGTGGTCAGGCCGCCGGTGTCGAGGATCGCGAGGGGAAGCAGAAAGAGCAGGGGGGCCAGCAGGAACGCGACGGCACGGCCGGTTCCGCGGCTCATGGTCCGGCTCATCGTCATCCCCCCTCCCTGATCGTCTCCGATCGGCGCTTGGCCGGCACTCGACGGTGCCCGCTCGATTATGCCTGTTCGCCGGGCGCCGTTCACCGTCCGCCTGTTCTACGCCTGTTCGATCTCCATGGGCTCCAGCAGCCGCTTCGGCTTGAGCAGGGCGCGGCTGACCGGGTCCGCCGGGTCCGGATCGAGTCCGGGGCCCGGCTCCATGACGACGTCGCCGGCCGGCACGACGGTTCCGCACCGGACGCATGCGGCGTACGGCCCGATCTCGGCGCCGCACCCGGCGTGCCGGAAGTAGCGCAGCCGGACGCCGACGACATGGTCACAGCCCCAGGCGGCGAGGGCGCGCAGGGTGGGCCACAGGGCGATGCCGCGCTCGGTGAGCACGTACTCGTCGCGCGGCGGCGACTCCTGGTACCGGCGCTTCTCCAGGATCCCCTCCGCGGTCAGCGTCTGGAGCCGGGCGGCGAGGACGGCGCGCGGGATGCCGAGGTGGACGAGGAAGTCGTTGTAGCGCCGTACGCCGTAGAGCGCGTCCCGGACGACGAGCAGCGTCCAGCGCTCGCCGACGATCTCCAGCGCGCGGGCGATGGAGCACTCCTGTGTCGCGTAGTCCTTGCCCAGTGCCATGCCCTCCACTGTAGCCACTTTCCGACGTTCGGTTCAGTCACCGAACCGACGGTGTTACGGTGGCCGGGACAGCTAGGTTCATTGACCGAACTGAGGACTTGCCATGACCGGGCCCGATTCCGCCGCAGTGGGCGAGGCGCGAAAGGCGCATGGAGTGCAGGAGGTGGTGCGCGGAGCTCGCGACGCGCCGGGGCCGGGCGGCTCCCGCGGGTCACGCGCGGCGCGCACCGGCGGAGCCCCGCCCCCGGAACCGGACGGCATCGCACCCTCCCCCGCCCGCCCCCGCGCCACCCTCGCCCTCGTCAGCGCGGCGACCGCCGTGACCCTGATGAACTACACGGCCCCGATGGTCACGCTCCCGCAGACGGCGGCCGCCCTGCACACCCCGCTCTCCGGCCAGGCCTGGCTCCTGAACGGCACCCCGCTGGGCCTCGCCGCCCTGCTCCTGGTGGCCGGCAGCCTCGCCGACGACTACGGCCGCCGCCGGGTCTTCCTCGCCGGCACCCTGGCCCTCGGTCTGACCACCGCCCTCGGCGCGCTGACCACCTCGACCTGGCAGTTCACCCTGGCCCGCATCGCCCAGGGCGCGGCAAGCGCGGCCCTGCTGGCCAGCGCCCTCGGCCTGATCGTGCACGCCTTCCCCAGCCCGCGCGGCCGGCTGCACGCGACCGGCGTGTGGGGCGCGTTCGTCAGCGGCGGCATCGCGACGGGCCCCCTGATCGCGGCCTCACTGCCCGACTGGCGCGCCGGCTACGGCGTCCTCGGCGCCCTCGCCCTGCTGCTGGCCGCGCTCGGCACCCGCACCCTCGCCGAGTCCCGCGCCCCCCGCGGCGGCCGTCCGGACATACCCGGCGCGCTGATCTTCGGACTCGCCCTCATCTCCCTGGTCGCGGCGCTGACGCTGGGCCGGGACGGCTGGCTGCGGGCACCGGTGGGGCTGCTCCTGGCGGCGGCCGTGGCGCTGCTGGCCGTCTTCGTCGCCGTCGAACGGCGCTCCCGCACCCCGATGATCGACCTGAGCCTGCTGCGCCACGCCCGCTTCCTGGCCTCCTCGGCGGGCGGCCTGTTCACGGGCCTCGCGGTGATCGGCGTCTTCAGCTATCTGCCCGCGGTGGCCCAGCAGACGATGCGCCTCTCCCCGCTCGCCACGGCCGGTCTGCTGCTGCTCTGGTCCGGCCTGAGCTGCACGGTCGCCCTCCAGGTCAAACGCCTGCCCGTCCCCCCGCGCGGCCAACTCGCCCTGGGCTTCGCCCTGCACGCCGCCGGCGCCCTGACCCTGCTCGGCGCCATCGGCTCCGGCTCCTGGACCCGGCTGCTCCCCGGTCTGATCATCGGCGGACTGGGCAGCGGCCTCCTCAACGGCGCCCTCCCGCTCCTCGCCGTCGACTCCGTCCCCCGCGCCCGCGCCGCCATGGGCTCCGGCGCGCAGCAGACCCTGCGCTACATCGGCTCCAGCGTCGGCGTCGCCCTCACCATCGCCCTCGCCACCTCCGGCGGCCACCTCGCCCACGGCATGAACCTCGCCCTGCTGGTCTCGGCGGCCCTGGCGACGACGGGCGCGATCGGGGTGCTGGCGCTGCGGGAGGGCAAGCAGACCGGCGGGAGGGCAGGACCAACTCCCTTGTCATGACGGCCGGTTCGCCCCCGCCCCATTCCTTTCAGGAGGTGCGTGTGGTGGGCAGCGGGAGGGCGTCCTGGTAGCCGTTGATGGGCCGGGGCACCTTCTCGACGGTACGGGCGTCCAGCGCGACCGCCGCGGAAGCGGTGCCCAGGGTGCCGCCGGGGTGCCACGTCCCGGTGACCGTGACCCACGTGTTGGCGGGCAGCACGGGACCGCCGTAGACCCGTACCTTCACCGACTGGGCATCCGCCGCACAGCAGTTGATGATGATCCGGGTGAGGTCCCAGCTGCCGTTCCCGTGCGGCGTGACGATGCCGGTCATCAGGACGGTACGCCCCTTGATGGCCCGCGAGCGGTCCTGCTGGACCCGGCTGGTGAAGTCGGACAGGGTCATCGGCAGCGGCGAGACGGCCGCCAGCGGCGCGAACTCGCTCTGCGGGGCGACGGGTTTGGGCGGCTGCCGGGAGGCGGTGTAGGCGCCGAGGGCGGGCGGGGCGTAGAAAAGCAGGCTCAGCGCGGGGAGCAGCAACAGCCAGGCGACGCGGGGGAGATGGGAGTGATCGTGCCCGTGGCCGTCGCCGTGTTCATGGCCATGGCCGTCGGAGTGCCCATGTCCGTGGCCGTGGCCGTGACTGTGACTGTGACTGTCTGCGTGATCGCGCCCGTGGCCGCCGTACTCCCGCTTCCGCCGCCTCCGGTCGAGCACCGCGCTGACGACTCCGAGCAGCACCAGCACGCACCCGGAGGCGATGAGCAGGGGCCGCATGCTCTCCTTGACGTATCTGAGGCACAGGTCGGTGACGAGGGAGATGCGCAGCAGGCCGAGCCCGCACAGCACGAGCAGCCCCGATTGCAGCGTCCGCTTCACAGCAGGGCACCTCCGATCAGCGCGCTGCACACGACGGCGACGACGAGGGTGGCGGCGGAGAACCGTACGGCGAAGGCCCGCCCGAACGTGCCCGCCTGGAGGGCGATCAGCTTCAGGTCGACCATGGGGCCCACCACCATGAACGCCAGCCGCGCCACCGGGGGGAACCCGGTCAGCGAGGCGGCGAGGAAGGCGTCCGCCTCGGAGCAGACGGCGAGCAGCACGGCGAGGGCCGCCAGGAAGATCACGGACAGCCAGGGCGTCCCGGTGAAGGTGGCGAGCACGGAGCGCGGAACCCCGACGTTGAAGGTGGCGGCGGCCATCGCGCCGAGCACCAGGAACCCGCCGGCGTGCAGGAAGTCGTGCTGGAACCCGGCCCGGAACTCGTCCCACCGGCTGTGCCCCACCTGGTGCCCGGTGTGCCGTACGGCCGGCCTGAGCCACTCGCTGCGCCCGAACCGCAACCACAGCCACCCCATCACGACGGCCGTCGCGAGCGAGGCGAGCAGCCGGGCCAGCACCATGGCGGGGTTGCCGGGGAAGGCGATCGCGGTGGCGGTGAGGACGACGGGGTTGATGGCCGGCGCGGACAGCAGGAAGGCGAAGGCGGCGGCCGGGGTGACCCCCCGCCCGATGAGGCTGCCGGCCACCGGCACGGACGCGCACTCGCATCCCGGCAGCACCACCCCCGCCACCCCCGCCACGGGTACGGCGAGCAGGGGCCGCCGGGGCAGCATGCGCCGGAACACCCGCTCGGGCACGAAGGCGTTGATCGCCCCGGACAGGGCCGTACCGAGCAGCAGGAAAGGCAGCGCCTGCACGGTCACCGCGAGGCACACGGTCCGCCACGCCTGCGCGGCCGGCGCGTCCCCCCACCGCCCGACGAGAAAGAGCAGGGTGCCGGGCACGACGGCGGCCCCGACGAGCAGCAGCGGCCAGTACCGGGGCAGCGCACCCGCTCCGGGCTCCTCCCCCGTCCGGCCCGCCTCCCGCCCCTCCGGCTCGACGTGGACCAGCTCGCCCGTCACCCGCATCCCGACCCCACGTCCAGATGTCCGCACGGACCGGATGCCCGCACGGATGTCGCTGTAGGCACAGAAGATAGCGAGTGGTCCTGTGTGACAGGGGGTGAGTGGTCCCCTGGGGCGGGGACGTGGGGTTCCGTATGGCCGCCGGGGTCGAGTGCTCCTGTACGGCCGGGGTGAGGGGGCTGTACGGCCGCCCGACGGACCGGGTGACGGGGGCCCGACGGACCGGGTGACCGGGGCCCGACGGACCGGTATATCCCTACAGAGGCCGGTATATGCGAGGTGTCCCCCTCAGGGATCACCCCCACCGGACCGCCCTGACGTTTGTCGGCGCCCGGCAGTACGGTGTCCCCCATGCGCCCCGACACGCCTGCCGAGAACGTCGACCACACCGCCGAAGCGGCACGCCTGGAGCGGACCGCCGGCCTGTACCCGGAGGACGCCGAGGCCCTGCTCCTGCGGGCGGCGGCCCACCTGGAGCTGTCCGGCGACCGCCCCGCCGCCACCACCCTCTACGACCGCCTGCTGTCCACCCCGGCCACCCTGGAGAACCCGTCGCTGGTACGGGCCCTGAAGGCGGCCAACCTCTGGGAGTACGGCCATGAGGCCGAGGCACGGGCGATCATCGAGGGCATCCGTACGACGGCCCCGCGCGAGCCCGGCCCCTGGGTGATCATCGCGGAGTCCCTGGAGTCCCACGACGAGCTGGAGTCGGCGGAGGAGACGTTCACACAGGCGGCGCGCCTGCTGCTCCCGGACGCCGCGGAACCCCCGGCCCACCTCCACCCGCTCCTCTACGGCCGCCACCGCGTCCGCCGCATGCGGGGCCTGCCGCACGACGACTGGGACACCCTGGCCGACACCCTGCACACCGCGCCGGTCACCCTGGACGAGCTGCACGACCCCAAGCGCGTCTGGTCCCTCGGCTCGGACAACCCGGCCGAGCTGGAGGCCGAGATCTCCCGCCTGCGCACGGAACTGGGCGCCTACCGCGAGGCCCTCTCCCGCCCCTTCCCGGTCGCCGTCCTCCACTGGCCGGCCCCGGAACTGGCCGAACTCCTGACGGCCTACCCGGCCCTCGCCACGGAGTACCCCTCCCACGCCGCCCACCTCGCGACCATAGAGTCCTCCCTCCGCGAACTCTCCACCTCCGGCACCGGCAACCTCGGCATCGTCACCGGCACGGTCCCCTCCTACGAAGCCTTCGCCGCCTCCGAAGCAACCACCCCGGACGACCCGACCCTCCTCCCCCAATACGCCACAACCCTCGCCGCAAGGGGCCGCGCGATGGCATGGCCACCGGGGAGGGGGGCGGAGTGCTGGTGCGGGGCGGAGAGGAACTACGCCGAGTGTCATGGGGCGTAAGCAGCCCAGGCTAGGCTTGCAGGGTGTCCGAAGACTCTCCGTGGGTAGCGCCGGAAGGCTCCTGGGCCTCATCCGCGGCGCGGCGCCGCAATATGCAGGCGATCCGCAGCCGGGACACGAAGCCTGAGCGACTGGTCCGGCGACTGGTCCATGCCCAGGGCCTGCGTTACCGCGTCGCCGCACGACCCTTGCCGGACCTTCGCCGGACAGCGGACCTCGTGTTCCGTCCGGCGAAGGTAGCCGTATTCATCGACGGCTGCTACTGGCACGGCTGCCCTGAGCACTACGTTCCGCCCAGGACCAACTCGGGTTACTGGTCGGAAAAGGTGCTCCAGAATGTCGCGCGCGACCGCGACACCGACGAACGCCTCAAAGAAGCCGGGTGGCTCGTGCTCCGCTTCTGGGAGCACGAACCGTCAGACATTTGCGCCAACACGATCGCCACGGCAGTGAGTCAACGACGCGGAATCAGTGTCCAGCCCGACTGACACAGGAAAAGTCATCTGTTCTTGCTGCAGCAGGTCAGCGGAAGCATCCTGCGTGTCCGGCGCGTAGTCACGGAGAAACTCGTCACGGTGCTCCGGACGCAGAACCGCCACAATCGCCCGTCCTACCGCCTCAGCAACCGGAGGCGGGAATGCATTACCGACCTGGCGGTATCTTGCGGTCTTCCTGCCCTGGAATTTCCAGTCGGCCGGGAATCCCTGGATCAGGGCAGCCTGTTCCACCGTGAGCATCGGTCCCGCAGGACGGAAAAGGTCCCGTTCCGGGTCGCAGCTATCAGGGTCATTGGCGATGCCCATGCCATCCACGCCGAGCGCTTCCCACGCCCTCTTGGCCCTGGTCGGTCCGAGGTCCGCACCACCATGCTTCTTCGACCCGCCGACGAGGGTCGGCGCGACCCCCCTGCCGGTCTCCGCCGCCCTGGAAGCCTTGCGCAGCCACTCCTGGTAGACGTCCTTCCCGGTACGCTCCCCAGGCTTCGCACGCTCTCCGTGCTTGTTCTTCGTCCAGAACTTCTTGCAGCGCTCCTCCATGCTGGCGGCAAGCTCGTCGACTACCGTAGCCTGCTTGCCCTCGATTCTGGACGGCCAAACAAATTCATGGCCTGACCGCTCAAGCACATCCTTACGAATTACGACCAGAATGGCTCGCGGCCGCAGCTGAGGGACACCAAATTTACTTGCGTCAATCCGGCGCCAGACCTTCCGCATGGCGAGATCCTGTTTCTCCGCCGACCAGCTCGCCTTGATTTCAGGAACCGCATAGCCGAGGTCCCGCAGATTACCCAGGATGTCCCTGCGATAGTCGATAAACACCTCCGGGGGTTCCAGAATTCCCCGGACATTCTCGATCATGACCGCTTCCGGCATAAGCTCATCGACGATCCTCAGAGCATCCGGAAAAAGGTCCCGTTCGTCATCCTTCCCCAGCCGCTTGCCAGCCAGCGAGAAAGGCGGGCAGGGCACGCCGCCCGCCAGCAGGCCCAGCTCGGTCTTCTTGATTCCGGGATTCCCGACTCCACCGGGCTTGAGGAATTCCCGTACGTCCGCCGGCCGGAGGGCCCTGGCCCGTTCCTCGCTCCAGCCAGGCCAGCCGCCCACGTTCGCTCGCAGGGTCTCCACCGCATGCGGGTCCCACTCAAGGAGGGCCAGGTGGTCAAACCCCGCGTTATGCAGCCCAACGGCTTGCCCGCCCGCGCCGGCACAGATCTCCACTGAGGTCAGTGACCGGGCGAACTGCGGACGCTCACGACCGCTGGCGCTCATAAGGTTCCTTCCAGGGGTGACTCAAAACGGATCCCAAGTGTCCCAGAGACCAGCGGTCACTTGCTGGCTCTCGAGCACATCGCACCCACGAGTCTCCCACTGTCCCAGCCCTGGCCGCCGGTCAGGCCAGGGCTGAGATCAGGGAACACTTCATGCCCCTGTGATCTCACTCACCAGACATCGTGGCAAGTGATGCAGCCGGGCATCGTCTGAAGTAGTCCGTCAAGGGCGCCTGGCTCTCAGCCGCGGCCGATATGCCGGAGCAACGCCTCGATGTCACCAGGTGCCAGACCAGCCGCTACAGAGGGCTCCTCCTCCAGGTCCGCCAGTTGCTGGACCGTGGGGTCATCAAGGATCTTGCCCATGAACTCGAGCTTCTGGTCCAGCCGTATCTCGACCACTTCATCAATCGTTTTGCGTGCTGCGATCACGGTCACCCTCGTCTCCGTATCCGGGGCGAGCCCCAGCCGGTGGATCCGGTCGAGGCTCTGGAGGTAGCGTCCGGCCATGAAGTCCCGGTCCACGTAGACCGCGTCGTGGCACACGTGATGAAGGCTGATTCCCTCTCCGAGTGTCGCCGGGTTGGAGATCAGCACCATGCAGCTGGGATCCTCGCGGAAGCGGCGCAGTTGCTCCTCCCGGTCGGGCGTGCCTCCGTAGACGACAGCCGGGCTGTACTTCTCCAGCATCTGCGCCAAGGTGGTCAGGCTGCGCACAAAGGTCGTCCAGACCAGCGTCTTGCGGCCCTGCGCCGCGTTCTCGGCGACGATCGCCAGCGCTTCCTTGTACTTCGGGGACAGCTCGTAGTCCGGAAGATTCTGCATCAGCGAGTACAACGAGCTGCCGGCCGGAATCTCCAGCGGAGGAAGCTGATAGGCAAGCGGCTCATGCTTGGTGGCCCCCTCCAGCAGCAGGGCCGGGCTCGTCGCCGCCATCAGCAGACGCAGTGCCGTCTTGCCGAGCCCGCTGAGGTCGTCGCGTGCGGTGCCGGCGGCCGCACCGCCTACCAGAGAGCTGTAGATCTCGGCATGCAGATCCGGCATGTCGACATAGCGCATCCGCAGGGTCATCGGCGGCAGGCCGAGCTCCTGCTTGGTCGTCCGCGTGAACAGCGGCCTCAGGACCGTACTCGCGTAAGCGAGATCGCCGCCGGCCACCGCCCGGGTGACCGCGCGCTGGCCGTGCCCCGGCCAGACGAAGCCCATAAGGTTTTCCAGGTCCTTGGAGCCGTTCGGCGCCGGCGTCCCGGTCAGGATCAGCCGGCGCTCCGCGAGCGGCCCGAGCGCCATGCACGCGGCGCCGTAGGTGCCGCGTGCACCGAGCTTCATACGGTGTGCCTCGTCGAGCACGATCATCGAAGGTGCGGACTTCAGCCAGCTCGCGAGCAGGGACAGCGAACGGTCCAGACGCTCATAGTTGACGATGAGGACCTCCGCCCACTCATCCAGAGAGCCGTCGAGGACGTGGGTACGCAAGGGGTAGGTGAAGCAGACGGCGGTCTCATAACGCCAGGACTCGTAAGCCGACTTAGGGCATACGACCAGGAGCCTGCTGACGCCCCCTCTGGCCCGCTGGGCGGCATACACCGCGAGCGCTACACGCGTCTTGCCGGCACCGGGGACGCTGAAGTTCGCCCCATGTCCGAGGGACAGCAGCTTGGCGACGTCCCGGCGCTGGAAGGTGTTGAGGTCTTCCTTCCAGGTGTCGCCGAGCATGCCCAGCACCTCGTCAGCGGCAATCTCCGCAGGTGCTCCGGCGTCCGTCAGCCGTTCTTCGACGAGCCGTGAATCCCTGACCACTCCGGAAACGAGGTTCCGGAGCTCCGGAGCCCACTCAACACCAGCAGGGTCGGGCCAGCCGCTGAGAAAGGCCAGATTCGCCAGGAGGTCGTCCAGGACGACAGAAGCGGAGTGCGGGCCCAGCTGGCCGCCGGTACGGAACCGGGCGGCCAGCTGGACGAGATCCTGCCGGTACTGGTCAGTGGTCCGCAGAACGACGCGGGTGCGCGCGTCGTCGAACCCCAGGTGCAGGGACGTTTCCGTCACCGAGAGCCCTCCACAGTGGCGGCGGCGAGGAGCCAGGAAACACCGTCGCCGGGGTTCGGGATGCCGCGCCCGGCCTGCTGGGCGAGCTTGCGCAGACTGCCCTGGAGCTTGAGCACGGCCTCGTCGAAGGCCTCTTCATCCAGACTGTTCGAGGTACGGGCCTGGACCAGCTCGAAGACGCACTGGTCGATATTGGCGCACGCGTCCGCGAGCCGGGCCGGCGCGAGCTGCTTGCGCTTGCGGACCCGCGCGTCCCGGCCGTGCTTGTCGATCGCCTTGTCGAAGGCATCCCTGGCCTGGTCGAGCAGCGCCTGAGCCGACGCCTTCTCGCTGTCGGGCAGTCCCGCCGCCGTATTACGGACGGTGGCAGCTGCGCGGAGAATGCGGTCATTCAGAGCACGGGCCGCCGATACGGCCGACGAGGCGGCCGGCACGTCGAGGCCCAGCCCGGGAATGGAGACCGCCTCAGGCTGCGCCGCCGTTCCGCTGTCCGCCAGCTCCGGCGGCAGCACGTCCTCCAGATACCCCTCCTCCAGGAAGACCTCGTCGATGTGGCGCACGTCGGTCTTCGAGAAGTTCAGCAGGATCGCCGCGAGGCGCCGCTCCTTCAGAATCTCAGCCTGGTCCCGGTCCAGGTTCTCCAGCTTCACATAGAGCCTCTGGAGTTCCTTGAGGCGCTCCTGTGCCCCCTCCCAGTCCACCAGCCGCAGCGCGACACCCCCGCCACTGGCGCTGCGGCCGTTCAGCTCCTTGATCACGCTGAGGATCCACCGCTCCTGGTGGTAAGTCGCCGGCCTGATCCGGAACTCCTTGGCGATCTGCTCCGGCGTCCGCCCCAGCGCCGCCTGCTCCTCCATGGCTAGGAGCCGGTTGATGTACGAGTAGTCACGCCGCTGGTCCTGGCGGAGCTGAAGCGCCAGCTCTACGGCGTCGATGTCGGCCTGGGTAAACGACGAGGGGAGTACACCCACCCGCATCGACTGCTTGCCGAGCTCGCGCAGGGCAACCGCGCGCGTGTTGCCGTTCACCAGCACGCCGTGGTGGGTGACCAGTCCGGGGTCGTTCTGGCCGAACTCCCGCAGGTCTTCCTTCAGCTTCTCGAAGGCCGGGTCGCGGAGTTCAGGATCGGACGGCAGGGCCTGGAGCAGCCAGCGCAGGTAGTCCTGGCCGGCCTCGCCGAACGGATCCTTGTCCAGGTTCTGATCCTGGTCGGGCTTGTGAGTGCGCTGGGCCCGGATCCTGTGCGTACCAGGGTTGAGGTAGAGGTCGTTCAACGGCAGGTCGATCACGTCGACATGGAGCTGCTGCCCATTCCAGTCGACCGTGACGGTCTCCCGGGTACCGCCGGTCGACTTCGCCTCCTCTACCCTCTTCTTGATCAGCTTACTGAAGTATTCCGCGCGCGGTGGCGGCGGGAAGTCCCGCACCATGTCTTTTCCCCGTCCCTTTCTGTCGCCGGTCCTGTCAGCTGCTCTTGCCGGTCCTTCTGGATCAGCCGGTCATCTCGTCGATGGCCTCCGCCACCGCCGTACGCGACTGCTGGGGCAGCGTCCGGTAGATGCCCCATACCTTCTCAAGCGGGCTGAAGGAACGCTGGTCGGCCTCGATCCACTTGGCGAAGAGACGCTGCTCCAACGGCGAGAGAGACTCAGCCAGTTCCAGCAGCGCTCCGAGGTCGACCTCCCGGTCGGGGCCGCCGCCGGTGCCGCACCTCTTGCACTCGGTGATGAGCTGGTACTCCACGGTCCCGGCGGAGTGAAGCACCTTACGCCGGGAGACATTGAGCTTGGCAAGCTCGACGCCGCCGCCGTCCTCGTACGCCTCGCCGGCCCCGATGCCGCAAGAGCGGCACAGGTGATTGTCGTCGTGGAGAACCTTCGCCCGCTGGGCAGCGGTCAGACTCGCCTTGTGCTTAGGCGCCTTCGACTTGCCAGGGATCCAGACGTCGGCGCCCCTGATCACAAACCGCTGTTCCTGCTGGCGCAGCTCGGGGTCGTCGCGGCTGGTGTCGATACGCCAGCCGTGATCCCGCAGGTCGCGGAGCCTGCGGTCGATCTGCGCTACGTCGGGAAACGCCTCGCGCAACTGCGCCTTGGTGAAGATCTCGCCTACCCCCACCTCAGAGATCAGCCACAGCGCGGCCCTCGCCATGGTTCCGAACTTCTTGTCCTGATAAGACGGGATTTCTTCCACCAGCAGACCTCCGTGAATTCATCAGCTTGCCCAGCGGACACGCTACCCCCCTCGGGTTGTGCGGCAGCCCAGCCAAACATGGGCGATACCCACGTAAACTCCGCAACCCCTGACCCTTGGCGGCTCGTTCAACACTTCACACGACGAGCACTGCGAAAGTCCAGCCCTTTCCCCGCTTGCCCGGGTAAAGCAAATACCCAAGCCCGACTTGCTCGCTGAATGGCAAGTTGGCCCGTCAGAAAGCAAGCTGAATCGTGTGGTTGATTCAGCTGCCGTCGGGCACAATTGCAAGATCGGAGCCAGGCCACAGGGCCGTTCGGCAGGCATCCGCGCAATTGACGCCTGCGCATCTCAGGGAGGAAACACGTGCCATCAGGAGCACCGCCGGAGGGAAGCCGCACGCCCATGCCGCGCTGGCTCATAAGACCGCTCGCCGGTGACAGCCTTCCACGGAAGCAGCAACTCGCCCTTGCCATCAGGCGTTTGCTGGTCCTGTTGTGGACGCAGGATTCCGCCAAGTTCGGTGGCATGCCGCCGACACAGGCGAAGCTGGCGGAACTGCTGGACACCAACTCCACTTCTTTGTCCCGGTTTGCCAGCCTTGATCCCCGGATCCCGAGCCGGAAATTTATCGATGACCTCTATAGGGAGGCTTGCCTGTGCGCCACTGTCGGCGGCGTCCAGGTCGACATCACCCTTGAGGCATTGCAGGATCTGCGCACCAGCGCAGACGGCGAAAGGCGGGGCTGCACGTCCTGCGTTGAGCTGGGCGGGCGAATCGATTCGCTCACCGCTCAGCCCAACGCCCCCTGCTCCGCGTGCGTGGCCCGTGAGAAGGAGCAGGAAGACACCGCCGCTCTGGTGGCATCCCTCCGCCAGGAGATTGCCGGACTGCGGGCCAAGATGCAGGCCCTGGAGACGTCCGAGGCCGGCCCGCAAGCGTGCCTAGCCATGGCCAAGGCTCGCCGGACTCCGCTGCCGGTCCCCCGCCACCAGCGGGACCGGCAGCGGAGCCAGAAGGAAGTGGCCGTGGCACGGCAGCTGGCGGCACAGGCACGCGAGCTGGACAGCACTGGCCAGCCGGACGAAGCCCTGGCCCTCCTCCGGCGCGGCACCACCGAACTGCTGGGCCCCGCCGAGACCGCACTGGTCATCGTGGAGCTGAGGCAGCAGAATCGCGATCACCTGGCAGACAACCTGATCCACGTCTATGGCCGCGACCAGGAAGACGGGTCTGTGATGAGGGTTGCGGCGGAGCTGCATGAGGAAGGAGCGGCAGATGACGCCGGCGCCGTACTGCGGGCAGCCCTGAAGTGACAGCCGGCAGGGCAGTGGGTGTCTTGATCCGCCACCGGACGGTACGGAACCGCCCTGCCGTCATGCCGCGCCTGCTTCGGATTCGTCATGCATGTTCCTGGTCGGTGGACGTCGTCCAGGTCGTATCCCGTGCGGCTGTCCAGTGGAGCAGCTCCGCGATCAGTCCGACCGCGCACTCCTTCAGGCCGGCGTGCTGAAGCCGACGTTGCCGGTTGGCATCACTTTCGGCACCTCTGCCCCGCTCCAGCGCCGCGGCCGCCCGCTTGAGCCGGGGGGCCATTGCTTCCGGGCGTTGGTCTCGTTCATGACCACCCGCGCCCACGCTTCGGCAGTCCCGCCCACTGAGTGGCGGGACTGCCGAAAGGCCCAGGCCGACACGGTACGGTCCCGAGAGGAGCAGAGCTGCCACCGCGGAGGCGTCCCATCTGCGCCATCTCATGCTGTGCGCCGTGCCCGACGCACAGCTAACGAGCGTCGGGAATGTCGTGCTCCTGGTCGGTGCCCTCAGCGGTTCCGCCGCCCCCTTAATCCGAGTGCATCCGGCTGGGATGCACGTGAGGCCGGTACACGCCTGCGGCACCCACGGATTACGGTCACCCGGCAGTCGCCAGTTCCGCCCTCCCGAACAACAGGGCGTAGCCAGGCGGCAGTTGGGAGAGGATGCGGTCGGTCAGGTCGGGGGGGAGCTTGGTGGAGAGGGTGGTCAGGACCGAGCTGACGTCCCAGCGGGCGGTTGCCGGGGTCGAGTCGGGGATCCGGGTGGATACCGAGTCCACGAACTCGCGGGCCGTCAGGGGCTCGGGGACCGGGATCTGGGCGGCGATCAGGCGGCCGGCCTCGGGGGGCAGGGACCGGGCCAGGGCGACGCGTTCGTCGCCGGTGACGTGGCTGCCGAGGGCGGACAGGACGATGCGGGTGATGCGCTCGGCCTCCGTCCGGGTCGGGTAGCGGCCCGCCTCGCGGACGGCCTCGGTCAGGTTCTCCCAGGCCGCCGAGTCGGCGGGGCTCGGGTGCGGCTTCGGCAGGGGCACCGCCGCAGTCACCATCGAGGCCGATGCCCTGGGCGCCGTACTCCTCGCCGTCTTGAGCGTCGCGTTCGTCGCCTGCTTGGGCGCCGCGGTGGTCGCCGGGGTGGTCATCGTCAAGGCTCCTTCTCGGGGGCACGTCGGGCGGGTGCCGGGCGTCCGGTTGATCCAGAGGTTTCGTACCCCGTCGCGGGGCGGCCAGGCCGGGACGGGTGGGCAGGGTTCGGGGCCGGACGGCCCGGCGCGGGGCGGGACTTCCGGGGTTCCGGGCTTCCGGGGTTCCGGACTTCCGGGGTTCCGGGCTTCCGGGGTTCCGGACTTCCGGGGTTCCGGGGTTCCGGACTTCCGGAGGTCCGGGGTTCCGGAGGTCCGGGGTTCCGGAGGTTCGGGTCCCGCCCCGCGTCGGGGGTGTCAGCCTGCGATCTGCTTGCGGGAGGGGGTCCCGCCGGTGATCTGGATACGGCGCGGCTTCGCCTGCTCGGCGACCGGGATGCGCAGCGTCAGGACGCCGGACTCGTAGGAGGCGTCGATGCGGTCCGTGTCGAGGGTGTCACCGAGGAAGAGCTGGCGGGTGAAGGTGCCTGTCGGCCGCTCGGCGACCAGCGTCTCCGCGTTCTCGGGGGCGGGGCTGCGGCGCTCGGCGCGGACATTGAGGACGTTGCGCTCGACGTCCAGCTCGATCGTCTCCGGATCGACACCGGGGAGGTCGAAGTGGACCAGGAATTCGTCACCGGCACGGTACGCGTCCATCGGCATCGCGGCCGGACGGGCGGTGCTGCCGAGGACCTGCTGCGCGAGTCGGTCGAATTCGCGGAACGGGTCGGTGCGCATGAGCATCACGGGTCACTCCCTTCGTTCAGGTGCTGGGTGCGATGCCCTATGGCTATTTATATAGCTCGGAGAGGGAAAGTTGACAACCCTCGACTCAGGTTAGGTAAGCGTGTCCGCCTGCGCGTTAGCCTCGGCCTCCTCTACGACATTCGGAGGCATGCATGGCCAGGATCCCCAGCGCTGTCGTCGCCGCGAGCGGGCTCGTCGGCGGGTACGGAGTCGCCCGGTGGACGAAGAGGCGGCCGCTCGGCGGGGCCGTGCTCGCCGTCGCCGGGGCCGCCGCCGCGCGGCAGTGGCGCAAGCAGGCCGGGAACGCCGCCGCGGGCGCGCTCACCGCCGCCTACGTCGGCGCCTTCGCCGGCTCCCACCCGCTCGCCAAGAAGGTCGGCGCCTGGCCCTCCGTCCTCGGCGTCGCCGGTGCCGTCGCCCTCGCCTCCTGGGCCGTCGCCGACCGCAACGGCCTGAGGAGCCGGCGCGACGGACGAGCAGAGGCGTCGCCGGGCGCGCCGTAAGCCCGGCCCTCTGCTCGTCCCAGCGCCCAGTCCCAGCCCCAGCCCCTCCACCGTCACCGCTCCCCCGCCGTCACCCCTCCACCGCCGTCAGCGGCCTCGCCACGTCCTCCAGCGAGCGCCGTTCCGCCCGTACCGCCAGCGCCGCCGCCACCAGCCCCGCCGCGCACATCAGTGCCGCCCCGATGGAGAAGGCCAGGACCGTGTCGCCGACCCTGCCGGTGCCGGTGAGGTCCGCGAACAGCAGCGGGCCGCTGACGCCGCCGGCCGCCGTGCCCAGGGCGTAGAAGAAGGCGATGGACATCGCGCGCGTCTCCATCGGGAAGATCTCCGACACCGTCAGATACGCGCTGGACGCGCCCGCCGAGGCGAAGAAGAGGACCGCGCACCAGCACGCCGTCAGCGTCGTCGCGTCGAGCACGCCCCGGCCGAACAGCCACGCCGTGCCGAACAGCAGCAGGCCCGACAGCAGGTACGTCGAGGAGATCATCACCCGGCGGCCGACCGTGTCGAACAGCTTGCCCAGCAGCAGCGGGCCGACGAAGTTTCCGACGGCGATGACCGCGAAGTAGTAGCCCGTACGATCCGTCGGCACCCCGAAGAACTTCGTCAGGATCGCGCCGAAGCCGAAGGTGATCGCGTTGTACAGGAACGCCTGCCCGATGAAGAGGGAGAAGCCGAGCACCGCGCGCTTGCGGTACTGCCCGAAGACCGTGCGGGCGATCTCCCCGAAGGTGACGCTCTTGCGCTGGTGGATGCTCAGGCGCGCGTCCACCGCCGGCAGCCGGGTGCCCTTCTCCGCCTCCACCTGCCGTTCGATGCCGGCGACGATCTCCTCCGCCTCCTCGTCCCGGCCGTGGATCAGCAGCCACCGCGGACTCTCCGGGACGTGCCGTCGTACCAGCAGGATCACCAGCGCCAGTACGGCGCCCAGCGCGAAGGTCAGCCGCCAGCCCACGTTCGCCGGCAGCAGGCCGGTGTTCAGCGCCACGATGGACAGCAGCGAGCCGCCCACCGCGCCCAGCCAGAAGCTGCCGTTGATGATCAGGTCGACGCGGCCGCGGTAGTGGGCCGGGATCAGCTCGTCGATCGCGGAGTTGATCGCCGCGTACTCGCCGCCGATGCCGAAGCCGGTCAGGAAGCGGAAGAGGAAGAACCACCAGGCTTCCCAGGAGACGGCGGTCAGGGCCGTCGCCACCAGGTACACCGCGAGGGTGATCATGAACAGCTTCCTGCGGCCGTAACGGTCGGTCAGCCGGCCCCAGAACAGGGCGCCGACGCACGCGCCCGCGACGTACAGCGCGGCGGCCACGCCGGTGATCTGGCCGGATGTGATCGACAGGCCGCTGCCCGGTTCGGCCAGACGGCTGGCGATGTTGCCGACGACCGTGACCTCCAGGCCGTCCAGGATCCATACGGTGCCCAGGCCGATCACGATCGTCCAGTGCCAGCGGGACCAGGGGAGACGGTCGAGGCGGGCCGGGATGTCGGTGCTGATGGTCCGCCCACCGGCATCCCCAAGACCCCGGCCACCGCCACCCGCCGGAACGCCACCCTCACCCGTTCGGCCGGTCCCGCCCGGCTCACCGACTCCCCGCGACGCCTTCTCGGCTCCTGTCATCGGCTCCCTCCTCGTCGAGGACGCCCCCCGCAGCGGAGGGACGGCAGGACGACGGATACCCCCGCGCCGCGGTTCCAGGCGCCGGACGACGCCGCGTCAGCCACCCACCGCCCGCGACACGGTGAAGATCAGCAGTCCCGCCAGTGATCCCACCACCGTGCCATTGATCCGGATGAACTGCAGATCACGCCCGATGTGCGCCTCGATCTTCCGGGTGGTGTGCTCGGCGTCCCAGCCGGCCACCGTGTCCGTGATCAGAGAGGTGATCTCCGCCCGGTAGGTCGTCACGACGTGCACCGCCGCGCCCTCCAGCCAGCTGTCCACCTTCTCCTGCATCTTCGGCTCGCTCGCCATCCGCGCGCCCAGGGACAGCAGCGCCGACCGCAGCCGCGTCCGCAGCTCGCTGCGCTCGTCCTCCGCCGCCGCGACGACCATCGACCGTACGGCCGTCCACGCGGACGCGATCAGGTCCTGCACCTCGCCGCGGCCCAGCACCTCGCCCTTGAGCCGCTCCACCCGCGCACGGGTCTCCGTGTCCGACTGGAGATCGGAGGCGAAGTCGGTGAGGAAACGGTCCAGCGCGCCGCGCGCCGGATGGGACGGCATGTCCCGCATCTCCGCGCAGAAGCGCAGCAGCTCCTTGTAGACCCGCTCGCCGACCTTGCGGTCCACGAACCGCGGGGTCCAGCCGGGCGCCCCGCCCTGCACGGCGCCCATCACGTTGTCGCCGTGCAGCACCAGCCAGTCGTGGGCCCGCGAGACCACCAGGTCCACGGCCCGCTTGTGACCGCCGTCCGCGACGACCTTCTCCAGCATCTTGCCGAGCCCCGGCGCGATCTCCCGCGCCCCGGCCCGCCGGGTGATCGCCTCCCCCACCACCGCCTGCACATCCGAGTCCCGCAGCACCGTGAGCGCGCCGCGCAGCGCGGTCGCCAGCTCCGCCGTCACCCGGTCCGCGTGCTCCGGCTCGGCCAGCCACGCGCCCAGCCGGGCGCCGATGCCGACGGCGCGCAGCCGCTGCCGTACGACGTCCTGGGAGAGGAAGTTCTCGCCCACGAACTCGCCCAGCGAGACGCCCAGCTGGTCCTTCTTGGTCGGGATGATCGCGGTGTGCGGGATCGGCAGCCCGAGGGGGTGGCGGAAGAGCGCGGTGACCGCGAACCAGTCCGCCAGCGCGCCCACCATGCCGGCCTCCGCCGCCGCGGAGACGTAGTCCGCCCAGGCCCCGGCGCCCGCGTTCCCGGCCAGCTTGGACAGGACGTAGACCACGGCCACGAACAGCAGCAGGCCCGTCGCGGTGAGCTTCATGCGCCGCACTCCGCGCCGGCGCTCCTCGTCGGCCGGGGTGAAGGCCGTCATCGTCCGGTACGACGCGGCCGGCCCGGCGGTCTCGGTCTCGGTAGGTTCCATCAGCTCCACCCGTTCGGTGATCCCGCGCACAATTGTCCTCTCCTGACCGACTCCCGGAACGGAACAGGAGTTCCCGGCGTCTGTTCGGGCGGGGGCTTGCACCCGAGGGGCCGGATGTCCGGCCCGGCCCATGAAGCATCATGGACTCATCAAGACCGGAGCCCGGAGCTCCCTCGCCCGAGGAGAACGGCACCAGCGTGACCAGCCGGCAGGACGGGACCCCCGAGGAGCCCCGCGCACCGCATCCCAGCACACCGCATCCCACACAGGACCCCAGCGCACCGCGCCCGCACCGCACGAAGTACCTCGCCCTGCTCTGCGGGCTCGTCGCGCTGGTGGTGGCCGTCAGCGCCGGGATCTACGTCACCACGGCGACCGGCGACCACACCGCCGGCGGCACCCTCGCCGACGACCGCCCGCACCACGGCTCCGCCGCGCCCGTCTCCGCCGGCACCTGGGTCGGTTCCTGGGCGAGCGCCCCCGTCGGCGGCGAGCCGGGCACCGAGACGGCCGGCCTCGCGGGCCGCTCCGTGCGCAACGTCGTCCACGCGGACGCCGGGGGTACGAGTGCCCGGATCACGCTGTCCAACCTCTACGGCCAGACACCGCTGGACATCACCCACGCCACGATCGCGCTGTCCGCCGGGGACGCCACCGCGGCGGCCGACGCGGACACCATGCGGCGGCTCACCTTCGGCGGCGCCAGCGGCGTCGTCATACCCGCGGGCGAACAGGTCGTCAGCGACGCGGTGCGCCTGGTCGTACCCCATGACACGGACGTCCTCGTCACCACGTACTCCCCCACCCCCTCCGGGCCGGTCACCTACCACCCGCACGCGCAGCAGACCTCGTACGTCGCCGCCGGGGACCGCACCGAGGACTCCACCGGCGAGCCCTACACCCAACGGACGCCGTACTGGCGGTATCTGACCGCGCTGGACGTGCTCGGCGACGAGGCCGACGGCACGGTCGTCGTCTTCGGCGACTCCATCACCGACGGCATCACCTCCACCGTCGACGCCAACCGCCGCTGGCCCGACGTCCTCGGCGACCGGCTGCGCTCGGCGCTCGCCGGCGGGGAGCGGCTGCCGCGCTACAGCGTCGTCAACGAGGGCATCAGCGGCAACCAGGTCCTCGCCGACGGGCTCGGTCGCCCCGCGGAGAACCAGAGCGGGCTCGGCCGCTTCGGGCGCGACGCGCTCTCCCGGACCGGTGTCAGGGTGGTCGTCATCGACCTCGGCATCAACGACATCCTGCGCGACCCGCACCTCGACGGCCCCGACCGCATCCTCACCGGTCTGCGCACCCTGGTCCGCGAGGCGCACGCGCGCGGGCTGAAGGTCGTCGGGGCGACCCTGATGCCGTTCCGGGGCCACCGGGGCTGGACGCCCGCGCGGGAGGCCGTACGGCAGCAGATCAACGCGCAGATCCGCGCGGGCCGGGTGTACGACGCGGTGGCCGACTTCGACAAGGCCCTGCGCGACCCGTACGACCCGCGCCGCCTGCGCCCCGACTACGACTCCGGCGACCATCTGCACCCCAGCGACCTCGGCTTCGCCACGATGGCCAGGGTCTTCGACCTGCACACCCTGAAGGGCGGCGGACAGACGGAACTGTGAGGGCCGGGCCGGGGGGCCGGGCCGGGGGGCCGGACACGGCCGCCGCCGGACCGCAGGCGAGCGCGCGACGGACCTCGGACCGCAGGCGAGCGCGACGGACGCCGGGCCACCGTAGGCGGACGCGACGGACGCCGGGCCACCGCAGGCGAGCGCGACGGACGCCGGACCCTAGCCGGGCGCGACGGACGCCGGGCCACCGTAGGCGGACGCCGGACCGCAGGCGAGCGCGACGGGCGCCGGGCCACCGTAGGCGGGCGCGGCGGACGCCGGACCCTAGCCGGGCGCGACGGACGCCGGACCGCAGCCGGGCGCGACGGGCGTCGGCGGCGGAAGCAGACAGGCGCGGCAGGTGCCGGTGCCCGGCGGCTGACGGCATCCGTGACGGGCGGCCCGCGGCGGCGAGGGGGAGGCCGGCGGCGGTCAGCGGTGGCCGGGAGGAATACTGGGCGGCATGACCCGCCTGATCCTCGCCACCCGCAACGCCGGAAAGATCACCGAGCTGAGGGCCATCCTGGCCGACGCCGGGCTGCCCCATGAGCTGGTCGGGGCCGATGCCTTCCCCGAGATCCCCGACGTCAAGGAGACCGGCGTCACCTTCGCCGAGAACGCCCTGCTCAAGGCGCATGCCCTGGCGCGGGCCACCGGACTGCCCGCGGTCGCCGACGACTCCGGCCTGTGCGTGGACGTCCTCAACGGCGCGCCCGGCATCTTCTCCGCCCGCTGGGCCGGCCGGCACGGCGACGACAAGGCCAACCTCGATCTGCTCCTCGCCCAGCTCTCCGACATCGCCGCGGAACACCGCGCGGCCCACTTCGCCTGCGCCGCCGCCCTGGCCCTGCCGGACGGCACCGAGCGCGTGGTGGAGGGCCGGCTGCGCGGCACCCTGCGACACGAGCCCGCCGGCACCAACGGCTTCGGCTACGACCCGATCCTCCAGCCCGAGGGCGACACCCGCACCTGCGCCGAGCTGACCGCCGCCGAGAAGAACGCCATCAGCCACCGCGGCAAGGCGTTCCGCGCGCTGGTACCGGCGGTGCGGGAGCTGCTCGGCTGATCTCACCCACGGCTCAACTCTGGTGCGGCCGGAGGGACTCGAACCCTCACGGGAGTTACCCCACTGGGACCTAAACCCAGCGTGACTGCCAATTCCACCACGGCCGCCTGGTGCTGCCCGGCCATGCTAGCGGCCGGGCAGCGGGTTCAGATGCCCAGATCCTTGATGATCTTCGCTACATGGCCGGTGGCGCGGACGTTGTAGAAGGCGTGGGAGACCTTGCCGTCCTCGTCGACGACGATCGTGGAGCGGATGATGCCCAGGTAGGTCTTGCCGTAGTTCTTCTTCTCGCCGAAGGCGGCGTAGGACTCGGCGACCTTCTTGTCGGGGTCGGCGACGAGGGTGACCTTGAGGGACTCCTTCTCGCGGAACGCGGCCAGCTTCTCCGGGGTGTCCGGGGAGATGCCGATGACGTCGTAGCCGGCGCCGGCCAGCAGGTCGAGGTTGTCGGTGAAGTCGCAGGCCTGCTTGGTGCAGCCTGGAGTAAGCGCCGCGGGGTAGAAGTACACGATGACCTTGCGGCCCTTGTGGTCCGCGAGGGAGACCTCGTTACCGTCGGCGTCCGGGAGGGTGAAGGCGGGGGCCACGTCCCCCGGCTGGAGTCGCTCGCTCATCGGACCAGCGTAACCGGGGCCCCTTGCGGTGCGGCTCGGGCTGGAGCTGACAGACTGTCCGGAACAGGACAGCAGATTTCGGCAGACTTCGGAGGCCGTACGGTGGCGGACACGGCGGACACCAGAACCCCGGCGCAGATCGAGGCGGACATCAGGCGCCGCCGCGAAGTGCTGGCCGAGACGCTCGACGAGATCGGGGTGCGGGTGCATCCGAAGACGATCGTCGGGGACGCGAAGGCCAAGGCCGTAGCGAACATCGATCACACCGTGGGACGTGCGTATGTGCAGGTCAACCGGGTGGTGAGCGAGGTCAGGGCGCAGTTCACGGACGAGGACGGCCGGCTGCGCGCGGAGCGGGTCGTGCCGGTCGCGCTCGTGGTGGCCGGGGTGGTGGGCCTCATCGCCCTGTCCCGCAAGCGCGGGCGCTGAAACGGACGCACCGGGCAGGACGGCCACCCAGCGGGTCACGGGCGCGTCGAAGGCAGGTAGGTTCGAGGCGTGAGCGCCAAGAGACACGAGCAGAGCACCCCGCAGCACGACAAGCTGCCCATCCGGATGCTGCACGACCGGGTGCTGGTCAAGCAGGAGACCGGTGAGGGCGAGCGGCGGTCGGGCGGCGGCATTCTCATTCCCGCCACCGCGGCGGTCGGCCGCCGGCTGGCCTGGGCCGAGGTCGTCGCGGTCGGCCAGAACGTCCGGACCGTGGAACCCGGCGACCGCGTCCTGTTCGACCCGGAGGACCGGGCCGAGGTCGAGGTGCGGGGCGTGGCGTACGTCCTGATGCGCGAGCGCGACCTGCACGCCGTGGCCGCGGACCGCTTCGAGGGGTCGGAGGACTCGACCGGGCTCTACCTGTGAGGCCGTAGCGGGCCGGAAATCGCGGAGGAGGGCTGGTGACCATCGTCACCAACCCTCCTCCGCGTGGTTTTGCTAGCTTCGGAGGCGAGCCCGACGAGACGCGCCGTACCGGGATGCAGGCAAAGACGACGCACCGGAAGAGAAACGCCGTACGTCTCGGAGGTGCCGTCGTGGCCTGGGTTCTGCTTGTCGTGGCCGGTCTGCTGGAAGTGGGCTGGTCGATCGGGATGAAGTACAGCGAGGGTTTCACCCGGCCGCTGCCCAGTGTGCTCACCGGTGCCGGGATCGTCGCCAGCATGCTGCTGCTGTCCTGCGCCGCCCGCTCCCTGCCCATCGGTACCGCCTACGGGGTGTGGGTCGGTATCGGCGCGGCCGGGGCGGCGGTGCTCGGCATGGTGGTGCTCGGTGAGCCGGTCACCGCCGCCCGGATCTTCTTCGTGTGCCTGCTGCTGGTCGCCGTGGTGGGATTGAAGGCGACCAGCAGCTAGCGCGGGCTTGGCTCACGTGCCGGGGCCGCCTGCGCCGCCCCCGGCGATGGTGCCGGTGCCGCCGCCCGCGGCCGCGCCGCCGCCACCCGTGCCCGTACCGCCGTCACCGGGTGCGCCGCCGGCCGCGGTACCGCCGCCGCCCGTGGTGGGATCGCCGCCCGTGCCGCCGCCGACGGTGGCCGGGTCGGGACCGGTCGTGCCGCCGCCGGTGGTGCCGCCGCCCGTGGTGTCACCGGTGGTGTCACCGCCGGTCGTCGCGCCGCCGTCGGTCGCGGTACCGGTGGTGCCGCCGTCGGTGGGGCTGCCGCTGGTGCTGTCGCCCGGCTCGGTGGAGGCGCCGGTGTCGCCGCCGTCCGTGGTGGCGGAGGCGCTGGGGTCGCCGGGGGCGGGCGGCTGCGTCTGGTCGGCGCCCTCCTGGAGCTGGAGGTCGAAGGACGAGGCCGGGGTGTTCTTCAGCGCGTCGTGGGTGTACTGGGCCCAGATCTGGGTGGGCGGGCCGCCACCGTTCATCCGGGCCTGGCCGAGCGCGCCGTACAGCGGCATGTGCTTGGCCGTCACCGGGTCCTGGCCCATCACGGAGACCACCGTGGCGAGGTCGGGGGTGTAGCCGGCGAACCAGGCGGCGGTGTCGTTCTCCGCGGTACCGGTCTTGCCGGCCGCCGGACGGCCCGCGGCCTGCGCGGCGGTGGCGGTGCCGCCCTGGACCACGCTCTTGAGCATGCTGGTGGTGGTGTCGGCGGCGCTGCGGCTGACGGCCTGCTTGACGGGCGCGTCGGGCAGCTTGACCTCGTCGGTGCCGTTGCGGGTGATCTTCTTGACCATGGTGTACGTGCCGTGCTTGCCGTGGTTGGCGAGCGTGGCGTACCCCTCCGCCATGTCCAGGACGCTGGCGGTGGCGGGGCCGAGCGCGATGGACGGGTACGGCTGGAGGTCCGGGGTGTCCGCGGGGATGCCCAGGTCGATCGCGGTCTGCTTGACCTTGGACGGGCCGACGTCGACCGCCATCTGCGCGTACACCGCGTTCACCGACAGGTCGGTGGCCTTGGTGACGGTGATCTGGCCGTACGACTTCTGGTCCTCGTTCTGCGGGGCGTACGCGCCGCCGTTCCAGCCCTGTACGGGGCGCTCGTTGGTGCCGTCGTACTGGGTGTTCGGGGTGATGCGGCGGCCGTCCTGGGTGGTGGAGCCGTTCTCCACCGCGGAGGTGAAGACGAACGGCTTGAAGGTGGAGCCGACCTGGAAGTCACCGCGGGTCGCGCCGTTGGTGTACTGCTTCACGTAATCGATGCCGCCGTACATCGCGACGACCTGGCCGGTCTTCGGGTCGACGGAGGCGCCGCCGGCCCGGACGTAGCTGTCGACCTTGTTGTTCTTCTTGTCCAGCTTGGAGACCAGCTGGTCGTTCACCGCCTTGACGAAGGCGTCCTGCTTGTCCTTCTGGATGGTGGTCGTGATGCGGTAGCCGCCGGCCTCCAACTGGTCGGAGTCCAGGATGTGGTTGGCGATCAGGTAGTGCTTGACGGCGTCCACGAGGTAGCCGCGCTGGCCGGACATGCCGGTGGACAGCGTCTGCTCCTTCGGCATCGGGAACTTCATCCCGGCGCGCTTGGACTGGCTGAGCCAGCCCTGCTTGACCATGCCGTCCAGGACGTAGTTCCAGCGGGCCACGGCCGCGGACTTGTTCTCCGGGTGCGCGACGACGTCGTACTCGCTGGGCGCGTTGACGAGCGCGGCGAGGTAGGCGGCGCGGGCCGGGTCGAGGTCCTTGGCGTCGCGGCCGTAGTAGGCCTGGGCGGCGGCCTGGATGCCGTAGGCGTTGCGGCCGAAGTAGCTGGTGTTGAGGTAGCCCTCCAGGATCTCGTCCTTGGACTTGTTCCGGTCGAGCTTGATCGAGATGAAGAATTCCTTGGCCTTGCGGGTGACCGTCTGCTCCTGGCCCAGGTAGTAGTTCTTCACGTACTGCTGGGTGATCGTGGAGCCGGACTGCTTGCCCTTGCCGGTCGCGGTGTTCCAGGCGGCGCGGAGCATCGCCTTGGGGTCGATGGCGGACTCGGTGTAGAAGTCGCGGTCCTCGGCGGCCAGTACGGCGTGCTGGGCGTCCTTGGAGACCTCGGCGAGGGTGACCTTCTCCCGGTTGACCTGGCTGTCGCGGGTGTCGCGGGCGATCTGGGAGCCGTCGGCGTAGAGGTAGACGTTCGCCTGCTTGGTGGCGAGGGCGTTGGCGGGCGGGATGTCGACGAGGGAGTAGCCCACGAAGAACAGCCCGATGACCGCGAGCACGACGAAGACGAAGCCGCCGAGCACCATCTTCCAGGTCGGCAGGAGGCGCCGCCATCCGGTGCGCTTGGGCTTCTTGGCCTTCTTCTTGCCCTTGCCCTTGCCGTCGTCGGCGCCGGTGGCGGTGGTGGTGTCCGCGGCGGAGGGGGGCGTCGGGCCGGAGCCGGTCGCGGTACGGGGGCCGGCGGCGGCGCCGTCGGCGGTGGTCGCGGAGTTCGCGGCGTTCGGGGCGTTCGGGGCGTTCGCGGCACCGGCGAAGCCCGCGGCGCCCGCGGCTCCGGCCGTGCCCGCCGCCTTCGCGGTGCCGGCGGCGGCCGCGGCACCGGCGGCACCGGCGGCGGCCGCGCCTGCCGCGCGGGCGGCGCCCGGCCGGGAGCCGGTCGTGTGGGAGGTGGGGCCGGTCGCGGCCGTACCCGCCGTGGCGGGACCGCCCGTCTCGCCCTTGCGCGGGGCGCTGACACGGCGGAGCACCTGGGTGGTCTCGGGCGCCGGCGGGTTCTGGCCGGACTTGCCGGACCGACCGGACGTGCCGGACCGACCGGACGTGCCGGACTGACCGGACGTGCCAGGCTCACCGGGCTTCCCGGAGCCCTGGGACTCCCGCGGCGGCGTGACGCGGCGCAGCACCTGGGTGCTCTCGGCCGGCTGCTCGGGCGTACGGGCGCCGGGCACCTGCGGCTTGCCGGCGCCGGACGGCTTGCCGGAGTCGCCGCGCTCGTCGGTGCCCTCGGCGGCCGGGGCCCCGCCCTTGTCGGTGCGGGCGTCCCGCGCCGCCTGCCGGGCACGGGCGATGGAGGCCGTACGGTCCTGCGGCGCGGGCACGGAACGGCGCGCCGTGTCGGCGGCCGCCGCGTCCGCGTCGCGGGCGGCGTCCCGGTCACCGGCGGGCGCCTCCCCACCCGCGGCTGCGTCCTGGCTCCTGCCCGCCCCTCGGGTCTCGTCGGCGCCCTGCGCCTTCCCGGCGGCCCCGGTCTTGCCGGAGCCCTCGGTCTCGCGGGCACCCTCGGCCCGCCCGCCGGACCTCCCGGTCCCCGCGGCCCCCTCGGCCTTCCCGGACTCCTCGGACTCCTCGGGCTTCTCCGGCCTCCCCTGCTCCTCGGTGTCCTTCACCCGTCCGGCCCCCTGCGCGGGGGTGGTGGGGGATCCCGGCGTCGGGCTCCCGGGCCTCGCAGCCGGCAGCGGCTTATCCGGTGCCACGCCTTCCTTCGGCTGCTGCGGCTGTGGCTCGTCGCTCATGTCGTGCACGGACTCCTGTTTCGCGTCGTACGTTCCCGTACGCCTTCTGCGGCCCCCCAGTTTGAAGACTCTCGCACCTGGCGTTCCGTTCCCGGATTCCGGCACGCTTCGGCCACAAAATGCGTGGCAGGCCGCCGGGCCTCCGGACTAGGCTCCTGCGCTTCGGTGTCGAGCGGTCCGAGGAGGTCGACTGACGTGGGCGCGGGACGGTTGTACGCGGCCGTGGCGTTAGGGGGATTCAGACGGTACGCGACGTATAGGGCCGCTACTGCGGCAGGGGTCTTCACCAATACGGTCTTCGGGCTCATTCTCGTCTACACCTACAAGGCCCTATGGGACCTGAAACCGCATCTGGGGGGATACGACCAGGCGCAGGCCGTCACCTATGTGTGGCTGGGGCAGGCCTTCCTGTCGACGCTCGCGATCAGCGGCGGGGGCGTCGAAGACGAACTGATGGAACGCATCCGCACGGGGGACGTGGCGATCGACCTGTACCGGCCGGCCGACCTCCAGCTGTGGTGGCTGGCCGCCGACCTCGGCCGGGCGTTCTTCCAGCTGCTGGGGCGGGGCGTGGTGCCGTTCGTCTTCGGCGCGCTGGTCTTCCCGGCGTACCTGCCGTCCGCTCCGGGCACCTGGGCCGCGTTCCTGCTGGCCGTGCTGCTGGCGATGCTGGTCGGCTTCGGCCTGCGCTATCTGGTGGCGCTGAGCGCGTTCTGGCTGCTGGACGGCACCGGGGTGGGCCAGATGACGTGGCTGCTCGGCTACTTCTGCTCGGGGATGCTGCTGCCGCTGAACGTGTTTCCGGGGGCGCTCGGCACCGTCGTACGCGCCCTGCCCTGGTCCTCGCTCCTCCAGGCGCCGGCGGACATCCTGCTCGGGCACGGGGACCCGGCGCGCACCTATCTGTTCCAGGGGGCGTGGGCCGTGGTGCTGCTCGGTGCCGGGCGGCTGCTCCAGTCGGTGGCGACGCGGCGGGTGGTGGTGCAGGGTGGCTGAGCGCGGGCGGCTCGCGGAGGGCGCGCGGGCATACGGGCTGATCGCCGGGATGTGGATCCGGTCCACGATGGCGTACCGGGCGTCGTTCGCGATGACCACGTTCGGGAGTTTCGCGGCGACCTTCTTCGATTTCGTCGCGATCATGCTGATGTTCTCGCGGGTGCGTGCCCTCGGCGGCTGGTCGCTGCCCGAGGTGGCGTTCCTGTACGGCCTGTCGGCGGTCTCCTTCGGGCTTGCGGACCTGGTGACCGGCTCGCTGGACCGGCTGGGGCGGCGGCTGCGGGACGGCACGCTGGACGCGCTGCTGGTGCGGCCGGCGCCGATACTGGCGCAGGTGGCGGCGGACCGGTTCGCGCTGCGCCGCCTGGGCCGGCTGGCCCAGGGCTCGCTGGTGCTGGGCTGGGCGCTGACCCGGCTGGACGTCGACTGGAGCGCGGGCCGGGTGCTGCTGATGCCGCTGGCGGTGCTCGCCGGCTGCGGGATCTTCTGCGCGGTGTTCGTGGCCGGGGCGGCCTTCCAGTTCGTGGCGCAGGACGCGGCCGAGGTGCAGAACGCGTTCACGTACGGCGGTACGACGCTGCTCCAGTACCCGCCGACGGTGTTCGGGAAGGACCTGGTGCGCGGGGTGACGTTCGTGCTGCCGCTGGCCTTCGTCAACTGGCTGCCCGCGAGCTACATCCTCGGGCGGCCCTATCCGCTGGACCTGCCGGGCTGGCTGGCCTGGACGACCCCGCTGGTGGCGGCGGCCTGCTGCGCGCTGGCCGGGCTGGCCTGGCGGGCGGGACTTCGTTCGTACCGGAGCACAGGGAGCTAGGACCTCATGGACGTCAGGGACGACTTCATCGCGCTGGAGGAGGTGGAGAAGGTCTTCTCGGTGCGCCGCAAGACCGGTTTCCTCCAGCGGGAGCGGCACGAGGTGCGGGCGGTGGACTCGCTGTCGTTCACCGTGGCGCGCGGGGAGATGGTGGGCTACATCGGGCCGAACGGCGCGGGCAAGTCGACCACGATCAAGATGCTGACCGGCATCCTGACGCCGAGCGGGGGCCGGCTGCGGGTCGCGGGCATCGACCCCGCGCGCGAGCGCCGCCGTCTCGCGCACCGGATCGGGGTGGTGTTCGGGCAGCGCACCACGCTGTGGTGGGACCTGCCGCTGCTCGACTCCTACCGGCTCGCGCACCGCATGTACCGCATTCCGGACGCCCGTTACCGGGAGAACCTGGACCGGCTGGTCGAACTCCTGGAGCTGCGCACCCTGTTGGACACCCCAGTGCGCCAGCTCTCGCTGGGGCAGCGGATGCGCGGGGACATCGCGGCGGCGCTGCTGCACGACCCGGAGGTGCTGTACCTGGACGAGCCGACGATCGGCCTGGACGTCGTCTCCAAGGCCAAGGTGCGGGGCTTCCTGCGGGAGTTGAACGCCGCGAGCGGTACGACCGTGCTGCTGACCACGCACGACCTCCAGGACATCGAGCAGCTGTGCTCACGGGTGATGGTGATCGACCACGGCCGGCTGATGTACGACGGTCCGCTCGCCGGGCTGCACGAGGCCGGGGAGAGCGAGCGGACCCTGGTGGTGGACCTGGAGCGGGAGCTGCCGCCGGTGGATGTGCCGTCGGCGCGGGTGGTGCGGGTGGAGGGGCCCCGGCAGTGGCTGGCGTTCCCGGCGGGGCGGTCGGCGGCGCCGCTGGTCGCCGATCTCGCGGCGCGCTATCCGCTGGTGGACCTGTCGGTGCGGGAGCCGGACATCGAGGCCGTCATCGCCAAGATGTACGCGGAGAAGGCGGTCTCGTAGGCTGCTGCCATGACCGACGACGCACGTCCGGACCTCCGCGCCTCCGACGCCGACCGGGAACGGGTCGCCGAGGTGCTGCGCGACGCCCTCGCCGAAGGGCGCCTCGACATGGGCGAGTTCGAGGAGCGGCTGGAGGCGGCGTACGCGGCGCGTACGTACGGCGAGCTGGTCCCGATCACCCGCGATCTGCCGACCGGCTCCGCCCCCGCGCCGGTCTCCTTCACCAAGCAGCCGGTGGCGGACGGCAGTTGGGCCTCCCGCATCGTCGGCGGCGCGGGCACCTCCTCGGGCGGCGTCGCCATCCTGTCCGGCTTCGAGCGCAAGGGCCGCTGGACCGTGCCCAAGCGCTTCAACTGCCTCGCCTTCATGGGCGGCGCCGACATCGACCTGCGCGACGCGGACTTCGCCGACCGCGAGGTGGAGATCAACGTCGTGGCGATCATGGGCGGCGTCCAGGTGACCGTGCCGCCGGGCGTCGAGGTCGTCGTCCGGGGCCTCGGCATCATGGGCGCGTTCGAACACCCGCGGGACGAGGGTTTCACCGAGGAACCGGGCGCCCCGAGGGTGATCATCGGGGGGTTCGCGTTCTGGGGCGGGGTGGGGGTGGAGCACAAGGCGGGCAAACGCGCCCCGAAGGGGCGCGGGGAACTGCGCGACTAGCCAGGGCGGACCCGCACCCGACTACTTCGCGCACCCCTTCGTCAGCTCCCCCGCCGCGTCCGTCACCGGCCCCACATCCGGCGTCCGGTCCCCGTTGCGGATGGCCGTACGCACATTCCCCACGGCTTTGTCGAGATCGTCGACCGCCTTGTCGACGTCGGCGTCGTCCGTCCGGTCCCCGATCTTCCGCACGTTCCTCTCGATGGCGTCGAGCGCGGATTCGGCCTGCTCCGGATCGTGCGCGGCGTTCTCCACCGTCTGCTGGAGGCGCGTCACGCTGTCGGCGATGGTGTCGGCGGTGTGCACGCAGTCCATCGCCTTGTGTGCGGCGTCGCAGCCACCGACGAGACCGGCGGTGAGCACGGCGGTCGCCGCGATGACGGCGAGACGGCCTCGGCTGGCGGCCATGATGGTGTTCCCCTCCCCAGGGATGTCGCTGCGCTGCGTAGAGGTAGGACGCGGGGAGGGGCCACCAGGTTGCCCGTTACGGCGCGAGCGTGTCCGCCAGGGCCGCCCGCTGGTGCGCGGCCAGCGCGTCGCAGCCGCCGACCGCGAGGTCGAGCAGCGCGTTCAGCTCGTCGCGGGCGAACGGCTCCGCCTCCGCGGTGCCCTGGACCTCGACGAAGCGGCCGTCGCCGGTGCAGACGACGTTCATGTCGGTCTCGGCGCGCACGTCCTCCTCGTAGCACAGGTCGAGGAGGGGGACGCCGCCGACGATGCCGACGGAGACCGCGCTCACCGTGCCGGTCAGCGGCTGCCGGCCGGCCTTGATCAGCTTCTTGCCGCGCGCCCAGGTGACGGCGTCGGCGAGGGCGACGTACGCGCCGGTGATGGCCGCGGTGCGGGTGCCGCCGTCGGCCTGGAGGACGTCGCAGTCGAGGACGATGGTGTTCTCGCCGAGCGCCTTGTAGTCGATGACGGCGCGCAGCGAGCGGCCGATGAGCCGGGAGATCTCGTGGGTGCGCCCGCCGATGCGGCCCTTGACCGACTCGCGGTCGCCGCGGGTGTTGGTGGCGCGGGGCAGCATGGAGTACTCCGCGGTGACCCAGCCCTCACCGCTGCCCTTGCGCCAGCGTGGGACGCCCTCGGTGACGGAGGCGGTGCAGAAGACCCTGGTGTCGCCGAAGGAGACGAGGACGGAGCCCTCGGCGTGCTTGCTCCATCCGCGTTCGATGGTGACCGGGCGGAGCTGATCGGGGGTACGGCCGTCGATGCGAGACATGGCATGGAGCCTAGCCGTAGATGCGGAAGGGGCTCCTCCCGCGTCGGGAGGAGCCCCTTACCGGTGAATCCCGGCCGGATCCGGGTCTCACATCATGTCTTCGATCTCCGCGGCGATCGGGTCGGCGTCGGTGCCGATGACGACCTGCACGGCGGTGCCCATCTTGACGACGCCGTGGGCGCCGGCGGCCTTCAGGGCGGCGTCGTCCACCAGCGAGGGGTCGGACACCTCGGTGCGCAGCCGGGTGATGCAGCCCTCGATCTCCTCGATGTTGTCGATCCCGCCGAGGCCGGCGACGATCTTCTCAGCCTTGCTGGCCATGTTGCTTCTCCCCTGATCCGAACCGCTTTGTCGCAGTAACCCACAGTTGGCCCATCTTCGCGAGCGGTCATGCCGTCCGTGCCGAAGGATGGCGATCACGACAGCGGAACCGTCCGGGCAACTGGTCTACACCAGCGGAGGGACGGTCGCCAAACCGCGCCGAGTCGAGTGGCCGTCGAGTGGCCGGAGGACGCCCATGAGCGAGGGGAGCGTGGCGCGGCAGCGCTGGGGCCGGCTGTTCCAGGGCATGCAGAAGATGGGGCGCAGCCTTCAGCTGCCGATCGCGGTGCTGCCGGCCGCGGGTCTGCTGATCGGGCTCGGGCAGCCGGGCGTGGTGGGCGCGGGCGGGCTGGGCTGGACGACGGTCGCGAAGGTGATGCGGGGGGCGGGCGGGGCGCTGCTGGACGGTTCGCTGGGGCTGCCGCTGCTGTTCTGCGTGGGCGTGGCGATCGGCATGGCGAAGAAGGCGGACGGCTCCACGGCGCTCGCGGCGGTCGCGGGCTTCCTCGTCTACTACGGGGTGCTGCACCAGTTCCCGGCGGACTGCCCGGCCGGTTCGAGAACGCTGCCGGGGATCGGCTGCCGGGCCGGGGACGGGACGGTGGCGGCGTTCACCTTCCAGAATCCGGGGGTCTTCGGCGGGATCGTGCTGGGTCTGCTGGCCGCGTTCCTGTGGGCGCGGTTCCACCGGACGCGGCTGGTGGACTGGCTCGGCTTCTTCAACGGGCGCCGCCTGGTGCCGATCCTCATGGCGTTCGCGGCCATCCTGTTCGCGGCGCTGTGCCTGTGGGTGTGGCCGCCGATCGGCGCGGGGCTGGAGAGCTTCAGCCGCTGGCTGCACGCGGCCGGGGCGTGGGGGGCCGGGCTGTTCGGGGTCACCAACCGGGCGCTGCTGGTGGTGGGCCTGCACCAGTTCCTGAACGTGCCCATCTGGTTCCAGTTCGGCAGTTACCGGCAGCCGGACGGCACGGTGGTGCACGGCGACATCAGCATGTTCCTGGCGGGTGATCCGCACGCGGGGCAGTTCACCTCGGGCTTCTTCCCGATCATGATGTTCGCGCTGCCGGCCGCGGCGCTGGCGATCACGCACTGCGCGAAGCCGCACCGCCGCAAGGAGGTCGGCGGGCTGATGCTGTCGGTGGCGCTGACGTCGTTCGTCACGGGGATCACCGAGCCGATCGAGTACTCGTTCATGTTCATCGCGCCGGTCCTGTACGCGGTCCACGCGGTGCTCACCGGGGTGTCCATGGCGGTGACGTGGGCGCTGGGGGTGCACGACGGCTTCAGTTTCTCGGCGGGGCTGATCGACTACGTCATCAACTGGCACCTGGCGACCAGGCCCTGGCTGATCATCCCGATCGGCCTGTGCTTCGCGGTGGTCTACTACGCGGTCTTCCGCTTCGCCATCACCAGATTCGACCTCAGGACGCCGGGCCGTGAGCCGGAGGCGGAGACCGAGGACGCGGCGGAACTCTGACACCGCCGGACCCCCTGGCCTGCGGCCACCGCGCGTAGCGCTCCCGTCGCGGAATTCGCGGTTCCTTACGGTGCCTTCATCGTGCTACAACAGGTCTACACCAGTAAGTGGTGTAGACCAGAGACGCTGCCGTCCCCTTCCATGGTTCCCGGGCGGCGCCTTGCCTACTGGAGGAACACGTGACCACGGCGACCACCGCTCCGGCGGCCGAGAAGAAGAAGGGCGCCGGCGTGATGGCCGTGCTGCAGCGCATCGGCCGCAGCCTGATGCTGCCGGTGGCGGTACTGCCGGCCGCCGCCCTCCTGGTCCGCCTCGGCAACACCGACATGCTGGGCCGCCCGGACTTCCCGGCGTTCCTGACGAAGATCGCGTCCTTCATGGCGGCGGGCGGCAACGCCATCCTCGACAACATGCCGCTGCTGTTCGCGGTCGGCATCGCGATCGGCTTCGCGAAGAAGTCGGACGGCTCGACGGCGCTCGCCGCGGTCGTCGGCTACCTGGTCTTCAAGAACGTCCTGGGCACGTTCACCGACAAGAGCCTGCCGAAGGTGGCCACCGCCGTCGACGGCAAGGTGGTCATGGTCAACGCCCCGGCGGACGCCAAGGTCCTCGGCGGCGTGGTGATGGGCCTCGTCGTCGCCCTGATCTACCAGCGCTTCTACCGCACCAAGCTGCCCGACTGGGCGGGCTTCTTCGGCGGCCGCCGGCTCGTCCCGATCCTCTCGGCCTTCGCCGGTCTGGTGCTCGGCATCGTCTTCGGCTACATCTGGCCGATCCTCGGCACGGGGCTGCACAACTTCGGCGAGTGGCTGGTCGGCTCGGGCGCGGTCGGCGCGGGCATCTTCGGTGTCGCCAACCGCGCGCTGCTCCCGATCGGCATGCACCACCTGCTGAACTCCTTCCCCTGGCTCCAGGCCGGCGAGTACCACGGCAAGAGCGGCGACATCGCCCGCTTCCTGGCCGGTGACCCGACCGCGGGCCAGTTCATGACCGGTTTCTTCCCGATCATGATGTTCGGCCTGCCGGCCGCCTGCCTCGCCATCGTGCACTGCGCCCGCCCCGAGCGCCGCAAGGTCGTCGGCGGCATGATGCTCTCGCTCGCGCTGACGTCCTTCGTCACCGGTGTCACGGAGCCCATCGAGTTCACGTTCATGTTCATCGCACCGGCCCTGTACGCGATCCACGCGGTGCTCACCGGTGTCTCGCTGGCGCTGACCTGGGCGCTGGGCATGAAGGACGGCTTCGGCTTCTCCGCCGGCGCGATCGACTTCCTGCTGAACCTGGGCATAGCCAGCAACCCGTGGGGCCTGGCCCTGGTCGGCGTGTGCTTCGGCGCCGTGTACTACGTCGTCTTCCGCTTCGCCATCACCAAGTTCAACCTGCCCACTCCGGGCCGCGAGTCCGACGAGGAACTCGCCGAACTCCAGAAGGCCGAGGCCAAGTAGTACCCGCGCGAGACGAGGGCCCCGGAACCCTGGAGGTTCCGGGGCCCTCGTCCTGTCGTACCGTCCCTCAGACCTCGTACACCGCGCCCGGTGCCGCCAGTTCCACCGGGCCGGCGAAGGCCGCGCGGGCGTCGCGGAGGTTGACCTCCGGGTCGGTCCAGGGGGCGATGTGGGTCAGGACCAGGCGGCGGGCGGCGGCGCGGGTGGCGGTCTCGCCGGCCTCGCGGCCGTTGAGATGGAGATCGGGGATGTTCTCCTTGCCGTACGTGAACGCCGCCTCGCACAGGAACAGGTCGGCGTCGCGGGCCAGCTCGTCCAGTACGGGGGTGACCCCGGTGTCCCCGGAGTACGTGAGGGACCTGCCCCCGTGCTCGATGCGGATGCCGAACGCTTCCACGGGGTGGCGGACCCGGTCGGTGTGCACCGTGAAGGGGCCGATCTCGAACGTGGCCGGCTTGACGGTGCGGAAGTCGAAGACCTCGCCCATCGAGGAGGCGGCGGGCGTGTCGCCGTGCGCCGTGGTCAGACGGTGCTCGGTGCGCTCGGGGCCGTAGACCGGCAGCGCGGGGCAGCGGCCGCCGTCGTGGCGGTAGTAGCGCGCCACGAAGTACCCGAGCATGTCGATGCAGTGATCGGCGTGCAGATGGCTGAGGAAGATCGCGTCGAGGTCGTAGAGACCGCAGTGGCGCTGCAACTCGCCCAGGGCGCCGTTGCCCATGTCGAGAAGCAGCCGGAAGCCGTCGGCCTCGACGAGGTAGCTCGAACAGGCCGATTCCGCGGACGGGAACGACCCCGAGCAGCCGACGACGGTGAGCTTCATGAAGCAGAAACCTCCGTAGGCGAAGACAGGTGGGCCGAGGGCCCCACAGGGACAGGGCACCTCGGAAAGGGCTGACGGGGGTCGTGCGGTCCGTCGAGCGTACGGCGCCCGGCGGCGGGCCGCTCCTTCGCCAGGGGCCGTTGTGGGCGAACTCACCTGTGCTGTCACCGGTTCGGCTGGCCCCAGGGGCGCACGGGATCCGTACAAGGGCGCGCGTCTTCGGCCGCGCGCCGGTAACGTCGTCGTATGGACACGTCCTGGTGGCTGGCGCTCGCCGCGGTGGTGCTGCTCGCGCTGGTGGCCTCGGTCATCGACGGCTGGGGCCGCGGGCGCCGGCCCGGCGGGCGGCGGCTGCGGCCACCGGGCCGGCCCGGCACCAGGGAGCGGCACGCGGCGCCGGGGCCCGGCGGGCTCCCGTCACCCGGTGACATCTGGTGGGCGAACGTGCCGTACGAGGACCGCGCGGAGGTCAAGGACCGGCCCTGTCTGGTGCTGGCGGTGCGCGGGGACCGGGCCACGGTCGCGAAGATCACCACCAAGTACCACGACGAGCGCGCCGGGGTGATCCCGCTGCCGCCCGGCGCGGTGGGCGACGCGCGGGGCCGCCCGAGCTTCCTCCAGACCGACGAGCTGCGCGAGGTGCCGGTGGGCGACTTCCGCCGCCGGGTGGGAGTGGTCGACCCGGTCCTGTGGGACCAGGTGCGCCACCTCGCCCGTTAGCGGCGCGTCAGTTGCTTTTCACCGTCACGGTGACCGTCCATTCCTGGATGCCCTTGCAGGACATCTGGCCGGGGGCGGTGGCGCACATGGGGCGGGAGGACGTGAGCTTTCCGGTGCCGGGCGCGCTCGCCCGGTAGGCGGCCTCGGCGTTGCCGGGCCGTATGACGAGGCCGGAGTTGACCGGCTTGAGGGCGCCGCCGGTGACGGTGACCGGCTTCCAGGGGCGTTCCTTGGTGCCGCCGAGGCTGAGCCGTATCTCTCCGCCCTTGGCGACGCAGAGGGTACGGCCGCTGTCGGCGGCCGTCAGCCGCACCTGGTCGCGGCACACCGGGCCGCCGGGGACCGGGGAGACCTTCGCGCTGCCGGTGGAGCCGGTGTGGGTGCCGCAGCCGGCGAGGAGCAGCGGGGTGGCCGCGAGGGCGAGAAGTGTCGTACGGCGCATGGGGGGACCGCCTTTCCGCGGGGCCGCCGGTCGGCCCGCCTGGTACGGATGGGACGTACCGCGGCCCCGGACGGATCCCGCCACGGGGCAAAGTACCGGCCAACGAACGGATCCCGCACGCGGAGTTCCGCGTGCGGGATCGCAGGGTGGTTCAGGTGGTGCGGGTGGCGCGGGTGATCAGCTGGTGGTCAGGGACGTGTCGTCCACGACGAAGCTGGTCTGGAGCGAGGAGTCCTCCACGCCGTTGAACTTCAGGGTGACCGTCTGGCCCGCCAGCGAGGACAGGTCGAAGGTCTTCTGGACGTAACCCGTGGACTTGTTGAGGTTCGAGTACGAGGCCAGGGTGGTCGAACCGGCGGTGACCGTCAGCTTGTCGTACGCGGTGCTGGTGCTGGTCTCCGCGGTGTCGATGTGCAGGTAGAAGGAGAGGGTCGCCTTGCAGCCCGCGGGGATCGTCACCGACTGGGACAGCGAGTCGGTGTGCGAGGTGCCGTAGCCGTCCAGCCACGCCTTGTACGAGCCGGTGTGGGCGGCCTCACCGCTGTCGTTGGTGATGACGCCGCTGGAGGCGGTCCAGCCGGTGTTGCCCGACTCGAAGCCGGGGTTGGCGAGCAGCTGCGTCGAGGTGCAGCCGCCGCCACCGCCGCTGGTGCTCACGGTCCAGGTGAAGGAGGTGGAGCCGGTGGCGCCGGTGGAGTCGGTCGCCGTGACGGTGACCTGGTAGGTGCCCGCGGTGGACGCGGTGCCGGAGATCACACCGGTGGAGCTGTTGATCGACAGGCCGGTCGGCAGGCCGGAGGCGCTGTAGGTCAGGGCCGCGCCCGCGCTGTCCGACGCCTTGATCGAGAGGCTGACGGAGCTGCCGGTCGTGGTGGACTGGTTGCCCGGATTGGTGACGGAGACGGTGTTGCCGCCGGTGCTGCCGCCCGCGGTGAAGGCGGTGGTGCCGTTCGGGGTGCCCCAGCCGGTCGGGCCGTCGTAGCCGGTCTGCGCCTTGCAGTAGTACGCCGTGGAGCAGGAGCCGTTGGAGCCGCTCGTCACGTCGTTCAGGTTGCCGGTGTGGCTGTAGGGGTACTTCGCCGGGTAGTCGCTGGAGCCCGGCGTGCCCGCGAGCGCGTAGACGCTGGCGATGATCGGCGAGGAGGCGCTGGTGCCGCCGTAGACCGCCCAGCCGCTGCCGCCGTAGGTGTCGTAGACCGCCACACCGGTGGCCGGGTCGGCGACCGCGGAGACGTCGGACTCCATGCGCTTGGAGCAGCCGGAGTCGGTCTGCCAGCTCGGCTTCGGGTCGTACGCCGAGCAGCCGGAGCCGGTGCCCTCGGTGGAGCTGGTGTTCCACACCGACTCGCTCCAGCCACGGGAGTTGGAGGCGGTGGTCAGCGCGGTGCCGCCGACGGCGGTCACGTACTGGGAGGTCGCCGGGTACTCGGCACCGTAGCCCTCGTCACCGGCGGAGACGGTGATCGCGACGCCCGGGTGCTTGAAGTACTGGGTGTCCTCGCTGGTCTGCGAGGAGTCCTCGGAGCCGCCCCAGCTGTTGGAGACGAACTTGGCGCCCAGCGCGACGGCCTCGTTCTCGGCCGCGCCCAGGTCCGCGTCGGTGGCCGAGTTGGCCTCCACGAGGACGATGTTGCAGTTCGGGCAGACCGCGCTGACCATGTCGATGTCGAGCATCTCTTCGCCGGCCCAGCCGCTGTCGTTGGTCGGCAGCGAGGTGGTGGAGCCGGTCTGGCTGACCTGCTTGAAGCAGCCGTTGGCCTTGGTGCAGGCGGACAGGCCGTACTGGGACCGGTAAGTGGCCAGGTCCGACTCGGCGTTGGGGTCGTTGTAGGCGTCGACGATGCCCACGGTCATGCCCGAACCGGCCGTGGTGGGCAGGTTGTAGGCGCTGTGCAGGTTGGCCGGGGAGAGCCCGGACGGCGTGGCGTCGGGCGCGATCGCCGCTTCCAGCTTCTGCTTGATGTCCGTGCGGCGCTGGGCGAAGCAGGACACGTGGCCCGGCGTGTGGTCCGCGGCGCACAGGTGGGTCGTGGGGACCTTCTGCCCGGCCTTGCCGGTCGAGTGGAAGGTCTGCCGCTGGGGGGCGGTCAGCGCCTGGTTGTTCGTGGTGACCTTGCTGGTCGCCGGGTGGGCCGCGACGGCGGGCTGGGCCGCGCCGGCCGTCGGTGCGGCGGCGAATCCGGCGACGGTCAGGGAGAGAGCGGGAAAGGCGACGGCCAGAAGTCTTCGCGCACTTCGGGTTCGCCCGCTCGGGCGTGACTCACGCATGTGGGTACTGCCTCCATCGGGAAGTGGGGTTTCTCGCACTGGTTGGCAGCCCGTGACGCGCGTAGCGGCGACCACGCAGTCATGAGCATGACACCTCAGACACTCGTCGTGTCGGCTGAACGTGACATGACAGGGTGCGGGAGGAACCTAGCCCCGGCGGGCGGCTACCGGGCAGTACCGGACGGATTTCTTTGCTCGTCCATAGGAACGGCTTAGCCCCCTCGTGAGAGGGGGCTGGTGAGCGCTTGAGACGTAACCCGGCCGAAACTCAGGCCCAGAGCTGGCCCTGGAGGGTGTCGATGGCGGCCTCCGTGGTGGCGGCCGTGTAGACGCCGGTGGAGAGGTACTTCCAGCCGCCGTCGGCCACGACGAAGACGATGTCCGCGGACTCCCCCGCCTTGACCGCCTTGCGGCCGACGCCGATCGCGGCGTGCAGGGCGGCGCCGGTGGAGATACCCGCGAAGATGCCCTCCTGCTGGAGGAGTTCACGGGTGCGGGTGACCGCGTCGGCGGAGCCCACCGAGAAGCGGGTGGTGAGGACGGAGGCGTCGTACAGCTCGGGGACGAAGCCCTCGTCCAGGTTGCGCAGGCCGTAGACCAGGTCGTCGTAGCGCGGCTCGGCGGCCACGATGCGCACATCCGGCTTGTGCTCGCGCAGATAGCGGCCGACGCCCATCAGGGTGCCGGTGGTGCCGAGGCCCGCGACGAAGTGGGTGACCGAGGGCAGGTCGGCGAGGATCTCCGGGCCGGTGGTGGCGTAGTGCGCGCCCGCGTTGTCCGGGTTGCCGTACTGATAGAGCATCACCCAGTCGGGGTGCTCGGCCGACAGCTCCTTGGCCACCCGTACCGCGGTGTTCGAGCCGCCCGCGGCCGGCGAGGAGATGATCTCCGCGCCCCACATGCCGAGCAGGTCCCGGCGCTCCTGGGAGGTGTTCTCCGGCATCACGCACACCATCCGGTACCCCTTGAGCTTGGCCGCCATGGCCAGCGAGATGCCGGTGTTGCCGGAGGTCGGCTCCAGGATGGTGCAGCCGGGGGTGAGCCGGCCGTCCTTCTCCGCCTGCTCGATCATGTGCAGCGCGGGCCGGTCCTTGACCGAGCCGGTGGGGTTGCGGTCCTCCAGCTTCGCCCAGATGCGGACCTCGGGGGACGGCGACAGCCGCGGCAGGCACACCAGAGGGGTGTTGCCCACCGCGGCCAGCGGGGAGTCGTAGCGCATGCCGCTCGCGGCCGATCAGCGCATCCCGCCGGCGACGGCCGGCAGGATCGTGACGTTGTCGCCGTCGGACAGCTTGGTGTTGATGCCGTCCAGGAAGCGGACGTCCTCGTCGTTCAGGTAGACGTTGACGAACCGGCGCAGCTGGTCGCCGTCCACGATGCGGGCCTGGATGCCCGTGTACCGGCTCTCCAGGTCGGTGAACAGCTCGGCGAGGGTGTTCCCGCTGCCCTCCACGGCCTTCTGGCCGTCGGTGTACGTGCGGAGGATGGTCGGGATGCGGACCTCGATGGCCATGGTTGCGGGCTCCTGTCGGAAGAGTCTTCGGGGGCTGCGGGCTCGGTACGCCAGCCGAGGAGCGCACCTCCTCAGAGGCCGAGGGCGCGCACCACAGTCGTAACCATGGGCTCATCGTATCGATTCCCGGTCACCGGACCCGAATGTGATCCCATCTGGCGGACGAATCCCGCTCGGATGCTGAGATCAGTAGCTTTCGACGACCCTGACCTCCTCCTCGGTGACCTCTCCGTCCACGATCCGGAAGGACCGGAACTGGAACTCGCCGAGGCCGTCGGTGTCCGCCGTGGAGACCAGGACGTAGTGGGCGCCGGGCTCGTTGGCGTACGAGATGTCCGTGCGGGAGGGGTACGCCTCGGTCGCGGTGTGCGAGTGGTAGATGACCACCGGCTCCTCGTCGCGGTCGTCCAGCTCCCGGTAGAGCTTGAGCAGATCGCCGGAGTCGAACTCGTAGAAGGTCGGCGACATGGCCGCGTTCAGCATCGCGATGAACCGCTCGGGGCGGTCCGAACCGGCCGGCCCCGCGACGACGCCGCACGCCTCGTCGGGGTGGTCCTCGCGGGCATGGGCGACGATCTGGTCGTACAGGGCGCGGGTGATGGTCAGCATGCCCGCCAGGATAAGCACAGAGAAAAAGGGGCCGCGCGGAGCGCGTCAGGCAGGGTGGCGGCGGGTGACGGGCGGGCCGCCTCGTACCGAGGGATGGTACGAGACGGCCCGCATGCTGGACGTCCTGAGCGGCGGCCGCCGGGGGCGCCACGAGTGCTCCCGGCGGCCGGACGTCCCGGAGGGGGTCCGGCGGTGGCGTCAGCGCTTGGCGAAGGCCGCGGCCTGCGGGTTGCGGCGCTTGAGCACCGCGTACGAGACGCCGAGGATCGCACCCCACAGCGGCGCGCAGTACAGCGAGACCCTGGCGTCCTTGTCGATGCCCATCAGCACGATCACCATGCCGATGAACAGCAGCGCGAGGACGCTGGCGTACGGGGCGCCGGGGGCCCGGAACTCCGAGCGGGGCAGCAGCCCGCGGTCGGACGCCCTCCGGTAGCGGATGTGGCAGATCAGGATGACGATCCACGCCCACATGCCGGAGATGGTCGCGAAGGAGACGACGTAGTCGAACGCCTTGCCCGGCCACTGGTAGTTGATCCAGACACCGACGAGCATCAGCGCGGCGGAGAACGTGGTGCCGACCAGGGGGGTACCGCTGCGCGTCAGCTTGGTGAACAGCTTGGGGCCCTGGCTGTTGAGCGCCAGGTCACGCAGCATGCGGCCGGTGGAGTACATGCCGGAGTTGCAGGAGGAGAGCGCGGCCGTCAGGACCACGAAGTTGACGATGCCGGCACCGACCGACAGGCCCATCTTCTGGAAGGCGGCCACGAAGGGGCTCACCCCGGCGTGGAACTCGGTCCACGGCACCACCGAGAGGATCATGATCAGCGCGCCGACGTAGAAGACGGCGATCCGCCACGGCACGGTGTTGATCGCCTTGGGCAGCACCTTCTTGGGGTCCTTGGACTCGCCTGCGGTCACCCCGACCAGCTCGACGGCGAGGAAGGCGAACATGACCATCTGGAGCGTCATCAGGGTGCCGCCGACGCCGTGCGGGAAGAAGCCGCCCTCGTTCCACAGGTGGCTCACCGAGGCCGTGTCGCCGGCGTCGGAGAAGCCGATCGTCAGAATGCCCGCGCAGATCAGGATCATGCCCATGATCGCGGTCACCTTGACCATGGAGAACCAGAACTCCAGCTCGCCGAAAAGCTTCACGGAGATCAAGTTGGCGGCGTAGAGCACGATCGTGAAGATCAGCGCCGAGGCCCACTGCGGAATGCTGAACCAGTACGTCATGTAGGCGGCCGCGGCCGTGACCTCGGTGATGCCGGTGACCACCCAGAACAGCCAGTACGTCCAGCCGGTGACAAAGCCCGCGAAGGGGCCGATGAACTCGCGCGCGTACTCCGAGAACGAGCCGGAGACCGGGCGGTACATCAGCAGTTCGCCGAGCGCGCGCATGATGAAGAAGATGACGAGGCCCGCGATGGCGTACGCCAGGATCAGGCTGGGTCCCGCCTTGGAAATGCCCTTGCCCGCGCCGAGGAACAGACCGGTGCCGATGGCACCGCCGATGGCGATCATCTGGATCTGGCGGGAGCCGAGCCCGCGCTGATAACCCTCGCCCTCGCCGCCCTCCGCCCGCGCGGACTCGGTGCCGTCGGAACGCTGGTCGACCTGCGCTGAGGTCATGGTGGTGCGCCTTTCTCCATTCCGGTCCCGGCCTTTCGTCGGCCGCGGACCGGGTTTCGAATCCCCCCGGATTGATGGAGTCGTTGCCTGGCCGACGGTCGTCGGCTCGGTGGCGCACCCGGCCGAACAAGGGTGGTGTTCGCCGGGCGGTCGTGAAGATTTATCACGACCGCAATATTGATCGGGGGACGGAAATGTGGCGCGCTTCACAGGGAAAAGCGGACAAAGAGCGAGCGAATGCGGCAAACCAGGCCGCAACGGTGACGGGATCGTTATCCGGATTTGAGCGTCCGCTGAGCGAACGCCCAAATCCCCGCAGTCACCGACATCACGGCATAAGGGTCGACACCAGGGTCTCCTGGAGGCCGCCCAGCCACAGATAGGCCATCACCATCGGCTTGCGCGGGTCCTCGTCGGGGAGCCGGTAGAGCAGCTCGGTGTCGTCGTCTTCCGCGATCTCCAGCCGGGAGCCGATCGCGAGGCGCAGGTCGTTCAGTGAGCCGAGCCAGCGCCGGGACTCCTCGGGGGACAGCTTCAGCACGGCGCCGCCCTCGTCCACCGGGGCGAGCGCGTCCAGGCTGCGGATCACCGCGAGCGCGTTCTCCCGCTTGCCGGCCCGCAGGTCGTTCTCCGTGAAGCGGCGGAACTCGGCGGAGTGCGCGCGCCGCTCCTCGGCCTGTGCGGGCGAGTCCGGGGCCTGCTCCGGGTCGCAGTAGGCGTCCGGGAAGAGGCGGCGCAGCACCGGGTCGGCGGGCGGCTCGCTCGGGCCCTGCGCGAACAGCTCGGCGAGCGGGTCGCTGGGGGCGTCCGCGCCGGGGCCCGGTCCGATCAGCTCCAGGAGCTGGACGGCGAGCGAGCGGATGATGGAGATCTCGACGTCGTCGAGCGCGACGGCCGCGCCGCCGCCGGGGAGCGGTTCGAAGTGTCCGGGCATGAAATCGGGTCGCTACTTCCGGTCCTGCTGGAGGGTGGCCCACAGACCGTAGCCGTGCATCGCCTGCACGTCGCGCTCCATCTCCTCGCGGCTTCCGCTGGAGACGACCGCCCGGCCCTTGTGGTGGACGTCGAGCATGAGCTTGGTGGCCTTGTCCTTGGAGTAGCCGAAGTACGTCTGGAAGACGTACGTCACATAGCTCATGAGGTTGACCGGGTCGTTGTGCACGATGGTGACCCAGGGGACGTCGGGCTCGGGTACGGCGAAGACCTCCTCCGCCGACTCGGTGCGTTCGATCTCTACGGGCGCGGGTGACGTCACAGTGCCCATGCTGCCACGGGCCCCGGAAATCGTCACACTGACGAATAGGGGGTACCATCCTGGCCATGGACACAGCGGACCTTCGGCTGCCGGTGGATGTTCCCTCGACGGCACTCTTCACGGACCAGTACGAGCTGACGATGTTGCAGGCCGCGCTGAAGGCCGGTACGGCCGAGCGGCGCAGCGTGTTCGAGGTCTTCACCCGGCGGCTGCCGGAGGGGCGGCGCTACGGCGTGGTCGCGGGCACCGGGCGCGTCCTGGACGCGGTGGAGAACTTCCGCTTCGACGAGGACGTCCTCGGCTTCCTGCGCGAGCAGCGGATCGTCGACGAGGAGACCCTGGCGTGGCTGGCCGGATACCGGTTCACCGGGGACATCTGGGGCTACCCCGAGGGCGAGGTGTACTTCCCCGGTTCCCCGATCCTGCGCGTGGAGGGCAGCTTCGCCGAGTGCGTGCTGCTGGAGACGGTGATCCTCTCCATCCTCAACCACGACTCGGCGATCGCGGCCGCCGCCTCCCGGATGGCCTCCGCCGCGGGGGACCGCCCGCTGATCGAGATGGGCGCCCGCCGCACCCACGAGCTGGCGGCCGTCGCCGCCGCCCGCGCCGCCTACGTGGGCGGTTTCGCCACCACGTCCGACCTCGCGGCCGGCTTCCGCTACGGCATCCCGACCGTCGGCACCTCCGCGCACGCCTTCACCCTGCTGCACGACCACGAGCGGGACGCCTTCCAGGCCCAGGTGGACACCCTGGGCCCCGGCACCACGCTGCTGGTGGACACGTACGACGTCACCGAGGCGGTCCGTACGGCGGTGGAGGTGGCCGGGCCCGAGCTGGGCGCGGTGCGCATCGACTCCGGCGACCTGCTCCTGGTCGCGCACCGGGTCCGCCAGCAGCTCGACGAGCTGGGCGCGACCGACACCAAGATCGTGGTCACCTCCGACCTGGACGAGTACGCCATCGCCTCGCTGGCCGCGGCCCCCGTGGACGCGTACGGCGTGGGCACCCAGCTGGTCACCGGCTCCGGGCATCCGACCGCCTCCATGGTCTACAAGCTGGTCGCGCGCGCCGAGACCGCGGACCCGCAGGCCCCGCTGGTGCCGGTCGCGAAGAAGTCCAGCGGCGGCAAGGCGTCCGTCGGCGGCCGCAAGTGGGCGGCGCGGCGGCTGGACGCGGACGGGGTGGCCGAGGCGGAGGTCGTGGGCACCGGACCGGTGCCGGCAAAGCTCGCGGACCGGCAGTTGCTCATCCGGCTGGTGGAGGACGGCCGGGTCGTGGCGCGCGAGCCGCTGGACGTGCCGCGCGCGCGGCACATCGCCGCGCGGGCGAACCTCCCGCTGTCCGCGACGCAGCTGTCGCGGGGGGAACCGGTGCTCCCGACGGAGTACGTGCACGAACGCTCGGGTAGCTAGAGCGGGACCACTGCCCGCCCCCTCCCCCAAGGGCCCGGAATTCTCTAGGCTCGGGTACTTCACCACCAGGAGAAGGACACCATCATGCGTCGCGCGTTGATCGTCGTGGATGTGCAGAACGACTTCTGCGAGGGGGGCAGCCTCGCGGTGGCCGGGGGCGCGGACGTGGCCGCCGCGATCACCGAGCTGATCGGGCAGGCGGGCGGCACCGGGTACCGCCATGTGGTGGCCACACGGGACTGCCATATCGCGCCCGGCGGCCACTTCGCGGACGACCCGGACTACGTGCGCTCCTGGCCGGCGCACTGCGTCGCCGGCACGGAGGGCGTGGGCTTCCACCCCAACTTCGCCCCCGCGGTCGCCTCCGGCGCGATCGACGCCGTCTTCGACAAGGGCGCCTACTCCGCGGCCTACAGCGGCTTCGAGGGCACCGACGAGAACGACACCCCGCTCGCCGACTGGCTGCGCGCCCGCGAGGTCGACGAGGTGGACGTGGTGGGCATCGCCACCGACCACTGCATCCGGGCGACCGCCCTGGACGCCGTCCGGGAAGGCTTCCGCACCCAGGTCCTGCTGGACCTGACGGCGGGCGTCTCCCCGGCGACGACGGAGAAGGCCCTGGAGGAGCTGCGGGAAGCGGGCGTGGAGCTGACGGGAAAGCCGGTCGTGAGCGGCTGATCCGCTAGCGCACCACGGCCGACCTGCGCAGCAGGGCCCGGATCGGATGCCACAGCTCCGGCGGCAGGACACCGTTGTCCGCGGGTGCCGTCCGCCATATGAGGCCGTCGGGGTGGTGCAGGACCGCCGTGATCTCGTCCGGCGTCGGAGGCGCGGTGTTGCCCCGCAGGTAGACCGCCCGCAGGCCCAGATTGCGCAGCCGGGTCAGCGCGCGGGCGCGGTTGCGGGCGTGCACCAGGAAGCGCACGCCGACGGCGTCGTACGGCAGGTTCAGCGCGACGACGACCGTGCCGTTCGGCAGTTTGCAGAAGCCTCCAGCGGCCATGCGGTCACATCCCCGTTCCGGTCGGTGTCAATAAGCGAGTCACAGGACGCACCTAAACACGATCGGCGGCGACCCGCCAAGGGGTTGCCGCCGATACGCGTCTGACCTGCGAAGATGCGGACTACTTCACCGCGGGTCCGACCTTGACCGAGATCGTCGAGCCGTCCTTGGCCTCGCGCACGATCGAGATCTTGGTGTTGGTGTCAGTTACCTTCACGGCACCGGCCGGGTTCGCCGGGTCGTAGTAGTCGCTGGTGTGGTCGTTGAAGACCGGGACGCCCTTGGAGGACTTGATCTTCGTGGCGACGTCCGCCTTGTGCAGCGTGATGCCGTCCGTGCGGTACAGGCTGAACGGGGAGTCGTACGCCTGCATCCGGTTGCGCATCAGCGTGCCGTCGCTCCAGCGCAGCGCGGTCGGGTGCGAGTCGACCGGCAGGATCTGGCCGACGCCCGGATGGTCCTTGGCGTTGGTGTTGTTGTCCGCCTGGGACAGGTCCCACTTCCAGATCAACAGGCCGTTCTGGTACGGGTAGTGCTCCACCCAGTCGGGCCGCGCCGCCGAACCGAAGTTGTACGGGCCGGTCTTGAGCGTGGTGTCGTACGACACGTACTGCCGGTTCTCGGCGATGTAGTACTGCTTGTAGTCCTTGGTGAAGGACGCCCCGATGCGGGAGAAGCCGCTGGAGGTCCAGGCGTTGTCCGCCGACTCGGCGTCGTCCGAGAAGACGGGCGTGCCGTCGGCGGTCACCGTGATCTCGTCCGCGGTGAAGCCGTTCTCCGCGACGCCGCCGTCCGTGAGGTAGCGGAAGCGCAGCTGGATCTTCTGTCCGGCGTAGGCGTCCAGGGAGTACGACAGCTTCTTGTTCGTCTCCGAGAAGCCGGTCAGCGCGGGCTTGCCGCCGCCGTCCCGCGGGATGGGCTGACCGTCCGCGGTGCCGTCCAGGGCGGTCCAGTTCGCGCCGCCGTCGGTGGACACCTCGGTGTAGAGGAAGTCGTAGTTGTTCTCGATCGCCCACCAGCCGTCCAGGCTCAGCGTGGCCGAGGACTTGCCGGTGAGGTCGACGGACCGGGTCAGCGTGTTCTTCAGGTCGTTGCCGCTGCCGCTCCACCACTGGGTGGCGCCCTGCGCCGGCTCGGTGATGGTGGTGGTGACCGCCTTGTCGGGCAGGCTGACCACCAGGGCCTGCTTGTTCCTGGTGTTGTACTCGGCGACGCCCAGCTTGTGCGAGGACTTGGTGCCGGCCTTGGCGGTGTCGTAGTTCAGCCAGCCCAGCTGGAGCTTGTCCCAGGCGTTCATGTCGCCGGGCAGGTCGCCGATGGCCTCCTTGCCGGTGCCCAGCCAGGAGCCGGAGGACATCAGGGTCCAGAAGCCGGTGGAGTTGTCGCCGCCGTCGGTGTCGTACTCGTCCGGCAGGCCGAGGTCGTGGCCGTACTCGTGGGCGAAGACGCCGAGTCCGCCGTTCTCCGGCTGGATGGTGTAGTCGCCGACCCAGATGCCGGTGTCGCCGATCTGCGCGCCGCCGAGCTTGTTGGCGGCAGGGCCGGTGGAGCCGGTGTCGGTGCCGAAGGCGTACCAGCGGTGGGCCCAGATGGCGTCCGTGCCCTGGGCGCCGCCGCCCGCGGACTCGTCCTCACCGGCGTGCACCAGCTGGAAGTGGTCTATGTAGCCGTCGGGCTCGTTGAAGTCGCCGTCGCCGTCGTAGTCGTAGCGGTCCCACTGGTCGTACTTGGCGAGGTCCTTCTTGATGTCGGCCTCGGACTTGCCCGCCGCCTTCTGCTGAGCGACCCAGGCGTTCAGGCCGTCGCTGACGACGTTCCACACGCTGGTGCAGTTGGTGGAGCCGCACGCGTTGTTGCCGTAACGGGCCTCGTTGTAGGGGACCTTGACCCAGTCGGAGACCTCGCCATCCACGGAGTAGCGGCCCGAGGACTGCTTCTCGTAGTACTTCTTCAGCGACTCGGTCTTGTTGCCGGTACCGAAGTAGAGGTCCTGGAAGTGCTTCTGGTCGTAGTCCTTCTGCCAGGCCGTGGAGTTGTCCTTCGCACGGTCCGGCGCGGCGATCTGGTTGTGCAGCGGGCCGGGGGTCCCGCCGTACTTCGGGTCGGTCTTGTCGCCGAACTCCACCAGGATGGTGAAGATCTTGTCGGTCTTCTCGCGGCTGAGCTCGACGTACTTGCTCTTGCCCTTGCCGCTCTTGAGCTTGACGACACGGGAGCCGTCGCGCTCCTGCGGGCTCGCCTTGCCCGCGATGAGCTGGTTGAGCGCCTCTTCGCGCTGGGCCTTCTGGGTCTTGCTCAGCGGGCCGTCGAGGTCGTGCGTCTTCTGCCGCACCGGGGCCGGGTCGTGCCGCTGTACAGCGCCGGCCGGGCCCCGCTGGGTGCTCGCCTCCGCGACGGCGAAGGTGGCGAACGTGGCGGAGGCCGCCGCGAGCGTCACACCGATCGCGGCCGCTCTGAACGTCCAGGATCTGCTGGTCACTTGAGTTCCTCCCCCGCGCCCCGCGCGCGGACAGGGGGTTCCCGTGATCGGAAGTCCGTGCGCGCATGACAAGCGCGTGTTCAAGTGACGTAATTTGACTAGAGGTTTAGAAGAAAAGACAGACCTTGACTCGGTAAGGTCTGGTGCACTATGCGGATTTGACGCTCGCTTTAGGCGCGGCGTGCTTCCTGTGCGCCCCCCATGCATCGGCGGCGTGGGTGAGGTCACGCTTACCTGGACGCACGTTCGGGCATGCAGGCGGGGAGAGCGTCGAACGGCCACCCCGACACCCGAAGACCTCCGAGGACACGATTGCCATGCCTCGTCCGACCGTCGCCCAGCTCGCCTACGGCGCGAGCACCGTGATCTTCTCGACCCTCGCCATGCTGCTGCTCTCCGAGACGGGTTCGGGGGCCGGGATCGCCGTCATCGCCCTCGCGGCGCTCGCGCTCGGGCTGCTGGTCGCGATGACGGTGCCGGCCGGGTCCCGCGGCACACCGCAGGAGGCCGCCGGGACGGCCCCGGAGGAGGAGCGCGTCCCGACGGCCCTGTGAGGTCGTCCGGTCAGCGGCGCGGTTCGGTCTCCGTGCTGACCACGACCGTCTTGGCGGCCTTGTCGTGCAGACCCTGCTTGTAGGGCTTGTCGAAGAAGCTCCAGCCGCCGCAGATCACGGTCCACACACAGGCGCAGCAGAAGGCGAACGGCAGCCACAGCACGAGGGCGCGCACCAGCGAGGTCCCCGCGCTCGGGGTGGCGCCGTCGGAGAGGTTGGCCACCCGCATGCGCAGCCACTTCTTGCCGAGGGTCTGGCCCGTCCTGTGGGTGAGGAAGGTGTCGTAGGCGATGTAGAGCACGGCGGCGATGACGGACTGCCCCAGGGAGCGGGCTGCGTTGATCTGGTCGCCGTTCACGTCGTACTCGCGCACGTTGAACGCCCAGGTGAGCAGGTAGACGACGATGCCGACCAGGATCATGTCGATGATGCGGGCGAGGGTCCGCTTGGCGCTGTCGGCGAGCGGGGGCATGCCGGCGAGGGGGTCGGCGGGGTAGCCGCCGGGGCCGTGCGGACCGCCGCCGTAGGGTCCGCCCCCGTAGGGGCCCCCGCCGGGCGGGGGCTGGCCGCCGCCGTAGGGGCCGCCGCCGTACGGGCCGCCGGAGGGCGGGGGCTGCCGGCCGCCGTAAGGGGGTGGCTGCTGACCCCCGTAAGGAGGCTGCTCGCCGCCCGGCGGCGGGGAGTCGTACGGCGAGCCCTGCCCCTGGTTCGGCGGGGGCGGCTTCCTGAACGGGTCGTCCTCGGGTGGCTGCTCTCCGGAGCCGGGGGGCGGTGCGCTGCTCATGGCCCGAGTGGATCGCGAACCCCCCGGCTCCGCATCCGGCGGACGGCCGTCCGGGGTACGGCCGTCCGGGGTGCCGACGGGAACGCGCCGCCCGGTCAGCCCGCCACGAAGGTGTGCGCCGCCTTGTCGTGCAGGCACTGGTGCCAGGGCCGGTCGAACAGGCACCACAGCACGCCCACGATCCCGATGCCGAGCACCCCCGGAACGCTGTACACCAGCCAGCGGCGCAGCGCGGGGGCGAAGGCCGGGGGTTCGTGGCCCTCGATGTCGCGCACGTCGAGGCCGCACAGCTTCTTGCCGAGGGTGCGGCCCCACTTGACGGTGGGCAGCACCTCGTAGCCGACGCCGAGGAGGAGCAGCACGGCGAGGACGATGCCGAGGCTGGTGCCGGTGGTGCCGTCGAGCAGCCAGACGGTGACCTCGTGCCCCGACTGCCGGGCCGCGTCGACCTTCTGCTGGATGTGGTTGACGGCCCGGATGCCGAGCGGGACGGCCGCGACGGCGGTCACGGCGCCCACCACCACGGTGTCGATCAGCCGGGCCGCGAGCCGCTTGCCCAGTCCGGCGGGGCGGGCGGCGGCCTGTCTGCGCGCCGCCGCCTGGAAGGGGTCCTCCACCGGCGGCTTCCACGGCGCGACGGGCTGCTCCTGCGCCGCTCCCCCGGCCAGTTGGTGCACCTGCTGCGCCCAGGACCCCCCGGCGGGCCCGCCCTGCTGCGGCACCTGGGGGGCGGTGGGCGGGGCGGCGGGCGCGGGCCCCCGGTTCTGCGGCGGCGGCTGTACGGCGCCGAAGCCGGGCTGCGGGGAGGGGGCCGCGGGGGTGGCGGGCGCCGGGGGTGTCGCGGGGGCGGGCGCGGCGACCGGGCCCTGGGTGCCGAGGCCGGGCACGTCGGTCTGCTTAGGCGGCACCGGGCGGATGGTCATCGTGCCGTCGTCCGTACGACCGGTGACCGGCCGCCGGAAGACGAAGGTGCCGGGGTCGGGGGCGTCGTGCCCGGCCGGCGGGACCGCGGTGGTGCCGTCGCCGCGCTCCGCCCGCCCCTCGGGCTGCGCGAAACCCTCGGCGGGCAGCCGGGGGTCGGACGCCCAGGGGGCACCGGCCTGCGCGGGCACCGCGGCCTGGCGCGGGTCGGGGTGCCCGGCGCCGGGCGCGCCCTGCTGCCCGGAGGGGACCCCCTGGTCCCACGGGCCGCCCGGTCCCGGACGGCCCTGCTCACCCGACGGACCCGCGGGCCCCGGCACGCCCGGTGCGCCCGGTGCGCCCGGTGCGCCCGACGGGTGGCCCGACTGGCCTGCCGGGCCCGCCTGTTGGCCGGGTACGCTCGCGCCCGCCGGCCCGGACCGCCCCGGCCGGTCCGCTCCCGCCGGTTGACCGAAAGCACCCGCCTGCCCCCCTTGACCGGGCACGCCCGCCCGGTCCGGAGCGCCGGCCCCGTCCGCCGCGGGCCACTGCCCTGCCGTCCCCGAACCCCCCGCCGCGGGCGCGGAGTTGCCGGTGACCGCCGGTCCGGAGGCCGCCGGTCCGTCGGGTTCCTCGTCGAAGAAGTGCGGGCCCGTCTCCTCCACGGCCGGAGTGACACCGGGGGGTGGGGCGAGCGATTCGCCGTCCTTCGGCGCCGGGCGGCTGGTGCCGGGCACCCAGGCGGCGCCGTTCCAGTACCGGACGTAGCCGGGGATGGACGGGTCCGGGTAGTAGCCCTCGCGGGGCCGGTCGTCACCGGGGGCCGGGGTTGGGGCGCTCATGTCCGTCGTCCCGTATCTGCTCGTGGGTGGGATGGGGCCACCCACATCTATCAGACGCGGGCACGCGCCACCGCCACTCCGGCGGGTCCCACCCCATCCGGTCAATGCCGTGTCCGCTCCCCGGCCCGGTGCGAAAAAAATTTCCCCCGACCCGCGTAATGCCCGGACCGCTGCCCGCTCTCCTCCGGTACGGGCCCGCACCGAGCGGTCCCCGACCCGAAAGGAAGTCCAGGTCATGCAGCACACCGTGGTGGAGCGGGAGATCGAACTCAAGCTGATCCTGTCGCCCGAGCGGAGCATCCCGGTCCCGGCCCGGCTCGCCTACCGCTCCGACGATCCCTACGCCGTCCACATCGTCTTCCACATCAACTCCGAGTTCCCGGTGCACTGGACGTTCGCCCGCGAGCTGCTGGTGGAGGGCGTGTTCCGGCCGTGCGGGCACGGGGACGTGCGGGTGTGGCCGACGAAGTCGCAGGGGCGCAGCGTCGTCCTGATGGCGCTCACCTCACCCGACGGCGACGCGCTCCTGGAGGCACCGGCCCCGCAGGTCTCCGCCTGGCTGGAGCGGACCCTGCGCGCGGTCCCGCCGGGCACGGAGGGCGGCCGGCTCGGCATCGACGACGCCCTCGACCAGTTCCTCGCCCGGTGAACCCGCCCGCTGCGACGGGCCCGGCGACCTCAGAGGACCTTGCCCGGATTGAGGATGCCGAGGGGGTCGAAGACCTGCTTCACCGACCGCTGCATCTCCACCCCCACCGGCCCGATCTCCCGTGCCAGCCACTCCTTCTTCAGTACGCCGACGCCGTGTTCGCCGGTGATGGTGCCGCCCAGTTCCAGGCCGAGGGCCATGATCTCGTCGAAGGACTCGCGGGCCCGGCGGGACTCGTCCTCGTCGCTCGCGTCGAAGCAGACGGTGGGGTGGGTGTTGCCGTCGCCCGCGTGGGCGCAGACGCCGATCGTCAGGCCGTACTTGGCGGCGATCGCCTCGACGCCCTCCAGCATGGCGCCCAGCTTGGAGCGGGGTACGCACACGTCGTCGATCATCGTCGTGCCCTTGACCGCCTCCAGCGCGGTCAGCGAGAGCCGCCGGGCCTTGAGGAGCAGCTCGGACTCGGCCGCGTCCTCGGCCGGGACGACCTCGGTGGCGCCGGCGGCCTCGCACAGGGCGCCTACGGCGGCGAGGTCGGCGGCCGGGGCCGGGGTGTCGAAGGCGGCGAGCAGCAGCGCCTCGGTGGTCTCCGGCAGCCCCATGTGGGCCATGGCGTTGACCGCCTTGACGGTCGTATGGTCCATCAGTTCGAGGAGCGACGGGAGGTGACCGCCCGCCATGATCCGGCAGACGGCGTCGCAGGCGCTCGCGGCGGAGGGGAACTCGGCGGCCAGCACCAGCTGCGCGGGCGGCTTGGGCTTCAGGGCGAGGACCGCGCGTACGACGATGCCGAGGGAGCCCTCGGAGCCGACGAAGAGGCGGGTCAGGTCGTAACCCGCGACGCCCTTGGCGGTGCGCCGTCCGGTGGACATCAGGCGGCCGTCGGCGAGGACGACGTCCAGGCCGAGGACGTACTCGGCGGTCACGCCGTACTTCACGCAGCACAGGCCGCCGGAGCCGGTGCCGATGTTGCCGCCGATGGTGCACATCTCCCAGCTGGAGGGGTCCGGCGGGTAGTACAGGCCGTGTTCCTCGACGGCGCGGGAGAGGTCCGCGTTGATCACGCCCGGTTCGACCACGGCGACCCGGTCGACGGGGCTGATCTCCAGGATGCGGTTCATCTTGGTGAGGGACAGCACGATGCAGCCGTCCGTCGCGTTGGCCGCGCCGGACAGGCCGCTGCGGGCGCCCTGGGGGACGACGGGGACGCGCAGCTCGGTGGCGGTGCGCATGACGTGCTGCACCTGTTCCACGGTGCGCGGCAGGACCACGACGGCGGGGGCGCCGGCGGGGCAGAAGCTCGCCATGTCGTGAGCGTAGGCGGCCGTGACATCGGGGTCGGTCAGCACGGCCTCGGGGGGCAGGCCGGCCAGGAGCCGGTCGGTGAGATTGCCGGTTGCTGCGATGGCTTCATCGCGACGTGCTTCGATGCGGCTCATGATCACAGGTTCGCACTCACGGCCACCGGTGTGAACCCCGTCAGCCGCTCGCCACACTCGGCGCGATCTTCTTGTCGTATTGACGCACAGTGAGCGCCATGGACTACAGAGTGAGCGAGCCGGGAACGTCCCTGCCCAGCGGGCCGCCCGCGCCGCGCCGTTCCGGGCGGCTGCTGCGGCGGGTACTGGTCACCGCGCTGAGCGGTGGTGTGGTCGCGGGCGCGGTCCTGGCCATCTGGCCGGGGCTGAGAACCGGGGTCGCCAGTGCGCCCGCGCCGGGGCCGCGGGCCCACCGGGCGCAGCTGCGCGCCCCGGCGCAGGCGGCGCAGGCGCTGACCGCGGTGACCGCCGGGATGCCGGCGACGCTGCCCGCCCTGACCGCGCTGATCGGGGAGCAGGAGCAGCGGGTGCGGGCCCAGCCGCGGGACGCGAAGGCGTGGGCGGTGCTGGGGACGGCGTATGTCGAGCGGGGGCGCGCGGCGGCCGCGGTGGCGGACTTCCCGCGGGCCGAGCGGGCGCTGGAGACCTCGCTCCAGGTGGTGGACGAGGAGCAGAACCTCCCGGCGCTGGACGGCATGGCCGCGCTGTCCCTGGCCCGCCGGGACTTCACCGAGGCGAAACGCTACGCCGAGGAGGCGCAGGAGCTGGCGCCGGCGCGGTGGTCCTCGTACGCCCGGCTGATCGACGCGGACACCGGGCTCGGCGACTACGAGGCGGTCGGCAAGTCCCTGGAGAAGCTGATGGCGCTCAAGCCGGGGGCGGCCGAGCGGCCCGCGGTGATGGCGCAGGCGGCCGCGGTGTACCGGAACCGGGGGTGGCGCGAGGACGCGGTGGCCCAGCTCTCCGACGCGGCCGCCGCCGCCCGCACCCCCGCCGAACAGGCCGCCTACCTCACCCAGCTCGGCCAACTCGCTTTCGAGCGCGGGGACTTGCCGGACGCGCTGCGCCATTACGACGCGGCGCTGCGCCAGGACGCCGACCAGCCGGCGGCACCGGCGGGGCGGGCGCGGACGCTGGCGGCGCTGGGCCGTACGACGGAGGCGGTCACCGCGTACCGCAACGCGCTGGCCCGCCGGCCGGACCCGCGCGACGCGCTCGACCTGGGCGAGCTGTACGAGTCGCTGGGCATGGCCAAGCAGGCCCGCGAGAGCTACGACCAGGTGCGGGAGCTGGCGCGGCGGGAGACCTCGGACGGGGTGGACGACGAGCTGGTGCTCGGCCGGCTGGAGGCCGATCACGGGGACGCCCAGCGGGCCGTGGAGCGGCTGCGCGAGGAGTACGACCGCCAGCCCGGCATCGAGGTGGCCGACGCGCTCGGCTGGGCGCTGCACCGGGTCGGCGAGGACGACGAGGCCCTGGAGTACGCCACGACGGCCACGGACGGCACGAAGGGCGGCGGGGTGCGCAGCGCGCTGTACGCCTATCACCGGGGCGCGATCGAATCCGCGCTGGAACTGGACGGCCCCGCCCGCCGCAGCCTCCAGGAGTCGCTCCGGATCAACCCGGCCTTCTCCCCCCTGTGGTCCCGCGAGGCGAAGTCGGCCCTGGCGGCGCTGGGGAACCCGCCGGACGGGGCGGTGCCGGGCTGAGGCGTCCGGGCGGACGCACGACGGGGACCGCCCGGTGCCGTACGCGCCGGGCGGTCCCCGTCGCGAGGAACGACCTCTGGCGCGAGGGACGACCTCTAGAGGTTGCCGCGCTTGGCCTGCTCGCGCTCGATCGCCTCGAACAGGGCCTTGAAGTTGCCCTTGCCGAAGCCCATGGAGCCGTGCCGCTCGATGAGCTCGAAGAACACCGTCGGCCGGTCCTGGACGGGCTTGGTGAAGATCTGCAGCAGGTAGCCGTCCTCGTCCCGGTCGACGAGGATCTTCAGCTCGCGCAGGGTCTCCACGGGCACCCGCGTCTCGCCGGCCCACTCGCCGAGCGTGTCGTAGTACGAGTCCGGGGTGTTGAGGAACTCGACGCCGGCCGCGCGCATGGTGCGGACGGTCTGCACGATGTCATTGGTGTTCAGCGCGATGTGCTGGACGCCGGGACCGCCGTAGAACTCCAGGTACTCGTCGATCTGGGACTTCTTCTTGGCGATGGCCGGCTCGTTGAGCGGGAACTTCACCTTCAGGGTGCCGTCCGCGACGACCTTCGACATCAGCGCGCTGTACTCGGTGGCGATGTCGTCGCCCACGAACTCCTTCATGTTCGTGAAGCCCATGACCTTGTTGTAGAACCCGACCCACTCGTCCATCTTGCCGAGTTCCACGTTGCCGACGCAGTGGTCGATCGCCTGGAAGGTGCGGTGCTCGGGCTGCGCGACCATCGGCTGGGCGGCCACGAAGCCGGGGAGGTAGGGGCCCTCGTAGCCGGAGCGCTCCACCAGGGTGTGGCGGGTCTCGCCGTAGGTGGCGATGGCCGCGAGGACGACGGTGCCGTGCTCGTCCTTGACCTCGTACGGCTCGTCGATCGAGCGGGCGCCCTGCGCGACGGCGTACTCGTACGCGGCGCGGGCGTCCGGGACCTCGATGGCCAGGTCGATGACGCCGTCGCCGTGCTCGGCGACGTGCTGCTCGATGAACCGGCCCCAGTCGCTGGACTGCTTGATCACCGAGGTGAAGACGAACCGGGCCGAGCCGTTCTCCAGGACGTAACTGGCGGTCTCGCGGCTGCCGTTCTCCGGTCCGGAGTAGGCGACCAGCTTCATGCCGAAGGCGGAGGAGTAGTAGTGCGCCGCCTGCTTGGCGTTGCCCACGGCGAAGACGACCGCGTCCATTCCCTTGACCGGGAAGGGGTCGGCCTGCCGGGCGGTCGCGTCGGGAGTGTGCTGTGTGGTCTGCGTCATAGCCGAAGGGTGACCGGACTCTGCAAGGTGCGCAATAGTTCCCGCATTCACTGGGCAATTTGTTAGGTGGAACGACCCAGTCGCCGGACTTTCTGTACACGATGACCATCCCTGGAGGGGCTGTGGCGATCGATCATCTGGACGGGCGGATCATCGTGCTGCTGGCACGCGAGCCGCGCATCGGCGTGCTGGAGATGTCCCGGCGGCTCGGGGTCGCGCGGGGCACGGTGCAGGCGCGGCTCGACCGGCTCCAGTCGAACGGCGTGATCCGCGGCTTCGGCCCCCAGGTGGACCCGGCGGCCCTCGGTTACCCGGTCACCGCGTTCGCCACGCTCCAGATCCGGCAGGGCCAGGGGGCGGACGTACGGGCGTATCTGGCGACGGTGCCGGAGGTGCTGGAGCTGCTGACCACGACCGGCAGCGGGGACATGCTGTGCCGCCTGGTGGCCCGCTCGAACGCCGATCTTCAGCGGGTGATCGACCGGGTCGTCGGCTTCGAGGGCATCGTGCGGGCCTCCACGGCGATCGTGATGGAGAACCCGGTGCCCCTGCGGGTGATTCCGCTGGTGGAGCAGGCGGCGGAGGAGTAACCGGTCCCGGTGGCGGTCGGGTCGGCCCGAGTCGGCCATCATCCGGGCCCGCATGCAAAGGAGTTGATGCAAAAGAGGCGTTGCAAAGGAGGCTTTGCATAGCTATCTTTGTACGCATGACGGAGCACGACGACTACAAGCCGCGCAGGCTGGACGCCCGCTCACTGCGCGGGCTCGCCCACCCCCTGCGGATGCAGCTGCTGGACGCCCTGCGGCGGCACGGCCCCGCCACCGCCTCCCAACTGGGCGAGCGCCTCGGCGAGTCCAGCGGCGCGACCAGCTATCACCTGCGCCAGCTCGCCGAGCACGGCTTCGTCGAGGACGCCCCGGAGCGCGGCAAGGGCCGGGAGCGGTGGTGGCGGGCGGTGGACCAGGGGCTGGCGTTCGACAGCGCGGACTTCGAGGACGCGAGTCCCGAAGTGCGGGGGCTGACCGAGATGTTCTTCCAGGAGAGCGCGGCGCGGCACGCCCGCGAGCTGGCCACCTGGCTCGGCACCCGCGACCAGTGGTCCGCGCAGTGGTCCCGGTCCACCGACATGAGCGACATGACGCTGCGGCTCACGCCCGAGCTCGCGAGCGAACTCATCGAGAAGATGCACGACTTGGTGGACGACTACCGCGACAGGGCCGGAGCGCGGACGCCCGGAGCCGAGCAAGTGCGCGTCCACACGCACCTGTTCCCGATCGACTCGCAGTGACTCACACCGCGGTGAACCGACCCGCGGTGAACCGAACCGATATGAGAGGCCACGTCATGGACATCAACGCCCAGCTCGCCCGCCAGCACCGTGCGGACCTCCACGCGGGGGCCGACGCCGACCGCCTCGCCGCCGCGGTGAAGCCGCCGACGGAGCTGCGGACCCGTGTCGGCTGGACCCTGATCGGACTGGGCCTGCGGCTCGCGGCCGGCCCCCGCCGGGCCGTGGCGCTCGCCGGCTAGCAGCTCGGTACCGAGCCCTTCCCGGTCTCCAGGGCGCGCAGCGCGTCGACCGTGCCCTTCAGGGTGGTCACCGGCACCAGGCGCAGGCCCTTGGGCAGACCGCCGCGGGCATCGGCGCACTCGGCCTTCGGGACCAGGAAGACGGTGGCACCGTCCCGGCGGGCCGCCTGCGTCTTGAGGCCCACGCCGCCGACCGCGCCCACCCGGCCCGCCGCGTCGATCGTGCCCGTACCGGCGATGGTGCGGCCCCCGGTGAGATCGCCGCCGTGGCCGTCGCCGCGCAGCTTGTCGATGATCCCCAGCGTGAACAGCAAGCCCGCGCTCGGACCGCCCACGTCCGCCAGCTTCAGCGTGACCTTGACCTTCTCGGGGCTCAGGTTCAGGTACGTCAGCGCCGCGCCGGCCGCCGCGTCCTGGGACTGCCGCATCTGCGCCGTGTTGTGCTGCTCGATCTCCTTGAGCGTGTTGCCGCTCGGATACACCGCGTCGTGCGGCATCACGGCCCGGTCGGTGCGGAACCAGTCACCGGCGAGGTCGCGGAAGGTGAGCCGGGTGTCCGGGCCGGTCGCCTCGATGGTGACCATCCTCAGCTGCCCGCTTGTCCGGCGGGTGCCGGCTCCCTTGACGGTGATCACCTGCGCGCCCCGGTTCGCGCCCAGCACGTCCGCCGTCATGCCGGGCTGCGCCACGGAGAACGGCAGCGGCGCGAACAGCGCGGTGGCGATCAGCGCGACGACGGGAAGCGCGCACAGGGTCAGGGCCTGGGGGCGCGTGAGACGTGAGAGCACGGGTTCAATTTACGTGACGGGTGCCGTCCGGCGGCTCGGCGGTGACCGACCGGGGCGCCGGGCGCCGTTTCCGGCCGCCGTCGCGGTGGATAGCCGCGGCAGAGCCGCCGACGCCCCCTACGGGACGCGGCAGGAGCCGTCGGCTGCGGCGCGCACCGCGACCCCGCGGCTCAGCGCAACGCCTCCGCCACTTCCCGGGCCGCCTCCACCACCCTCGGCCCGACGCGCTCCGGTACGGAGTCCGCGAGCATCACGACGCCCACGCTGCCCTCCACCCCGGTCACCCCCACCAGCGGCGCCGCCGCCCCGCACGCCCCGGTCTCCAGCTCGCCCTGGGTCAGGGTGTACGCCGGCTGGCCCGCGGGGGCCCGGCGCGCCGCGAGTATCGCCCGGCCCGCCGCGCCCCGGTCCAGGGGGTGCCGGAAGCCTGCGCGGTAGGCCACGTGGTAGTCGGTCCAGGTCGGCTCCACCACCGCCACCGCCAGTGCCTCGGCGCCGTCGACCAGCGTGAGGTGCGCCGTCGCCCCGATCTCCTCCGCCAGCGACCGCAGCGCCGGCAGCGCGGCCTCCCTGACCAGCGGGTGCACCTGGCGGCCGAGCCCCAGCACGCCGAGCCCGACGCGGGCCCGGCCGCCCAGATCACGTCGTACCAGGGCGTGCTGCTCCAGCGTGGCGAGCAGCCGGTACACCACGGTCCGGTTCACGCCCAGTTTGTTGGACAGCTCGCTGACGGTGAGCCCGTGGTCGGTGTCGGCGAGCAGCTTGAGGACACGCAGTCCCCGGTCGAGCGTCTGAGAGGTCTCCGCGGTCACGACCCCCACTCCTTCGGCGGGTAGGCCGGCGAGCCCCCGAGCGGGAAATGCGTCACCGAGTCCCGTCGGCGACGCGCTCCAGAGGCCGCCGATCGGCAGGACGGCCCGGCGGCTCCGGACCCTGTCGCTTTCACGGCTGCGCTCCGCGGCGGCGCTGCCACGGGGCGTTGCGTAGCGGGACAGTAGCGAAGCGGGTTCGCTGAGCGGAAGTCTCGGTCCAGAATCCGGGCAGACGTGCGGACGAACTGACGGTATACGTCCGGATACGTACGGCAGCGAACCGGGTGCCGGCCGCGTCACCGCATCCGCGTGGCCCACTCCTGCACCTTGGCGATCCGCTGCTTCAGCTGTCCCGCCGTCGCCTCCGCGCTCGGCGGCCCGCCGCACACCCGGCGCAGCTCGGTGTGGATCACTCCGTGCGGCTTGCCGCTCTGGTGGACGTAGGCGCTGACGAGGGTGTTGAGCCGCTTGCGCAGCTCCATCATCTCCTTGTGGGAGACGACGGGGCGCCGCTCGGCGGGCAGTTCGAGCAGGTCGGCCTCGGTGTCCGGCTTCTTCTTGCTGTGCGCGATCTGCCGGGCCTGCCGCTTCTGGAGCAGCAGCTGCACCTGGTCGGGCTCCAGCAGTCCGGGGATGCCGAGGTAGTCCTGCTCCTCCTCGCTGCCGGGATGCGCCTGCATGCCGAACTCGGCGCCGTCGTAGAGCACCCGGTCGAAGACGGCCTCGGACTCCAGCGCCTCGAAGGAGAACTGCTCCTGCTCGCCGGTGTCCTCGTCCTGCTCCTTGTTCGCCTCCTCCATCTCCTTCTCGGATTCGGCGTACGGGTCCTCCTCGCCCTCCTTCTTCGGCTTGTCGAGGGCGTGGTCCCGCTCCTTCTCCATCTCGTTGGCGAAGGTCAGCAGGTCGGGCACGGTCGGCAGGAAGACGGAGGCGGTCTCGCCGCGCCGCCGGGACCGCACGAAGCGGCCGACGGCCTGGGCGAAGAACAGCGGGGTGGAGATGGTGGTGGCGTAGACGCCGACCGCGAGGCGGGGCACGTCGACGCCCTCGGACACCATGCGCACCGCGACCATCCAGCGGTCGTCGCTCGCGCTGAAGTCGTCGATGCGCTGGGACGCGCCGGCGTCGTCGGACAGGACGAGCGTGGCCTTCGTACCGGTGATCTCGCGGATCAGCTTGGCGTAGGCACGGGCGGAGTCCTGGTCGGAGGCGATGACGAGGGCGCCGGCGTCCGGGATGGCCTTCCTGACCTCGGTGAGCCGCTGGTCGGCGGCGCGCAGCACGCTGGGCATCCACTCGCCGCGCGGGTCCAGCGCGGTGCGCCAGGCCTGGCTGACCGCGTCCTTGGTCATCGGTTCGCCGAGCCGGGCGGCGATCTCGTCGCCGGCCTTGGTGCGCCAGCGCATCTGCCCGCTGTAGGACAGGAAGATGACCGGGCGCACGACGCCGTCGGAGAGCGCGGAGCCGTACCCGTAGGTGTAGTCGGCGGAGGAGCGGCGGATGCCCGCGTTGTCCTCCTCGTACGTCACGAACGGGATGGGGTTGGTGTCGGAGCGGAACGGCGTACCGGTCAGCGCGAGCCGCCGGGTCGCGGGCTCGAACGCCTCCAGGCACGCCTCGCCCCAGGACTTGGAGTCGCCGGCGTGGTGGATCTCGTCCAGGATCACCAGGGTCTTGCGCTGCTCGACGCGGTTGCGGTGCAGCATGGGGCGGACGCCGACGCCCGCGTAGGTGACGGCGACGCCGTCGTACTCCCGGCCGAGCGGCCCGGCGCTGTACTCGGGGTCGAGCTTGATGCCGATCCGTGCCGCCGCCTCGGCCCACTGCTTCTTCAGGTGCTCGGTGGGCGCCACCACGGTCACCTGCTGCACCACGTGGTGGTGGAGCAGCCAGGAGGCCAGCGTCAGCGCGAAGGTGGTCTTGCCGGCGCCGGGGGTGGCGACGGCGAGGAAGTCACGCGGCTGCTCCTGGATGTACTTCTCCATCGCCCTCTGCTGCCAGGCACGCAGCTTGCCGGCGGTGCCCCAGGGCGCGCGGCCCGGAAAGGCGGGGGAAAGGTGGTGGGAGGAAACAGACATGGCGGCGGGCCCGGAGGGCTCTCCGTTGCGGGTGGCGGCGGGTGACGGGCGGGCGGTAGTCACGGTCTCCGTGGTCGGTTCGGTCGGCTACGTATGACAACCGGGCCACCCTACCGGCGCCGCCGGCCCCATCCGCCCCGAACGCCCCGGCGTCACCGCCGGGTGGGACTCACGTCACAACGCCCGCAGCCGCCCGGCGATCGCACCCACGTCGCTCTGCGTCCCCGACGCCACATCGATGACCAGCGCGTACGCCGCGTCCTGGTCGACCCCGGCCGGATCGACCCCGTTGCGGGCGAGGAAGGTGGCGGTGGCGAGCCAGGCGGTGCGCTTGTTGCCGTCGACCAGGGGGTGGTTCGCGGCGAGGGCGTGCAGCAGGGCGGCGGCCTGTTCGTACAGGTCGTCGTAGGCGGCCGCCCCGAACATCCGGGCGCGCGGGCGGTGTACGGCGGAGGCGAGCAGCCCCGGCTCCCGCGCCTTCGGCGGCCGGCCGCCGAAGGCGAGCGCGGCGAGGGCGGTGACGTCGGCGACGGTGAGGTGGCGGGTGTTCATTCGCCGAGCCTCCTCAGCAGGTCGGCGTGGGCGTGCGCCAGCCGCTCGGCGGTGTCGCGCACGGCCGTCTCCTCCGCCGCCAGATACCGGCGTACGGCCTCCGCCACCGCCTGCTCCGGCGTGCGCCCCTGTGCGTCGGCGAGGTCGGAAAATGCCTGGTGGGTGGCGGGGTCGAGGTGCACGGTCAGTGGGCGCATGGCGGTCACTGTATGCCGCCTGGTCAGGACGCCGGTCGCCGGGCCGCCGCGGCCGTCCCGTCGCCGCCTGTGCAGCGGGTCGCGACCCACACGCCCGCCAGGGCGACCGCCGCCATGGCGAAGAAGACGACGGCGAAGGCGGCGGGATGGGCGGCCGAGCCGCCGCCGAGGGTCGCGAAGGCGGCGCCCGCGGCGGCCAGGAGCAGGGCGTTGGAGAGGGCGTCGGAGATCTGGAGGGCGGCGGAGTTGGCGCCGGCCTCCTCCGGGGCGGACAGGCGCAGCAGCAGCACGCTGGTGGAGGAGATCACCAGGCCCATGCCGAGGCAGCCGAAGGCCCAGACGACGGCGACGATCCACGCCGGCACGGCGGGCAGCAGCACGCTCGGCGCGGTCAGCAGCGCGCCGACGACCAGGACCATCCCGGCGGTCATCAGCCGCTCCCGGTACGGCGCGAGGCGCGGCCGGGACTGGAGCCAGGAGCCCAGCGCCCAGGTGCCGCCGCCCGCGGCCAGGGAGAGCCCGGCGAGCGTCGGCGACAGGCCCCGCTGGGTGACCAGCATCAGCGGCACGAAGGACTCGGCGGCGACGAAGGACCCGGCGCACACCCCGCGCAGCAGTACGACGGAGGGCAGGCCGCGGGCGGCGCGGTAGGTGCCGCGCGGCAGCAGGCCGAGGACGGCGGGCACCAGCAGGGCGGCACCGGCCGCGCCGGGTATCAGGGAGAGGGGGCGCGGATCCTGGGCGGCGTACTGGACGAGCCCGGCGCCGAGGGCGATACCGAGGGCGAGCCGGATGCGCCGGCGGTCGAGGGGGGCCGCGGCGGATTCCGCGTCGACTGGTCCCGACGCCCGGCGGCGTATCTGGGGCAGGGCGAGGGCCAGCGGGAGCACGACGAGGACCGGGATGCCGAGGAACACCCAGCGCCAGCCGAGCTGTTCGGTGACGGCGCCGGAGGCGAGGGGGCCGACGATGGACGGTACGACCCAGCCGGCCGCGAACGCCGCCATGATCGCGGGGCGGAGCCGCTCGGGGTAGGCGCGGCCGACGACCACGTACAGGGCGACGATGACGAGCCCGCCGCCGAGCCCCTGTACGGCCCGGCCGAGGACGAACACCCACATGGACTGGGCGGTTCCGGCGATCACCAGGCCCGCGGCGAAGGCGCCGATGCCGGTGGTCAGCGCGGCGAGCGGGCCGCGGCGGTCGGCCCACTGGCCGGCCAGGACCATGCCGAAGAGGCTGGTGGTGAAGAAGCCGGAGAAGGCGAAGGCGTACTGCGCCACGCCGTGCAGCTCGCGCGCCGCGACGGGCATGGCGGTGCCGACGGCGGTCGCCTCGAAGGCGATCAGGAACACGACGGACACGATGCCGACGCTCAGCGCCCGGTAGGCCCGGCCGAGCACCCCGCCTTCCGGCTCGGAGCCTTCCTCCACCACGACGTCGTCGGCACGGGACCCCAGCACACTCATGCCCGCCAGAGTAAGGCGCGACCCGGAGTTTGACCCCTGTCAAAGGCCCCCTCTCCCCTGCGACCTCCGACCTACGCCCCGCCTCCCGTGAACGCCGTATGGCAGTCACATTGCATCCCCACGGCCCCTCTTGAGCACCGCCACACCCCCGCCCTACGGTCATTCCAACAACACGGCCGTGTGCCCGAGTGGTTCAGGGGCTCGCCTGCGCTGCACCCATCAGCGAGCTCCGCTCGCGGGGAGTCACACGGGTTCGATCCCCGCCACGGCCGAAGAACGACAACACAACACGGCCGTGTGCCCGAGTGGTTGAGGGGCTCGCCTGCAAAGCGAGTTACACGGGTTCGATTCCCGTCACGGCCTCTTCTTGTGGGCGGGGTGTTCTCAGAGCGCCCCGCCCCCCTCGTCCTGGAAGGACTCCGTCCAGTAGTGCCACGTCGTGTCCGGCAGGGTGGCTGTCGGGTCGAGGGTGGTCAGGGTGTGGAGCATGGCGGCGGCCAGTTGGTCGTAGGAGGTGGTCGTCAGTTCGTGGGAGAGGTGCTGGTCGATGGTGCGTTCGTGGTGGAGGAGCCAGAGGGTGAACGCGAGGGTGGAGACGTCGGTGTTGAGGGGGTGGAGCGCGGCCTCGGGGGCGGAGAAGGTCAGGACCGCGCCGGTGCGGCCGTCCACCACCAGGCTGTTGTCCTCGACCAGGCGGCCGAGGCGGATCAAGTGGTCGCAGTGGGCCGGGAGTTCGCCGAGGGGGTAGTCGGCGCCCTCCTCCGTGACGTACTCGCGCAGGGTCGGCAGCGGGGCGTCCGGGTCGGTGAAGAAGAGGACCGCCTCCTCGGGCAACCCGGTCTCGCGCAGGAAGCGGCGGGTCGGCTCATGGGTGAGCGTGGCCGGGAAGTCGACGTCCTCGAAGCGGGCCACCCTGCCCTGCCCGAACTCCTGGTCGAGGACGCGCGCGGGGATGTCCAGGGTCAGACCGGACGCCGTACCGGGGCCGACGGCCAGCGCGAGCGGGCGGATCAGGGCCGCCGCCTTCCAGTACGGCGGCACCCGGCCGTCCGTGCCCTCCGCGAAGAGGGCCAGCAGCCGGCGGGATGCCTCGGCGACCGTCCGCGGGCCGTACTGACCGGCCAGCGACGCGAACCGGCCGCGCAGCCCCGCCAGTTCCTCCGTGACCGCGGCGAACCGCAGCAGCGTGGCCAGCGACGGCGCGAAGGGGCGCCACGCGGAGGGGTCGCGCAGGTACGCCGTCGTGACCTCGCCCGTGTCGCCGTCGAGCAGGATCGACTCGCGCTCCATGCCGGCCGGGTTGAGCAGCTCGCCTATCACCAGCCGGTCCCGCAGCTCCTCCGCCAGATGGAAGGGGGCGTCCGCCGCGTCCGCGAGGGTGCGCAGGCCGTGCGCGCGCAGCGGGGAGAAGGTCAGCACATCGGTGACGGCGGGCAGCCCGGCGCCCGCGAGCAGACCGCGCGTCGCGGCATGCGTGACATGGCGGCCCAGCTCCGCCTCGGTCAGCGTGATCGCCGCCCCGGCATCCGTCGTCGTACCCATCGCTCCCCCGCGGTCTCGCCCGTGCGTGACACGGTACGGGCGCCCGCACCGACGGCTCCCCCACCGCCGAGCACACTACGCGGCCCCACTGACAACGCCCCCGGAGAAGGACGTCAGACGGCCGTGACGCGTTGCCCGGCGGCGGTCACCGGTCGGTGACGACGGCCGCCTGGGGGCGGATCGGGAGCCGGTTGACCGGGCGGCCGGTGGCCGCGCGGACGGCGGAGGCGATGGCCGCCGGGGCCGTCACCACCGGCACCGCGCTGACCGACTTGGCGCCGAACGGCGCGACCACGTCCCGCTCCTCCACCAGCTTGACGATCCGGATGTCCGGCGCGTCCAGCGCGGTCGGCAGGGCGTACCCGGTCAGGTCGGGGTGCCGGATCAGGCCGCGCGGGGTGCGCAGGTTCTCGGTGAGCGCGATGCCCACGCCCTGGGTGACGCCCGCCTCGATCCGGGCCGCCAGCTGGGCGGGGTTGAGCACCCGGCCCACGTCCTGGGCGACGGCCAGCTCCACCACCCGCACCGAGCCCAGCTCGATGTCCACGTCCACCACCGCGCGGATCGCGCAGAACGCGAGGCCCACGAACGCGTCGCCCTGCCCGGCCGCGTCCAGCGGCTCGGTGGGGTGCGGGCGGCACTGCGCCGTGGCCCACAGCTCCTTGCCGTCCAGCGCCTCGGTGACGGTGGTCGACAGCACCCCGTCGTACGACGTGATCTTGCCGTCCTCGATCTGGAGCAGCTCGGTCGACATGCCGAACTTGTGGGCCAGCGGCTGGAGGAGCTGGGTGCGGACCATCTTCGCGGCCCGCTCCACCGCGCCGCCCGACACCCAGGTGTGCCGGCCCCGGCTGCCCGGTCCGGACGGGGGCTGGTCGGTGTCGACCGGGGCGACGCGGACCTCCTCGATGCCCAGGGTCTCCTGCACGATCTGCCGGGCCAGCGTGGTGAATCCCTGACCGGCCTCCACGGCCGCGCACAGCACGGTCGCGATGCCGTCGTGGACCTTGACCGTCGCCGTGGACACCTCGTCGGCACCCTCCGCGCCGAGCATGTGCACCATGCCGAGGCCGTAGCCGACGCCCCGGCGCACCGCGCCCGGCTCCCCCGCGCCCTCGGGACCGCCGGGCAGCAGCCAGTCCTCCTCGGGGGTGTCCTTGGGCAGCGCCGGGAGCGGGAAGTCCCGTACCGCCTGGAGGAGTTCGGCGACCGGGGCCGGGCAGGTCACGGTCTGGCCGATGGGCAGTACGTCACCGGTCGCGAGGGCGTTGCGCAGCCGCAGCTCGGCCGGGTCCAGGTCCAGCTTCCGGGCCAGCTTGTCCATCTGCGCCTCGTAGGCGGCGCATACCTGCATCGCGCCCTCGCCGCGCACATGGCCGGAGGGCGGGTTGTTGGTGCGTACGGCCCAGCCCTCGATGAACGCGTTCGGCACGACGTACGGCCCGCATGCGAAGGAGACGGCGGCGGCCAGCGCGTCCGCGGAGGTGTCGGCGTACGCGCCCGCGTCGAGCAGGATCTGCGCCTCCACCTTCACCAGCCTGCCCTCGGCGTCCGCGTGGTGGCGGTAGCGCAGCAGGGTGGGGTGGCGGTGGACGTGCCCGAGGAAGGACTCCTCGCGGCTCGCGGTGAGCTTCACCGGCAGGCCGGTGCGCAGCGCCAGCAGGCCGAGCGGGAGCTGGAAGCTCTGGTCCTCGCGGTCGGCGGTGGCGCCGGGCACCCCGGTAACCACGATCTTCACCCGATCCGGGGACAGCCCGAAGCAGGCGGCGGCGGTGTCGCGGTCGTGGTGCGGGTCGGTGGAGGCCAGGTACAGCTCCACCCCGCCGTCGGGGCGCGGCACCGCGAGACCGGCCTCGGCGCCGATCGGGGCCGGGTCCTGGCGGCCGATCCGGTACAGCCCCTCGACCACGACCTCGCCGACCGCGTCCGTGTCGCCGTGGCGCAGCGGGATGTGCCGGATCAGGTTGCCGTCGGGGTGCAGGGGTTCGGCCTCGAACGCCTGCTCGGGGTCGGTCACCGGGTCGAGGATCTCGTACTCGACGATGATCGCCGCCGCGGCCATCCGCGCGGTGTCCGGGTGGTCGGCGGCGACGGCGGCGATGGGCTCGCCGTGGTGCCGTACGACCTCGGCGGCGAACACCGGCCGGTCGGGGGTGCCCCGGCCGTGGCGGGGGGTGCCCGGCACGTCCTCGTGGGTGATGACGGCGCGCACGCCGGGCATCTCGCGGGCGTGCGCGGTGTCGATGGACACGATCCGGGCGTGCGCGTGCGGGGAGCGCAGGACGGCCGCCCAGAGCAGGCCCTCGGCCCACAGGTCGGCGGCGTAGGGGAAGGTGCCCTCGGTCTTGGCGCGGGCGTCCGCGTGCGGCAGCGAGACGCCGAGGCCGTGCGGTGCCGGCTCGGGCTCGGGGGCGGGTTCCGCGGTGGCGGTGACGGTCTCGTCGCTCACGCCTGGCCTCCGTCCTGGCCGTAGTGCTGGTCGTACGGGCCGGGCGTGTCGCCGTAGCCGTCGGGGGTGGGGGGCGGTGTGTCGAACACGCCCGGCGCCTCGAACACCGACGGGCCGGCGCCGCCGGCGCCGGGGCCCGCCTGGTGCGGTACGCGCGCGTCGTCGCTGTCCCCGGCCGCCTCCGGCTCGGGGGCGTGCGCGGCCTCCCGCTCGGCGACGACCTCCTGGACGGCCTGGACGACGCCCCGGTAGCCGGAGCAGCGGCACAGGTTGCCGCACAGGGCCTGCCGGGTCTCCAGCTCGGTCGGCGCGGGGTTGCCCTCCAGCAGGTCGTGCACGGTCATCGCCATGCCGGGCACGCAGAACCCGCACTGCACGGCGCCGCACCGGGCCAGCGCCCGCTGCACGTCCGAGGGGTGCCCGTCCTGGGCCAGCCCCTCCACGGTGCGCACCTCGGTGCCGGCGGCGGTGACCGCGGGTACCAGGCAGGAGGCCACGAGGCGGCCGTCGACCTGCACGTTGCAGGCCCCGCACTCGCCCTGGGAGCAGCCGTCCTTCGCGCCCGCGAGGCCGAGCCGCTCGCGCAGCACGTACAGCAGCGACTCCCCGATCCAGGCGTCGGTGACGGGCCGGTCGGCGCCGTTGACCCGCAGGACGTAGGAGGCGAGGGGGTGGTCGTCGTGCGGCGAGAGGGGGGCGGGTTCCGGCTCCTCGGGGGCCGCGGGCGCTTCGGGTGCGCCGGGGGCCTTGGAGGTTTCGGGTGCCTCGGGTGCGCCGGAGGCCTCGGTCCCTCCGGGCCCGGCGTCGGCGTGTCCGGACGCGTCCGGCGCGGGGACCGGTGTGTCGCCGTCGTGCGCCGCAGCGGGCTCCGCGGGCCCGGCGGACGCCGGCACGGGCGTGTCGGACCGCTGTCCGGGTACGACGGGTGCGCCCGCGCCGGAGCGCTGCTCGGGTACGACGGGTGCCGCCGGGTCGCCGGGGGGCACCGGGGTGCCGTGCGCCGGCGTGGCGGCCGGGCCGGGCTCCGCGTCCGGCGGCGTGGCGGCCTCGGGCGCGGCGGCCCGCTCCGTGTGTTCGGCGGGGCCGTCGACGGGGTGCCCGGACGTCGCGGCGGGCTCGGCCGGTCCGTGCTCGTCCGGTCCGACGTGCGTCCCGGCGGGCGGCGTACGGTGCTCCGCCCCGGCGTCGGCCTGGGGGTGATCGTGGGAGGGGTACGACGGCTCGGCGGCCGGCGCGGGGAGGTGAGCGGAGGCGGCGTGCCCCGGCTGGGCGCGCCCCGGCTCCGGGTGCGCCGCATCGGGGTGGCCGACCCGTTCGTGACCACCCTGTTCGTGACCACCCTGTTCGCGGCCCCGCTGTTCGTGGCCACCCTGTTCGTGGCCACCCTCTTCGTGGCCCCGCTGTTCGTGAGCCGGCTGCTCCTGGGCCTCTTGCTCGTGGCCCGCCTGCCCATGCGGACTCGGCGCGTACCCCGCCTGCGGCACCTGTCCGTGCGCGGCGTCCGGGTGCCCCGGCTGCCCGTGCCCGGCCCGCCCGAGGTGGTCGTCTATCCGCTGGTCCTGCCCGTGCGCGGCGTGCTCCTGCGCCCCGGCTCCGACCGGACCCCGGGCGCCCGCGCCGTCCGCCTGCCCGGACCGCTCGTACCCGCCCTGCTCGTACACGTCCCGAGCGTCCGCGCCCTGCGCGTGCCCAGCGGGCTCGTGCGCGCCCGGCGCCGCCCCCGCCTGACCGGCGCCGCCCTGCTCGTACGCGTCGCGCCCCAGCGTGTCGTACGCGCCCGGCACGGGGCCGGTCTGCTCCGGCGCGCGAACGGCCTGCTCGTGCGCGCCCGGTACGGGACCGGTGTGTCCGTGAGCGTCCTGCCCGTAAGGGGCGGCGGCGTCCTGGTGCGCACCCGGCGCCACGCCCTGCCGCTCCCCCGCGGCCTGGCCCTGCTCGGGGCCCGCGTGCTCGTACCCGCCCTGACCGGCCCCGGACTGCTCGTACGCGGCCTGTGCGCGGGCCTGGCGGCGGGCCCGCGCGCTGCCGACATCCCCCTGCGCCGCGCCCTCCGCGGGCCCGGCGGCGAAGTCCGCGCCCCCCTGGTCGTACGCCTCGGCGGTCTCGGAGCCGTACGCCTCATGTCCGAACCCCTCGCCGGACCCGTACGTGTCCGGGCCGTGCGGGGCCTCGCCCTGGTCGCCCCAGGGCCAGCCGGCGTCGGTGGCCCAGGGCGCGGGCGCGCCGCCCGGAAGCGTGGCGGGCGGGGTGCCGCCCCACTGCTCCACCAGGGACGACGTCGTGAACTCGCCGGATTCGTCCGGCAGTTCCCCGCCGGCGACCGGGATGGACCACTGCCCGGTGACGTCATGGCCGGGCGCGGCGGGCGCCGGGGGCTCCTCGAAGTTCCAGTGCTGGGTGGCCGCGGGGTCGTACGTGAAGCGGTCGCCGCCCTGCGTCGCCCCCTGCCCGGCGCCCGGATCGGCCCACTGGCCGCCGCCCTGACCGCCGTCGGCGTCGGGCCACTGCGCCGCGCTCGGCGGCGCGGGCCAGCCGCCCTGACCGCCCTCGGCCGGAGCCCCCGGAATACGCGGCGGCACATAGCCGTGGCCCGGCGCGGCCAGCGGGCTGTCGCCGGACAGCAGGGCGTCTATGCCCCCCTCGGGGAGCTTGACGAAGGCGGTGGCGCCGTCGTCGTAGTCGCCCTGGGGCAGCGGGTTCCAGCGGCCGCCGCCCTCGGGCGTGCCCTCTCCGTGCCGGTCGTCGGTCACGACAGCGCCCTCCCCAGTGCTCGTCGGGCCAGCGCGGCGACGGTGCGCCGCAGGTGCAGTACGGCGGGCGGCAGCGACGGCACCGTACCGTCCGCCTCCGGCGCCGGGTCGGGGATGCAGGCCGCGGCGACGTACTCGCCGAAGGCGCTGAGCGCCTCGGGGACGAGCGCGCGGTCGTTGTCCCAGTCGATGAGCTGCGCGACCCACTGCTCGGCCTCCAGCGGCCGCAGCGGCATCGGCGCGATGGCCCCGACCGCGCAGCGCACCCCGCGCCGCGCCGGGTCGAGGACGAGGGCCACGGAGGCCAGTGCGCGGCCGGGTCCGGTGCGCCCGGTCGCCTTCAGGAAGACCTGCGGGGCGTGCAGCAGCGGCACCCGCACGAAGCCGATGAGTTCGCCGGCGCCCAGCATCTCCACGCCCGCCAGCAGGTGCGAGACCGGGACCTCCCGGCGCGCCCCGCCCGGCCCGGCGACGATCAGCGTGGCCTCCAGCGCGGCGAGCACGGGCAGCGCGTCCCCGGTGGGCGCGGCGGAGGCGATGTTGCCGCCCAGGGTGCCCGCGTTGCGGATGTGCGGCGGGCCCGCGGCGCGCGCGGCGGCGGCGAGCGCCGGGATGAGGGCCGCGAAGTCGGGGCGGCCCATGCGCGCGTGGGTGAGTCCGGCGCCGAGCAGCGCGTGGCCGTCCTGGTACTGCCAGCCGCGGATCTCGCTGATCCGGCCGAGACCGACCAGGGCGGCGGGCCTCAATTGCCCGGAGTTGACGGCGGCCATCAGGTCGGTGCCGCCCGCGACCGGGACGGCGGTGGGCATCGCGGCGAGTGCCGCCACCGCTTCGTCCAGCGTCGTGGGCAGCGTGACGGCCTGCCCCGCCTGCGGTGCGTGCGTGGTCAACCCGGCTGCCCCTTCCCGCTGTCCCACCTGGTCCCGCCTGTTGCGCCGTACGGTACGTGCTGACAGGGCGGACGTGGCAACTCTGGCACATCTTCGCAGGGCTCGAACGCGGGGGTCCGCTAGGAGGCATTCGCCCACCTCACCGGGGAGATGGTCCGTTTTCGCACTGCTTCACCGGTGCGCGGGAATTGCCACTCTTCGGTGAAGCTGCCGGGGTTTTTCCGCTATCTGTTCTATCCGCGTTGCACGGCACGCCTGTTGGGGTACACCCGGCGGGTTCCGGCCGTTCGGGATCGGCTGCCGGAACCCGCCCGCCGGAACCGCTCGCCGGAATCACCTGGCGGGATCACCTGGTGGGCGGCGGTCCGTCGATCGGGCGGCCGGGCACGCCGGGCCGCCGCTGCCAGGGCCGGGGTCCGGCCGGCGGCCGGTAGGCGACGCCCAGCGCGTCAAGTCGCCGGTAGTGCACGGCCATCCGGCGCTCGAAGTCCGCGAAGTCCCGCTCCGGGGGCGCGGGCAGCCGGCTCCAGGCGACCTCCGCGAACGCGGCGAGCCGGGGAAACGCCTGGTAGTCCACGCGCCGGGCATCCTCCAGGACCTCGGTCCACACATTGGCCTGGGTGCCGAGCACATGGCGCGCCTCGGCCTCGGTGAGGGCGGCCGGAACCGGTTCGAACCGGTAGACGTCCTCCAGGGTGCGCACGAAGCCGATCGGCACCGGCTCCTCGTCGCCGGGGGCCTGCCGGTGGTCCAGATACACGTACTGCTCGGGGCACATGACGACGTCGTGTCCGGCGCGCGCGGCGGTGACCCCGCCCTCGTAGCCGCGCCAGGAGGAGACCGCGGCGCCCGGCGCGAGGCCGCCCTGGAGGATCTCGTCCCAGCCGATCAGCCGGCGCCCGCGCGCCCCGAGCCAGGTGTCGAAGTGCCGGACGAACCACGACTGGAGCCCGTCCTCGTCGCCGAGGCCCAGAGCGGCGATGCGCTCCTGGGCGGCCGGCGACTTCTGCCACTGGTCCTTCGGGCATTCGTCGCCACCGATGTGGATGAACCGTGACGGGAACATCTCCAGGACCTCCTCGAACACCCCTTCGTAAAACCGGAGGGTGGCGTCGGTGGGGGCCAATACGTTGGGGTTGATCCCCCAGGTGTCCCAGACGGAGAGTGCGTTCGTGTCGACGACGTCGGTGTTGCCGAGTTCCGGATACGCGGCGATGGCGGCCTGCGAATGCCCCGGCACATCGATTTCCGGTACGACGGTGATGTGCCGCTCGGCCGCGTAGGCGACGATTTCCCGGATGTCGTCCTGGGTGTAGTAACCCCCGTGCGGCTTCTCCTCCCACAGCGGCGAGGCCCGGTGACCGAATTTCGTCCGCGCCCGCCAGGAGCCGGTCCCGGTCAGTTCCGGATACCGCCTGATCTCGATCCGCCAGCCCTGATCATCCGTCAGGTGCAGATGCAGGACGTTGAGTTTGTGCGCGGCCATGAGGTCGAGATAGCGCAGCACCCCGTCCTTGGGCATGAAGTGCCGGGCCACGTCGAGCAGCAGCCCGCGCCAGCCGAATCGGGGGCTGTCGCGCACAGTGAGCGCCGGGAATTCCCAGGTCCGGCGATCACTGACGGGAGCGCGCCGGAAAGCCTCGGGTCCGAGCAGTTGCCGAAAGGTGCCCACGGCCCGGAACAGCCCGGCCTCGCTCGCCCCTTCCAGGGTGACCACCCTGTTTTCGGCGGTCAATCGGTACGACTCCGGGCCGCCCAGTTCCTCCGCGAGCGCGGGCACGATCCGCAGCCGCACCCGGCCGTGCCGGCTCTCCCCCTCGCGGTACGGCGCGAAGGGCAACCCGGTCGCCGCGCCGACCGTCGAGCGCAGCCAGCGCGCCACCCCTTCGGTGCCCTCGCCGGCCTCGATCCCGGTGTCCGCGTCGACCACACAGCGGGCACCCGACACCGCGACCTCGCCCGGCGCCGGGATCAGCGCCACCTCCCCGGCCGGGTCCGTCCCCGCGCCGCCGGTCTCACCCATGTGACCTCCACGCCCCGCGTTGCACCCTGTGCAACAGCCGTTTCGCTCCGCACAACCAGCCGATCGGTACGGAGGCTAGGTGGACCGGCACCCGCCCACAAGAGGTCTCGACCAATCCACGGGCGCGGCACGGCGAAGGGCCCCGGCACGGGCTCGGCGGTCCGGCACGGCTCGACTGTCCCGGCATGGCGAAGGGCCCCGGCGCACGCCGGAGCGCGCCGGGGCCCTCGCGGGTCACCGTGTGAGGCGGGGCCTTACTTGCCCTTGTCGCCGCCCTTGTCCTTGTCGCCGCCGCTGCCCATGGACTCGTAGATCTCCTTGCACATGGGGCACACGGGGTACTTCTTCGGGTCGCGGCCCGGCACCCAGACCTTGCCGCACAGCGCCACGACGGGGGTGCCGTCGAGGGCGCTCGCCATGATCTTGTCCTTCTGGACGTAGTGGGCGAAGCGCTCGTGGTCGCCGTCGCCGTGGGACACCTGCGGCGTCGGCTCTACGAGGGTCCCCGTACCAGTCCCGCGCTCGGGCTCAAGAGTGCTCATATTGCCCAGGGTACTGAAGCGCCGGGGCATCAGTTGAGCGAAGGGTCGTCCGGATACGTGGCCACCATCGCCAGCTCGCTGCGCTGGCGGCGCAGCACCTCGCGCCACAGCCGCTCGGGCTCCGGCGAGGACACGTCACCGGGCTCGGACTCCACCACGTACCAGGCGCCCTCGGCCAGCTCCTCCTCCAGCTGGCCCGGACCCCAGCCGGCGTACCCGGCGAAGATCCGCAGCGAGCCGACGGCCGGGGCCAGCAGCTCGGGCGGCGCCTCCAGGTCGACCAGCCCGATCGCGCCGTGCACCCGCCGCCAGCCCACCGGGGCCCGCTCGCCGTTCGCCCCGCCCGGTATGACCGCCACGCCGAGCGCGGAGTCCAGCGAGACCGGCCCGCCCTGGAAGACGACGCCGGGCTCGCCGGTGAGGTCGGCCCAGCCCTCCAGGATGTCCCCGACACCCACCGGGGTGGGGCGGTTGAGGACGACACCGAGGGAGCCCTCCTCGTCGTGGTCGAGGAGGAGCACCACCGCGCGGTCGAAGTTCGGGTCCGCCAGGGCGGGGGTGGCCACGAGCAGCCGCCCTGTGAGCGAGGACACCTCGGTCATGCCAGACATGATCCCGCATCTTCCCCCGCGGTGGGGAGCCAATCGGAGTGCCCAGGGTGAACGCAGCTCAGGGAGCGTGGAAGCAGAACCGGCGCACGCTCACCCGCGGTGACCCCGTGTGTCCGATTGCAAACGGTTCGTGTTGTGACACACCCATGACGCGACGGGGCGGCACGCGGACTTACGAACGGGGGGTGATCGGCGATTACCCTGTCCCACGGCCCGTCCGTGATCGGCGGCCCCCATGCCCATCTGATCGGAACGCGAGATTCATGACCGTCAACGACGATGTCCTGCTTGTCCACGGCGGAAACCCGCTTGAGGGCGAGATCCGTGTCCGCGGTGCGAAGAACCTCGTACCGAAGGCCATGGTCGCCGCGCTGCTCGGCAGCGGGCCGAGCCGGCTGCGCAACGTTCCGGACATCCGTGACGTGCGCGTCGTGCGCGGGCTGCTCCAGCTGCACGGCGTGACGGTCCGTCCGGGTGAGGAGCCCGGCGAGCTGGTGCTCGACCCGACGTACGTCGAGAGCGCCAACGTGGCCGACATCGACGCGCACGCCGGCTCCAGCCGTATCCCGATCCTGTTCTGCGGCCCGCTGCTGCACCGGCTCGGGCACGCGTTCATCCCCGGTCTCGGCGGCTGCGACATCGGCGGCCGGCCCATCGACTTCCACTTCGACGTGCTGCGGCAGTTCGGCGCGAGCATCGAGAAGCGCGCGGACGGGCAGTACCTGGAGGCACCGAAGGGCCTGCGCGGTACGAAGATCACGCTGCCCTACCCGTCGGTGGGCGCGACCGAGCAGGTGCTGCTGACGGCCGTGCTGGCCGAGGGCGTCACGGAGCTGTCCAACGCGGCCGTCGAGCCGGAGATCGAGGACCTCATCTGCGTGCTGCAGAAGATGGGCGCGATCATCGCGATGGACACCGACCGGACCATCCGCATCACCGGTGTGGACAAGCTCGGCGGCTACACCCACCGGGCCCTGCCGGACCGCCTGGAGGCCGCCTCCTGGGCCTCCGCGGCCCTCGCGACCGGCGGCAACATCTACGTCCGGGGCGCCCAGCAGCGCTCGATGATGACGTTCCTGAACACCTACCGCAAGGTCGGCGGCGCCTTCGAGATCGACGACGAGGGCATCCGCTTCTGGCATCCGGGCGGCCAGCTGAAGTCCATCGCCCTGGAGACGGACGTACACCCCGGTTTCCAGACCGACTGGCAGCAGCCGCTGGTGGTGGCGCTCACCCAGGCCACCGGCCTGTCGATCATCCACGAGACGGTCTACGAGTCCCGTCTCGGCTTCACCTCGGCGCTCAACCAGATGGGCGCCCACATCCAGCTCTACCGCGAGTGCCTGGGCGGCTCCGACTGCCGCTTCGGCCAGCGCAACTTCCTGCACTCCGCGGTCGTCTCGGGCCCGACCCGGCTCCAGGGCGCCGACCTGGTCATCCCCGACCTGCGCGGCGGCTTCTCCTACCTGATCGCGGCCCTGGCCGCCGAGGGCACCTCCCGCGTGCACGGCATCGAGCTGATCAACCGCGGCTACGAGAACTTCATGGAGAAGCTCGTGGAACTGGGCGCCAAGGTCGAACTGCCGGGCAAGGCCCTCGGCTGACCCCCGGCAAACAAGCGAACAGGGCGGTCCCCCTCTCGTCGAGGGGGACCGCCCTGTTTGCATCGCTCACCGGGCCGCGCCCGAGGGGGCGCGGGGCCGCATCGAATCCGCGGCCCCGCCGCGCGGGCGCGACCGGCCACGACCGGCCGTCACCCACGGCGCCCCCGTGCAACGGCGCTCCGGTGAACGGCGTTGCAAGCGCAGCGCTTACTTGCCCTTGGCCGCTTCCTTGAGCTTGGAGCCCGCGGTGACCTTCACGCTGAACCCGGCGGGGATGTTGATCGGCTCGCCGGTCTGCGGGTTGCGCGCGGTACGAGCGGCACGGTGGGTGCGCTCGAAGGTCAGGAAGCCGGGGATGGTGACCTTCTCGTCGCCCTTGGCGACGATCTCGCCGACGGTCTCGGCGAACGCGGCCAGCACGGCGTCGGCGTCCTTGCGGGTCACCTCGGCGCGGTCGGCCAGCGCGGCCACCAGCTCACTGCGGTTCATGTTGTTACTCCCGTGTTTTCTTGCCGTTGGGGTGTGCCACGCGGCGGTCATGCCCGCGGCACTGCGATGCCGATGCGCTCGCGCCCAGGGACGCATCCTGCCCCTACCTGCGGCGGGAAAGCCAATCCGGCACCCGTAGGAGTCGTGAGAACACCCTGGGGAGTCACACGAACAGCGCCTGATCGGCGTCACCCTAGAGGGCGCCCGGTACCAGGTGGTTCCACGACGCGCCGGTGCGGGGGGCCACCGTGGTGATCCTCACAGCCCCCGGCACCGTACGACACGCCGTGGTCGGGCGGTCTTCCCTGGTCAGGCGGTTGCGCCGACCGCCTTGGCGGCCTCGCGGACCGCTCCGGCGACGGCGCCCGCGACCCTGTCGTTGAAGACGCTCGGAATGATGTAGTTCGGGTTCAGCTCGTCCTCGCCGACCACATCGGCGAGTGCCTTGGCGGCGGCGAGCATCATCTCAGTGTTGACGGTACGGGACTGCGCGTCCAGAAGGCCGCGGAAGACACCCGGAAAGACCAGCACGTTGTTGATCTGGTTGGGGAAGTCCGAGCGGCCGGTGGCCACCACCGCGGCCGTCTGGCGGGCGATCGCCGGGTCCACCTCGGGGTCCGGGTTCGCGAGCGCGAACACGATCGCGCCGTCCGCCATGGCGGCCACGTCGTCGCCGTCCAGGACGTTCGGGGCCGAGACGCCGATGAACACGTCCGCGCCGCGCACGGCCTCCTTCAGGGTCCCGGTGAGGCCCTCGGGGTTGGTGTTGTCGGCGATCCAGCGCAGCGGCGAGTCGGCCGGGGCGTTCACCAGGTCCGTGCGGCCCGCGTGCACCACGCCGTGGATGTCGGCGACGACGGCGTTCTTGGCGCCCGCCGCGAGCAGCAGCTTGAGGATGGCCGTACCGGCCGCGCCGGCGCCGGACATCACGATCCGGATGTTCTCGATCGCCTTGCCGGTGACGCGCAGCGCGTTGGTCAGCGCGGCCAGCACGACGATGGCGGTGCCGTGCTGGTCGTCGTGGAAGACCGGGATGTCCAGGGCCTCGCGCAGCCGGGCCTCGATCTCGAAGCAGCGGGGCGCGGAGATGTCCTCCAGGTTGATGCCCGCGAAGCCGGGGGCGATGGCCTTGACGATCTCCACGATCGCGTCGGTGTCCTGGGTGTCCAGGCACAGCGGCCAGGCGTCGATGCCGGCGAAGCGCTTGAAGAGGGCCGCCTTGCCTTCCATGACGGGCAGCGCGGCCTTGGGGCCGATGTTGCCGAGGCCGAGCACCGCGGAACCGTCCGTCACGACCGCAACCGAGTTGCGCTTGATGGTGAGGCGGCGGGCGTCCTCGGGGTTCTCGGCGATCGCCATGCAGACGCGGGCCACACCCGGCGTGTAGACCATGGAGAGGTCGTCACGGTTGCGGATGGGGTGCTTGGACTGCATCTCGATCTTGCCGCCGAGGTGCATCAGGAACGTACGGTCGGAGACCTTGCCGAGGGTGACGCCCTCGATGCCGCGCAGCTTCTCGACGATCTCCTCGGCGTGGGCCGTGGAGGTGGCCGCGATGGTGACGTCGATACGGAGCTTCTCGTGCCCGGACGCGGTGACGTCGAGGCCGGTCACCGAGCCTCCGGAGGACTCCACGGCGTTGGTGAGCTGCGAGACGGCGGTTCCGCTCGCGGGCACCTCCAGCCGGATGGTCATCGAGTAGGAGACGCTGGGCGCCGTTGCCATGGCCGACTTCCTCTGCTTTCACCGTGTCGCGAGTTGTGCCGTCCGATCGTCGCACCTACCGATCAGTACGTGGTAGTCGCCCTCGGTTGCGGACGTTTTGTACACGCTCGATGACCGGTCGGTACGCAGTTTCGGAAAACGACTTCCACCATACGAGAGTTGACGGGCATAAGAAAGAGGCCCACGCCACTTGATCGTGACGTGGGCCTCCCACACTGACGACACCGGCCCGCCATGCTCGCCTCGCGGCAAGTGGTCCCTCGAAGGGACGAAGGTTGGGCCCGGGGGCTTGGATCGGGCCGGTGCCGTACCCAGGCTAACAAACGGATGCCGGATGCCATTCCCCCCAGCGGGAGTTCGCCGGAAAACTCAGTCGCGCAGCAGGTCCGGGACCCCGGCCGCGTCCGGCTCGTCCCGCTCCCCCGAGACCACCGTGAGCTGCTGGGTCGCGCGGGTGAGCGCCACGTAGAGCACGCGCAGCCCGGCCGGGGACTCGTCGGCGATCTCCGCGGGCGAGACGACGACCGTCGCGTCGTACTCCAGGCCCTTGGCCTCCAGGCTGCCGAGCGCCACCACCCGGTCGCCGAGCCCGGCCAGCCAGCGTCTCGCCTCCTCGCGCCGGTTCATCGCGACGACCACGCCGACCGTGCCGTCCACCAGCCCCAGCAGCCGCTCCGCCTCGGCCCGCACGGTGTCCTGGAGGGACTCCCCCACGACGGTGAAGCGCGGCTCGACCCCGGTGGACCGCACGGCCCTGGGCGACTCGGCGCCGGGCATGGCGAGCGCGAGCACGCGGGCGGCCAGGTCGGCGATCTCGGCGGGGTTGCGGTAGTTCACGGTGAGCTGGAAACGGCGCCGGGGGCGGCTGCCCAGGGCCTCGTCACGGGCCTCGGCGGCCTCGTCCGGGTCGGACCAGGAGGACTGGGCCGGATCCCCGACCACCGTCCAGGTGGCGTGCCGGCCGCGGCGGCCGACCATGCGCCACTGCATCGGCGTGAGGTCCTGCGCCTCGTCCACGATGACGTGCGCGTACTCGGTGCGCTCCTGCGCCAGCCGCTCGGCCCGCTCCCGCTGGGTCTCCTCGCGCACCGGCATCAGCTCCTCCAGGCCGGTGAGCTGGTCCAGCGGGTCGAGCTCCCGCTTCCTGCGGGGCCGGGCCGGGGCGCCCAGGATCGCGTGGAGCTCGTCCAGCAGGGCGATGTCGTGCACCGTACGGCCGTCCCGCTTGAGCGAACGGGCCACCTTGCGCACCTCGCCGGGGTTGAGGATGCGGCGCGCCCAGCGGCCGAGCCGCTTCTCGTCGGCCATGGCGTCGAGCACCCGCGCCGGGGTCAGCTCCGGCCACCACGCGTCCAGGAAGCCGATGAAGGCGTCCTCGCCCGTGATGTCCTCGTCGAAGGAACTCCGCAGCTCGGCGGCCAGCTCCGGGTCGGTGTGCCGGGCGCCGGCGCCGGACTTCGCCCACAGGGCGTCCAGCAGCAGCTTGCGGGCGCGCGGGCGCAGCAGGTTGACGGGGGCGGTGCCGCCGAGGGCGGTACGGCGGATGTGGTCCAGCTCCTCGGCCTCCAGTTCGAGCCGGCGGCCGAAGGCGACGACACGGAGGCGGGTGGGGTCGGCGGCCTGCCGCGGCGCGCCGTCGTCCTCGTCGTGGCCCGCCCGGACGGCCGGGCCCAGCTCCAGGGCGCCCCTGGCGGCCTTCCGCAGCACCTTCAGCATCCGGTACGAGCCCTTGGCGCGGGCCACGGACGGGGAGTCGTACAGCGTCGCCTCCACGCCGTCGACCAGCGAGCCGATCGCCCGGATCGCGACCTGGCCCTCCTCGCCGAGCGAGGGCAGCACGCCCTCGGTGTAGGCGACGAGCAGCGGGGTCGGGGAGACGATGAGGATGCCGCCCGCGTACCGCCTGCGGTCCTGGTAGAGCAGGTAGGCGGCGCGGTGCAGGGCGACGGCGGTCTTGCCGGTGCCGGGGCCGCCCTCGACGTACGTGATCGAGGCGGCAGGGGCCCGGATGACGAGGTCCTGCTCGGCCTGGATGGAGGAGACGATGTCCCGCATGGTGTGGCCGCGGGCCTGGCCGAGGGCGGCCATCAGGGCGCCGTCGCCGATGACGGGCAGCTCCCGGCCGTCGAGGTGGGCGGTGAGCGAGGGCCGCATCAGGTCGTCCTCGACGCCGAGCACCCGGCGCCCCTTGGAGCGGATGACACGCCGGCGCACCACCCGGCCGGGCTCCACGGGGGTGGCCCGGTAGAAGGGCGCGGCGGCGGGGGCGCGCCAGTCGATGACGAGCGGCGCGTAGTCCTCGTCGAGGACGCCGATGCGCCCGATGTGCAGGGTCTCGGCGATGTCGGCGGTGTTGTCCTCGCGCACCGCGCCCTCGGCCGGCTCGACCGCCGTGTAGGCCCCGTCGGGCCCCTTCTTGCCGTCCTTGCCGAGCAGCAGGTCGATCCGTCCGAACAGGAAGTCCTCGAACTCGTTGTTGAGGCGGTTCAGGTGGACACCGGCGCGGAAGACCTGCGCGTCCCGCTCGGCGAGCGCGCCGGGGGTGCCGACCTGGCCGCGCTGGGCCGCGTCGTTCATCAGGAACTCGGCCTCGTGGATCTTCTCCTCGAGCCGCCGGTACACCCGGTCCAGGTGTGCCTGTTCGACGCTGATCTCTCGGTCGCGCACGGAGTCCTGTGCGTCGTGTTCCGAGCCGACCGCGGAATGCTGAACCTGAGCGGCCACCGGGCCCCCTTCTGACGTGCTGGGCAGCCGTCAACCGTACGCGAAGGGGGCCGGACGAGGCTACGGCACCCACCGGTCCGGTGCCTGGATGTGGGGGGCGGGGGTGCGCGGGTGCGGGTTTGCGGGTGCGCGGGCGCGGGTTTTGCGGGTGCTCAGGCGCGGGGCGCGGGGCGCGGGTGCGGGTGCGCAGGCGCGGGTTTGCGGGTGCTCAGGCGCGGGTCGCGGGGCGCGGGTGCGCAGGGGCGGGTCGCAGGTGCTCGGCACGGGCGGTCAGGCGCGGGCCACGGATGCTCGGGCACGGATACCCATCTGCGGTCTCACATCTGTGGTCTCACATCTGTGGTCCCGTGGGTGCTCAGGTGCGGGTGAGGGCGGCACGGCGGCGGTGGCGGGCGACCCGCTCCCGGTTGCCGCACACCTCGCTGGAGCACCAGCGCCGGCGGCGCCCGCGGGAGGTGTCGAGGTAGAGGAGCGGACAGTTGTCCCCCTCGCACTCGCGAAGGGCGGCCCGCGCGACGGGGTCGGTGAGCAGCTCCACCGCGTCGCGGGCGAGCAGCGCGAGCAGGGCGGCGGGTCCGGGCGGCGCGACCAGTTCGCGTACGAGCATCCCGTCGCCGCGCCGTACGGCACAGGGCACCGGGGGCACCCCACGGGCCACCTCGTTGACCCGCGCGAGCGCTCTCCCGTACGACACCGGGCCCCCGGTGCGCCGCACCAACTGACCTACGTCCCTGCGCACTTCCTGAAACCGCGCCACCCACGACTCATCGGCGTGCGCGAGCCCCGTACCGGCCGGAACCAGCCCGGCCTCCTCGATCCAGACGCACAACGCCCCGACGGAACCGAGCCGTTCACCGGGATGGCTGGTCGCCAACAGATCCAGACATACCCGTCCGGCATCGAACCGCAGCACCATGTGCCTGTCACCGCCTAGGCATACGGGGAGTCGTACAGACCGCTCGCTCCCACAGTGCCCGCCCAACCGACCCGCCGGAACCCCTCGCGCCGGCACCGGTCGCCCTCAAGCGGGCGGGATGTCTGGTTGGCGTGGAAGAAGTTGCCGGAGTCGTGAGCGCGCGTGAAGTGCGGTGCCGGTACCGGGCGTTCCTGCCCGCCGCGCCGATCCCGGAGGGCACGCCGGGCCGAGGTGTGCGCCGCGTGGTCGAGATCGCCGAGCCGGCTCCCGCCGCCGACGCGGGCGGTCCGGGCCGCCGGCTCGACATGGGCCCACCGCATCGGCGCCTGATCGAGGGCGAGCGCACCGTCCACCAGGCACAGCCCCGACCCGCTGCGCCCGCCCCCGGCGACGCCGTTCTCTCACGGGAACGCGAGCATGGTCCGCACGTCCGTCACGAACGGTGTCAGGCATGGCCCGGCTGCCCTGGCCCTCGTGCCCCGCCCTGCCGCCGACGCACTCACGTTCCGGGTGGGCCACCAGCTTGATTTCTACGGTTCAGGTGTGCGTCGATGTGACCCAGCCGTTGCCAGGCGGTGGGGTCGGTGCCGTCGCCGAGCGGGTAGTGCAGAGCGGGCCGAGGGGCGGGGCCGAGCCGGGTGGGGGTTTGGTCCGGCAGGGCGTCGCGGGCATGGGCGGCGCCGAGGGCGGCCACGGTGTCGGGGCCGAGGGTGAGGGAGATGGGGATCGGCGGTGGTTCGTAGTGGGCCGGAGCGGTCAGGTCGGCCCGCCCCGCCCGCAGTTCGCTGATCATGGTGGCGAGGTTGTGCCTGGCGGCGAGGGTTTCGGCGAGTTGGGGCAGCAGCGCGAGCGGTGCCCGTTCGTCGGCGGCATACCCGACGGCGAGGGTGAGCTGCTCCTCCACACCCCGTGGTGTGTGGGCGATGCGCACGGTGGCGATGGCGGAGCGGTCGGCGGCGCCTACGGCGACCGCCCAGGTGGGCCGGGCCTGGCGGGCGCGGCTGCGGGCCAGTTCGGTCAGTTGCCGGGGCGACCAGGGGACGTTGACGGGTTCGGCGCCGGCCCATCCGGCGGGCGGCGATCCGGTGAGGATCTGCCAGGCGTCCTCCACAGCACCACCGAGTACGAGGTGCTCGTGGACGGGGTGGACGGTGCGGATGGACACCAGCAACTGCCGTTCACCGGCCCGGCCCGGCGGTGGCTGGAAGGCGTCCGCGATGCGGGGGCCGTCGTCGGCGGCCGGGGTGAAACGTCCGTCGTGCCAGCGCAGCACGGCTCCGGACAGGCCGTCGTAGTAGCCGTTCTCGGGGTGGCGTACGACCCAGCGCGCGGGCACCCGTTCCAGAATGGTGCGGGCGGGCAGGCTCAGCCGGGTGCGGGGAGAGGTGACGAGGTACAGCTCCCGCCGGCCCGCCCCCGCGGTTCGCACCGCCTCGGTCAGCCATGTCGTGGCGGCGACGACGGGGCGGTCGCAGATGACGATGACGCTCTTGTCGGTGAACACGTCCGCATCGGTCAGTACGCCCATGTCGGCGGGCGGAGCGGTCACCGCCTCCGTGTCGGGGACGGTCACGACGTCGGTGTGGGCGGCTTCCCGCGGCCAGGTGGCGCCGCCGAGCAGTGTGGTCAGCCGTCCCGCGACCGAGCCGGCGAGCAGCCTGGCTTCCGGGACGGTGGTCGACGCCCGCACCTCGGTCCACCACACCGGCGCATCCGCCTGAACGCCAACCCCTAGCAACCGCTCCGTCTCGCCCGGTACTTGCAGGTAGCGGGGCGCCTCCACGGAGACCAGAAGCCGCCCATCATCCGTGCACAACTGGGCGACGGCCCCTCCACCCGCCCGCCTCACCCGCAGATCCGGCCCACCGGCGTGCAGCGCGGCCAGCAGTGTCTTGCTGTCCGGCAGTTGGGGAGTGAGGGCGATGACGTCCTGGGGCATGTCCTACTGTCCGAAAAAGGGTGAATTACGTCGCGACGTCCCGAAGCCCCGCCAGCGGGTCCCGGCCGTTTTCCTCTGCGTATTGCTTCCAGAAGGGTACGACTTCGTCGGGACATGCCTGCGCATAGTAGTCCCAGAAGTCGAGCAGGACCGCCAACGCGGTATCCAGAGGGAACTCGCCCTGCACATGCTCCACGAAGTGGTTTTCGATCGCCAGCCCCTGGCGACTGAAGGTGGCAGTGTGAGCGTTTCCGTCCATCTCCTCCGGAGCGAAACCCGGATCCGCCTGAGCCAGCCTCACCAAGTCGATCGCTTCCAGAATAGAGTAACCAGAAAGCTGGATATCGGCGGTCACCCAGCCCCCCAGAACCGATAGCTCCTTTGGACCGGTGAAGTTCGGCACACCGAATTCATCGTCCCGCGCATAATATCGAGTGCGGATCATGCAGAAATCTCCTTCTGTCAATTATCGGGCATGATTGGATAGACGGTCTTCGCCTCGCCCGTGACGGGGTCAAAATAACCTTCGAAGGTTATCCCCTTGTATGTGCCCCTCCATTTGTAATTTTCAGGCTCGACCACTCTGCTGTGCTCGAAGGCTTTGGTCATCGCCCGTCGGACATCGCGCTCCGTCCAACTCGACGGAAAAAAAGTAGACTTGGCCCGCTTCATCACCCAGGTGCCGGTACGCGGGTCGCGCATCCACACATTGCCCGTCGTCAGTCCCGTCTTGTGATCAACCTTGAGAATCTTCGGCACCTTTACACCGTAGGGGTCGCGGCCGCCCGGCCGGAAATGATATCCGACGACCTTGGGCTGACCGTCCTTGCCGTACTTCAGCTCCCCCTTGAGTACGTGGTCGAAGGTGTGCTCGGGGATGTGACCGCTCGGCTCGGGGACATGCTGGCCATGGGGTGTTGTCGGGCCGTGATGGGGGCCTCCGCCGCCATGGCCCGTTCCGGGGCCGGGGTGGCCGCCGTGGTCCCCGGGGTCGTGGCCGGATCCATGGGTGCCACCAGTCGCACCGTGGTGTGTGGTGGGTACCGTCTTCGTTCCCGAAGCGCCGTGACCCGTATGACCAGGGTGGTGCGCAGCGGTGGGTACGTGGTGTCCGGCGTCGCCTCCCGTGTGAGTGGTGCCATGGGAAGCGGCGTCGGACGCGCGGCCTCCCACGCCGGCAAGTTCCCGGTCGTCCGATCCGTCGGAAGACACGCGCTCGGCGGCGGCAGGCTCGTGCGGGGCCGCGGCCAGGTCGGGTGTGCCGTCGGGTTTGAGGGCGACGAAGCGGCCGTCCTTGTCAACCCGGTAGCGGTCGCTGAGGTCGAGGGCGCCGTCGGGGAATTTGGTCTTCGGCAGCCGCAGGTGTTCGCTGACGTTCGCCAGCACCTCGGAGACCTTCGGCAGATCGGTCAGAGCCCTGGCCGCCCGCGCGGCACCGGAGACCGGGTCGAGGACATTCCCGACCTTGGCCACCGCACCGGCGGTTTCGACGAAGGTGCCCGCCTTCCCCAGCTTGGCGAGCGCCCCGCCGGCGCCTCCGACCAGCGTGAGAAGGTTGAAGCTGGTGACGGCGTGAGCGCGGGCCGGATCCTCCTGCCACTCGTCATAGTCGATGAACTGCTTGCCGAACTCCTTGGCATAGGCCTCGCTGCCGCGCTGCCAGTCCGACAGATCATCACCGAGGCCGACGACGTCCATGCCGTAGGCGTACGCGCCGACAAAGGTGCGCCTGAGGCCGTCCCACGTCTGCTCCCGTGCTTCGGGGCCGTTGGTGCCCACGATGTTGTTCTCGAAGGTGCCCAACCCGAGGAAGCCGCCCCAGAGGCTGTCCTTGACGATGCCGTCCCACGCCCAGCTCTTGGCGCCGTGGCCCCACCAGCCCAGACTCCAGCGCTCGTAGGTACGGTCCACCGGAGTACCCCACGGCAGGTCGGGCATGGACTCGAGCGTCTTGGCGCTCATGCCGTACGTGCCGCCCTCGTCGCCGATGGGGCGGCACATGGCAGGACTGATGGCGCCGATCGTGACCGCCGCGTCGTGCTCCGCCTTCTGGAAGCCCACGACAGCTTCCGCCACGCCGTCCATCAGGGCTTTGTGCGTGTCGACCTTGTGCTGGTCGTTCGTCCAGTGGTCGTCGCCCTCGATGCTGTCGGCGAAGGCGATCGCCTGCTCCTTCAGATGCTTCAAGCGGTCCGCGTGGGGCTTTGCCCCGCTGATGAAGGTGTCCAGGGCATCGGCGAGGGACTCGATGTGGCCGGCGAACTCGTCCGCCGTGTCCATCACCGGCTGGGTGGAGGAGAGAAGCTGATCGGCCTCCGGTGCCTGGTAGTACGCGGCCGTCGCCTGGAAGCGCGAGTGGACGTCCTGGCCGGCATCACGGATGCCGACGGCACGTTTGCGCAGATCGGTGACCGTCTTGGACAGGGCGCCGAAGTCACCGGTGTACTGAGGAATTTGGCCCGGACTGATCGCGTCGGTCACTGCCCGCCCCCACTGTGGCCGTGCTCTGGCTGCCCGCCCACGGCCCGGATTTCGGCCGGGGTGGGCGCCTTGGCCGCGTCGCGCTGGGCACGGGCGGCCATCGCCAGGTCACCGTCGACGTACGCACCGGTCGCCTTGACCGTCCCGTCCATCGTCTTCTTGATACGGGCCGCGAGGAACTTGATGGAGTTCTCGGTGTCGGACACGAAGTTCGCCACCGCGACACCTACCGGCCCCACCGGAGCGGCGCCGCAGTACGGGCCGCTGATCGTGCCCGCGGACCGCGCCGCCTCCTCGACACTCGTCCCATAGCCCTTGACGTCCTTGCTCAGGTCTTCGGCGGCCAGACCCACCAACGACAGAACGGACTCCACCCCGCCGGGACTGATGTCCCACCCCGTCACGTCAACCCCCGCCAGAACTCCCACGGATACGCTTCCTCAGCGCCAATCGGCACCGAGAGCACATCGCCGACAACGGAACAGCCATTAATAACAGACCAGTTGTCGCAGCCACCACACGTCTCAGGCCAAATGTAGCCATTCCCAACAAGGACGGTCCATCAACCGCTGACACCGGCGGGCGGCGGCACTACGGCACCCGGTCCGACGCCCACGACAGCACGACCGGACGTTCCGGTGATGTTCGCACCTCGCTCACCCCTCGTCACCGGCTTGCACCGCGAGGTTCAAGGTGAGTTCCGCGCTGGCCAGCATACGAATGATCTCGATGGGGCGGTTAGGTCGACCCGACGGGTCTGTCCGTCGATTCCGTTCGCCTCGATGTAGCGGAACCCGACCGACCCGGTTGAATTGCTCACGACGGTCCAATGCGCACCGCTTTTCCGGATGAGTAATTCGGCAACATAGGATGCCAAGTCCAAGTGCAGTGTGATCCAGTCGGGCTCCTCGAACTCATCAAGAGGAGCGCGGGACGCATATCCGCTATCTCATTGGCGTTCCGACGCCTCTCCTCGCTCCACCCCTGGAGGTCGGCCGCATCTGCGCTTACCACACCATTCCCTTTCACAGTCACTTGGAGATCGGCCCGTACTCGATGAAGATGACGCGAGCATGTATGAGGGTCCTCCTCACACGGCCCGCGTCCCCCCTCGGGATCGCGGTGAAAAGGCAAAGCGGAGCCAGCGATATGCGGGCATGGCAAAGGCCCCGCCGCTTCGACGGCGGATTCCAGGGGTCGTCGCAACACAGGTGATCAACTGGCTCTTGCCAGGAGCTTGGCGAGACGCTCGGCTGGGGTTTCCCAGTCGAGCGTTTTGCGTGGTCGGCCGTTGATTTCGGCGGCCACGGCGTCCAGGTGGGCTCGGGTGTGGACTGACAGGTCGGTGCCCTTGGGGAAGTACTGCCGCAGCAGGCCGTTGGTGTTCTCGTTCGAGCCGCGCTGCCAGGGGCTGGCCGGGTCGCAGAAATAGACCGGGATGTCAGTGGCGACGGTGAACTCGCGGTGGCGACCCATCTCGCTGCCCTGGTCCCAGGTCAGGGACCGCTTCAGATGAGCCGGCAAGGTCGTGACGGTCTCCACCAGGGCGTCTCGGACGAGCTCAGTGCCCCGGCCGTCTGGCAGGTGCAGGAGCATCACATAGCGGGTCGGACGCTCCACGAGGGTGCCGATGGCCGAGGCGCCGTCCTTGCCGATGATCAGGTCGCCTTCCCAGTGGCCGGGCACCGCCCGGTCCTCCGCTTCGGCGGGCCGTTCGCTGATCATCACCATGGGCTCGCGAAAGCTGGGCTGGCGTTGCTGTGCTTGGCGGCGGGGCTTGCGTCGGACACGCCCGGTCCGCAGTGCCTGAGCGAGTTCGCGGCGCAGTTCACCGCGGCCCTGGACGTAAAGGGCCTGGTAGATCGTCTCGTGGACCACGTGCATCTCCGGGCGCCTTGGGAACTGTGTCCGCAGAGCCTGGCAGATCTGTTCCGGGCTCCACCGTATTCCAGATGGCGCTGGATGAAGTCGTGCAGCTGAGGATTCTGGCCGATCTTGCCTGGCTTGAGCCTGGGCCGGCGGCTGTCCGCGCGGGCCTGGGCGGCGAAAGGCCGGTAGGCCCAGCGGGAAGAACCTGCCCGCACGGGAATGCCGTTGCGGCGGATCTCCCGACTTATCGTCGAGGGACTGCGGCCCAGCTCGGCGGCGATCTGCCGCACCGAAGCCTTCTCCCGCAGGCGGTCGGCGATATGGATGCGGTCGGCTTCGCGCAGGTACCGGGAGGCGCCAGACGACGGCACCACCGTGCACCGAGCCGGTGGTGCCGCCTTGTCCTTGCCGGACGGGTTGCGGCCATTCCGCCACCGCTTGCCCGTCCGGACGTTGATCCCTACGCGTCTGCATGCCTCGGTGCTGCTCAGGCCCTGATCCATGAGCCGGAAGTATTCCTCCCGCTCACGGACCAGCTTCCTGGGCCCTTGGGCCACTGTCCGCACCTTGCGGATCTCGAACTCCATCGCACCCCTTGAGCTGGGGTGTTGCGACGACCACTAGAACTCAAGGACAAGCGGCGGGGCCTTTGCCCACATGGGGTGCCCCCGGAGGGGTTCGTGGAGATGGCGGGAATCGAACCCGCGTCCAACGGTGCGGAATCAGGGCTTCTCCGTGTGCAGTTCGCTGTGATTTTCTCAGCCCCGGCGATCACGCGAACAAGTCGCCGACGGGCTCAGTCACTGTTTGATTTCCCTCTTCACCCCGTGACCGGGATCAAGGTTTAGTTCCCTAGCTGATGCCAGGATCCGGGTCGGGAACAGCCCCGGGCTGACACTTCGCAAGTCGCTACTTAGGCAGCGAGGGCGAAGGAATCGCGCTTGGTGTTGGCGATTATTTTTTTCGGCCTGTGGTTTACGAGATCATGGCCGCTTCCTCGACACGCTTCCCCTGCTTCGACAGCCGCTGTCGAAACCGATCATCCCCATGTTGTTTTTTCAAGGTGCGCACCGGGCTCGCGTCCGGTGCTGCTGCCATCGTACGGGACCAACGCGGGTCGATGCCAGCGTATTCCCCGCAGGGGCTACACCCCGCGCTGCCTCCGCTTCGCCGCCGCGATGGCGCGCTCCGACTCGCGCCGGTCCTGCTTCTCCCGCAGGGTCTGCCGCTTGTCGTACTCCTTCTTGCCCCGTGCCAGCGCGATCTCCGCCTTCGCGCGGCCGTCCCGGAAGTACAGGGCGAGCGGCACGATGGTGTGACCCGTCTCCTGGGCCTTGGACTCCAGCTTGTCGATCTCCTCGCGGTGCAGCAGCAGCTTGCGCTTGCGGCGCGCGGAGTGGTTGGTCCAGCTGCCCTGGTGGTACTCCGGGATGTGGGCGTTGTGCAGCCACGCCTCGCCCCGGTCGATCTGGACGAAGCCGTCGGTCAGCGAGGTCCGGCCCTCGCGCAGCGACTTGACCTCGGTGCCGGTGAGCACGAGCCCGGCCTCGTAGGTGTCGATGATCGCGTAATCGTGCCGGGCCTTCTTGTTCTGGGCGACGATCTTGCGCTTGCCGCCCTTCTCGCCGTCCCTGGCCTTGCCCGCCCCGCCGCCCTGCTTGGGCTGGGACTCCTTGGGTACGTACATTCCCTTGCTCATAGTGCCGTCCATTTTCGCACTACGCGGGGGGCCTGCGGCCAGCCTTTAATCGGCTTCGCCCAGGCCGGTGAGGACGGTCTCGGCGCGTCGCAGCACGCCGTCCCCCGCCTCCAGGTCCGGCGTGATGCCCCGGCCGTCGACCGCGTGCCCGGACGGGGTGCGGTAGTGGCCCACGGTCAGCTCGGCCACCGAGCCGTCGGGCAGGTTCGTCGGCATCTGGATGGAGCCCTTGCCGAAGGTGCGCGTGCCGATCACCACCGCGCGGCCCCGGTCCTGGAGCGCGCCGGTGAGCAGCTCGGCCGCGCTCATGGTGCCGCCGTCGACCAGGGCGACCAGGGGACGCCCGGTGTCCCCGCCGGGCGTGGCGTGCAGGGCGCGCTGGGCGCCGTCCACGTCGTACGTGGCGACCAGGCCGCCGTCGAGGAAGGCGGAGGCCGTGGCCACGGCCTCGGTGACCAGGCCGCCGGAGTTGCCGCGCAGGTCCAGGACGATCCCGGCCCCGGCCGGGGCGGCCCGCAGGGCCTCGCGGACGCGGGCGCCGGTGCCCTTGGTGAAGGCGGCGACCCGGATCAGGGTGGCCCGCGCGGACAGCCGGCGGACGCTCACCGAGTCGGTGGTCAGGGTGGCCCGGCGCAGGGTCCGGGTCCAGGCGCGGGTGCCGCGCTGGAGGCCGAGCGTGACGGTCGTACCGGCGGGCGCGTCGTCGGCGTCGCCGCGCAGCCGGGCGACCACCTCGGTGACCGGCAGGCCGTCGGCGCGGGCGCCGTCCACGCTGCGCAGCCGGTCGCCGGCGCGGATGCCGGCCGCGGCGGCGGGCGAGCCGGGCCGCACCCCGGTGACCTCGATACGGCCGTCCTGTTCGCGCGCGGCGGAGAGGCCGACGCCGGTGTAGCGGCCGTCGAGGGAGTCCTGGAACTCCTGGTACTCGCCCTCGGAGTAGACGGCGCCCCAGCGGTCGCCGCTGCGGCTGACGGCCCGCTCGGCGGCCTCCATCGGGGAGGTGCCGTCGGCCATCGCGCGGGCGGCGGCATCCCGGATGGACCGGACGGACTCGTCGCGTACGGACTCGTCGCGTACGGCGCTCACGGGCACGGGGGTGGTGGTCCGGGGTGCCGGGTGGTCGGGGTCCGGGAAGGCGCCGGTGACCGCCCCGGCGACGATGACTCCGGCGAAGACCAAGGTCAGCGCGGCCCCTTGGCGGGCGCGGTGAGGCGGACAGAGCGGGTCGCGGCCGGACATGGCGGTGAGTCTAGGACAACGGGCCCGCCGTCACGGCCCGTTGCCCCGCCCACCGCCTTGGTTTGCGTCACACCTTCAGGTACTTGCGCAACGCGAAGAACGCGGCCAGGGACGGCATCAGCACGCTGGTCGCCAGGATCAGCGGCAGCTTGGTCAGCACCGAGTCCCAGCCGACGAAGTTGATCAGCGTCAGCTTGTGCGACAGGTCCATGCCGTGGTCGATGGTGAAGTACCGGCCGACCACCAGGAAGACGCAGGCGAGACCGCCGCCGATGAGCCCGGCGACCGCGGCCTCGGCGATGAACGGCGCCTGGATGTAGAAGCCGGAGGCGCCGACCAGGCGCATGATCCCGGTCTCCCGGCGGCGGCTGAACGCCGACACGCGCACGGTGTTGACGATCAGCAGCAGCGCCACGAACAGCATGAGCGCCATCACGCCGAGCGCGCCGCGGTTCATCAGGTTCAGCAGCTGGAAGAGGTTGTCCAGGATGCCCTTCTGGTCCTGCACCGACTGCACGCCGTCGCGCCCGTTGAACGCGGTCGCGATCACCTGGTACTTCTGCGGGTCCTTGAGCTTGATCCGGTACGACTCCTGCATCTGGTCCGGCGTGAGCGAGCCGGCCAGCGGGGAGTTGCCGAACTGCTCCTTGTAGTGCTTGTACGCCTCGTCCTGCGACTCGTACGACACCTTCTCGACGATCGGCATCTTGTGCAGGTCGGAGAGGATCTGCTTCTTCTGGTCCTCGGTGACCGCGCCCTTGGCGCAGTGCACGTCCTGCTCGGCGTCGTGCTTGTTGCACAGGAAGATCGAGACGTTGACCTTGTCGTACCAGTAGCCCTTCATGGTGCTCACCTGGTCGCTCATCAGCAGGGAGCCGCCGAAGAGGGCCAGGGACAGGGCGACGGAGACGATGACCGCGAAGGTCATCGTGAGATTGCGGCGGAGACCGACACCGATCTCCGACAGGACGAACTGGGGGCGCATGGCGTCGGGTTGTGCCTTTCCGTGGACGAACTGGGGCGCGCGGTCAGTGCTGGTAGCCGTAGACGCCGCGGGTCTGGTCGCGGACGAGGCGGCCCTTCTCCAGCTCGATGACGCGCTTGCGCATCTGGTCCACGATGTTCTGGTCGTGTGTCGCCATGATGACGGTGGTGCCCGTCCGGTTGATCCGGTCGAGCAGCTTCATGATGCCGACGGAGGTCTGCGGGTCGAGGTTGCCGGTGGGCTCGTCGGCGATCAGCAGCTTGGGCCGGTTGACGAACGCGCGCGCGATGGCCACCCGCTGCTGCTCACCGCCGGACAGCTCGCCGGGCATCCGGTCCTCCTTGCCGCCGAGGCCGACGAGGTCGAGCACCTGGGGCACGGACTTGCGGATCTCGCCGCGGGACTTGCCGATCACCTCCTGCGCGAAGGCCACGTTCTCCGCGACCGTCTTGTTGGGCAGCAGGCGGAAGTCCTGGAAGACGGTGCCCAGCTGGCGGCGCATCTGCGGCACCTTCCAGTTGGAGAGGCGGGCGAGGTCCTTGCCCAGCACGTGCACCTGGCCGTGGCTGCACCGCTCCTCGCGGAGGATCAGCCGCAGGAAGGTGGACTTTCCGGAGCCGGAGGACCCCACGAGGAAGACGAACTCGCCCTTTTCCACTTCCAGGGAGACATCCCTGAGTGCGGGACGGGTCTGCTTGGGGTAGACCTTGGAGACATTGTCGAATCGGATCACGGATGCACCACGGGTCGCCGGGGGTAGATGAGCGTGACCATACGCGAACCGGGTGTGCAAGCGCAGGCGCAGGCTGAGGTTGGGCAAGACTTGTACGCTTTTGCACCGGTCGTTGGTCCGGGCACCGAGGTGGGCGCGGCGACGGCCCTTCCGGGCGCCGCGGCGGGGGCCCCGCGCACGGCGCCGCGGAAACTGGCACAGTGGGAGGGGAACGTTCGCGTTCCTGTGAGCGTTGTACGAAGTGATACGGCCGGTGCGAGGAGGGCGAGCGCATGACGTACGACCGGTTGGTGTGCGCGAACTGCGCGGCGCCCGTGAGCGAGGGCCGGTGCCCGGTGTGCCGTGCCAACCGCGAGCGTCTTCAGCAGGAGGGCTTCCTGGGCGGGGTCAACCCGATGGCGCTGATCGCGCTCCTCGCGGTGCTGATCGCCGCGGTGGTGCTGCTGGCGCACCAGACCGCCTGACCAGCGCCCGACCAGGTAAGAAGCGGTCGGGAAAATCCCCGGAAAAGCGTCAGGGCCCGGAGCGAAGGCTCCGGGCCCTTTGCGTACGCGGGGTACGCGGACGCTTGCCGTGCGGCTACCGTCAGGCGGCCGCGCCGCCCCGGCCGGCCAGACGCGGCAGGATGCGGAAGCCGATACCGCCGGCGATCATCGTCGCGGCGCCGATGATCAGGAACGAGGTCTGCCCGGCACCGGTCTCGGCGAGCTGCTTGCCGCCGGTCTGCGGCTGCGGGTTGTCCGACCCGGTGTCGGTGAGGGCCGAGGAGCCCTCCTCCTGGGAGACGTTGTCGTTGCCGCCGCCCTGGGGGCTGTCGCCACCGGTGCCGGAGCCGCCGGAGGTACCGCCGCCGTGGTGACCGCCACCGGTGCCGCCGGTGCCGTTGCCGCCGGAGTTGCCCTGGCCGCCGGAGTTGCCCTGGCCGCCGGTGGACTGGTTCCCGCCGGTGGTGTCGCCGCCGCCGGTGGTCTGACCGCCACCGGTGGTCTGGTCGCCGCCCGTGGTCTGGTCGCCACCGGTGGTCTGGTCACCGCCGGTCGTGGTGTCGCCGCCGCCGGTGGTCTGGTCGCCACCCGTGGTCTGGTCGCCACCGGTCGTGGTGTCGTCCCCGCCGGTGGTCTGGTCGCCACCCGTGGTCTGGTCGCCACCGGTGGTCTGGTCACCGCCGGTCGTGGTGTCGTCTCCACCGGTGGTCTGGTCGCCACCGGTGGTGGTGTCGTTGCCGCCGCCGGTCTGACCGCCGTCGGTGCAGATGGCGATCGGGCAGCCGCCATCGGTGTCGCCGCCGTCGTCCTGGCCGTCGGCCTTCACACCGAGGTTGATCGGGCCCGCGTGGACGTCGAGGTCCAGGGCGGAGGCCGCGCCGGCCGCGGTCAGGGACGCACCGGCCGCGATCACGGCGCCCGCGGCTATCCGCGCGACCCGGATCCGCGTCTTCTTCGTCATATGGTTGCTACCCCCAGTAGCTGTTCGTCAATGAGGCCGCGCAGTGGGGCTGGCCGTGATCGACGGAGGCAGCTGACGAACCCCGAATCGAGATCGAGTGATTCGGCACCCCCGGTTCACATGCGCCCCAGATACACGCATGCCGCGCTCACCCTTCCGATTTTTCAAAGCAACGTCAAGAGCGTTCTGGTCGCTTTGCCCGGACGGGAGGGCCTTCGAGGGGATTTGAAGCATGTGATTGTGACGTAAAAGCCGGACAAAACAACAACTGCCGCCACGTGGGCGGCAGTTGTCATGTCGACAAAATTACTTCTCCTGCTGCTTGCGCCAGCGAATGCCGGCCTCCAGGAAACCGTCGATCTCGCCGTTGAACACGGCCTCGGGGTTGCCGACTTCGTACTCGGTACGCAGGTCCTTGACCATCTGGTACGGGTGGAGCACGTACGAACGCATCTGGTTGCCCCAGGAGTTGCCGCCGTCGCCCTTGAGGGCGTCCATCTTGGCCTGCTCCTCCTGGCGGCGGCGCTCCAGCAGCTTGGCCTGGAGGACGTTCATCGCGGTGGCGCGGTTCTGGATCTGCGACCGCTCGTTCTGGCAGGAGACCACGATGCCGGTGGGCAGGTGGGTGATGCGGACCGCGGAGTCGGTCGTGTTGACGCCCTGGCCGCCGGGGCCGGAGGAGCGGTACACGTCGATGCGCAGCTCGGACTCGTCGATCTCGACGTGGTCGGACTGCTCGACCACGGGCAGCACCTCGACGCCGGCGAAGGACGTCTGGCGGCGGCCCTGGTTGTCGAAGGGGGAGATGCGCACCAGGCGGTGGGTGCCCTGCTCGACGGAGAGGGTGCCGTAGGCGTACGGCGCCTGCACGGAGAAGGTGGTCGACTTGATGCCGGCCTCTTCGGCGTACGACGTCTCGATCAGCTCCGTCTTGTAGCCGCGCTGCTCGGCCCAGCGCAGGTACATGCGCTGGAGCTTCTCGGCGAAGTCGGCGGCGTCGACGCCACCGGCCTCGGCGCGGATGTTGACCAGGGCCTCACGGGAGTCGTACTCGCCGGACAGGAGGGTGCGGACCTCCATCTCGTCCAGCGCCTTGCGCACGGCGGTCAGCTCGGACTCGGCCTCGGCGCGGGTGTCCGGGTCGTCCTCCTCCTCGGCCATCTCGAAGAGGACCGAGAGGTCGTCGATGCGGCCGCGCAGTGCTTCCGCCTTCCTGACCTCGGCCTGGAGGTGGGAGAGCTTGCTGGTGATCTTCTGTGCCTCGTCCGGGTTGTCCCACAGGGACGGGGCTGCCGCCTGCTCCTCGAGCGCGGCGATATCTGCCCTCATCTTGTCGAGGTCCAGGACGGCCTCGATCGACTCCATGGTCGAGGAGAGGGACTTCAGCTCTTCGGATACATCGACGACTGCCACGGTTCAAGCGTAACGGCTGTGGCAAGCGGCCATCGCCGCGCTGCGCTCTCACCGTTTCCGCGCACCGGCCCAGCTGGTCTCGGGTGGGTGGGCCTTCCAGCCGGCCGAGGCGGGTGGGTGGTGGGAAAGGAGGGGGGTCAGGGGGTGGGGGAGGTCGAGGCCGGGTGGGGGGAGTCCGGCGGGGTGTCCGACGTGGCCCACCACGCGCCGACCGACACCAGTGCCGCCACGGCCACCCCCGCGGCCCCCACCGTGATCCGACGGCGCCGCACCGCGGCACGGTGTTTCGCCGAGCCCGGCCGGGGCGCGCCCGTAGGCCGGGGTGCGCGTGCCGTCCCGTGCGCGCCGCCGGCCAGCTCGTCCGGTGCCGGGACCCGCATCGAGGTGTGCGTGTCGCGGTTGGAGTCGGGCCGGGCGCCCTGCACGAGGGAGACCGCGCCCCGTCGTCGTACCGGCGCACCCTGCGCGGGGGCCGCGGGTGCCGCGGGGGCCGCCGGTTCCTCCTCGGCGCCCTCCTCCGAGAGGTCCGGCTCGTCCACGTCCAGCGGCGGCAGCCCGGCCAGCGTCGGCAACTGCTCCCGCAGCCGCGCCGCCAGCTCGGAGGCCCGCAGCCGGGACGCGGGCGCCTTGGCGAGGCACTGCACGATCAGCTGCCACAGCTCCTCGGGGATGCCGGGGAGGGGGACCACGGTCTCCGTGACATGGCGGCGCAGGACCGCGCCCGGATGCCCGCCGCCGAACGGCGTGAAGCCCGCCAGCAGCTCGTACAGCACCGTGGCCAGCGCGTAGATGTCCACGGAGGCCCGCGGCGGCAGCCCCTCCACGATCTCGGGGGCCAGGTAGTCCGGCGTACCGATGATCTTCGTGGCGCGCGTCCGCCGGGGCGCGTCGATCAGCTTGGCCACCCCGAAGTCGGTCAGCAGCGCCGGATGCGCCCCGCCGGGTCCGAGCGGGCCCTGCATGTCGAGCAGCACGTTCTCCGGCTTGACGTCCCGGTGCACGACCCCCGCCGCGTGCGCCGCGGCCAGCGCGTCCGCGACGTCGGCGACGATCGCCACCGCGGCCTCGGGCGCGAGCCTGCGCTCCCGCTCCAGCCGGGTGCGCAGATCGGTGCCGCGCACCAGGTCCATCACCAGGGCCAGGTCATTGCCGTCGACCACCAGATCGCGCACGGTGACGATGTGCGGGTGCTCCAGCCCGAGCAGCGCCGTGCGCTCCTGGACGAAGCGCCCGACCAGCTCCTGGTCCGAGGCGAGGTCCTCCCGCAGCAGCTTGATCGCGACGGGGCCCTCGGGCCCCTCGCCCAGCCACACCGTGCCGGCGCTGCCCCGCCCCAGGATCTGGTTCGCGGTGTACCGGCTGCCGATCTTCCGTGCCAAGACTGCTCCTACAGACGCGTGTTGTCGTTAAAACTACGCGTCCGGCGAGCCAACCTTCACCGCGGAGACGGAAATCACCCGTCAGATGTCGACAAATCCCCTATCCAACAGGTCAGTTGCCACTGCCCAGGTCCTTGGCCCAGCCGCTCACCTGGCCGGCCCAGTGGCTCAGCTCGTGCCAGTAGCCCCGGCCCTGTCCGACCCAGGTGTGCAGCGGCGTCAGCTCCCAGATCAGCCAGCTCGCCACCACCAGGATGACGATCGTGAACAGGCAGCCCTTCAGGCAGCCGAGTCCGGGGATCTTCATCGGGTTGGCGCTGCGCTGCCGCGGCGCCCTGGGCTCACGCGCGGGCCGCTGCGGCTGCTGGGGCGGCGCGTACTGCTGGGGCCGGCGCTGCGGCTGATGCTGCTGCGGTTGCTGAGGCTGCTGGGGCGCGTAGCCGTAGCCGCCCTGCTGGTACCCCGGCTGCCCCTGCTGCCGGCCGCGCTGCTGCGGCTGCTGCCGGCGCGGCTGCGCTGCCGGCCGCGGCTGCTGCTGCGGGCGGGCCACCTGCCGCTGGGGCCGGTGGTGCAGCGGGTCGTCCTCCGGGGAGAGGTACTGGATCTGCGTCTGCTCGTTGCGGTCACGGGCGGCCCGCAGCTGGTTCTGCCAGGGGTGCGGCTGCTCGGGTCCGGGGCCCCCCGGCCCGGTGTTCGGCAGCACGGCCGTCGGGTCGGCGGCGCCGGTGCTCGGCAGCACGGCCGTCGGGTCGGCCGCGCCGGTGTGCGGCAGCACGGCGGTGGGGTCGGCCGCGCCGGCGGGGCCCGCGGTGGGCGGCAGGACGCTGGTGGCGCCGTTCGGGTCGTACGACCCCTGCGGGGCGTTCGTGGGCAGCACCTGCGTGGGGTCCGCCGCACCGGCGACGCCCGGCTCGCCCGGCACCGCGGCCGGGGCCGGGTCGGGGGCGAGCAGCGCGCCGACGCCCTCGGCCGCCGCGATCTGGGCGGAGTTCGCGTGCACCCCGACTCCCTCGGCGACGACCCGCAGGGCGCGCGCCAGGTTCTCGGCGCTGGGCCGCTCCAGGGGGTTCTTGCGCAGGCAGCGCTCGATCACCGTCCACAGCGGGTCCGGCACGGTGGAGGGCCGGCGCGCCTCGGCGCTGAGGTGCTGGTGCAGCACCTCAAGGGAGGTGGCGCCGGAGAACGGCGGACGGCCGGTGACCAGCTCGTACATCAGGATGCCGGCGCCGTAGACGTCCACGGCGGAGGTCTGCGGGCGGCCCTCGGCGGACTCGGGCGCGACGTACGCGGGCGTGCCGACGAACTCCTGCGTGCGGGTCAGGCCCGGAGAGTCGGCGAGGCGGGCGATGCCGAAGTCGGTCAGCATCGGGTGCATCTCGCCGTCCCGCTGGCGCAGCAGCACGTTGGCGGGCTTGAGGTCGCGGTGGACCACGCCGTCGGCGTGGCTCGCGGCGAGCGCGTCGGCGATCTGGGCGGTCAGCAGGGCGGCGGCGACCGGCGTCAGGGGGCCGTTCTCGCGCAGGTAGCGGTGCAGGTCGGGGCCGTCGACCAGGTCCATGACCAGGGCCAGCAGCTCGCCCTCCACGACCAGGTCGCGGACCCGGACGATGTTCGGGTGGGTGAGCCGGAGCAGGACAGAGCGCTCGCGCAGGAAGCGCATCACGATGTCCGGGTCGCTCGCCAGCTCCTCCTTCAGGACCTTGATCGCGACCGTTTCGCCCGGCTGGCCGGGGACGGCCGCCTCCGCGCCCGCGGTCTCGCGCTGGCGGGCACGCCAGACGGTGCCTGTGGCGCCGCGTCCGAGCGGCTCCTCAAGCAGGTACTTGCTGCCGACTGGCCGCACGTCACGCGCTCCCTGCTGCTTGCTGATGCTGCTTGCCTGCATTCCCGGTGTTCCGGACCACTGTAGTGGTGCCGGGTGGGGCGCCACGTAAGCGTTCGCGGGCAGGTCCGAAGGAAAGACGCGTGTCCGTCGCCCGTGGTTGCCCGCACTCGCCGTGCGCCGCCGCGGACGCCGGTGGCAGCCGACGGAAGCCGACTGAAGGGGGCCATAAGAGGGGACGTGACCGATCTCAACTGATCGTCGGGGTGGTCCATGTCAGGCACTTTTGGGGTCAGAGCCGACCAATCAAGATCACTTCGCACCGGGTGACGGGCACGGTGTCGGTGGCAGGTGCGAGGATGCTCCCGTACTGGCCGACGTGCTCGTGTGGGGTGGGGGGTAGTCCGCGCCCGCGCAGACCCGCGCAGAAGGGACCGCTGACGCCGATGCAGATCCGGCTGACCGTCGTAGACCCGCTGGGCCCGCCTCCACAGCGGGGCGCGAGCCGCGACGTGCTGGTCACGGCGCCCGCGGGCACCGACCTCGCCGCGGTCGCCGCCGCGCTGGCCGGGGCGGTCACCGGGGAGGGCGCGGGCCGCGACACCGGGGGCGCGGCGGTCGTGCTGTACGCCGGTGCCGAGCGGCTGGACCCGCGCCGCGCCGTGCTCGGGGAGCCGCCGCTGGTCGACGGCGCCGTACTGGCCCTGGGCGCGCCCGCCGCCGCCGAACCGCATCCCGAGCTGGACGAGGCGCCCACGCAGCTGCATGTGGTGGCCGGGCCGGACGCGGGCGGGGTCCATCTGCTGCACGGCGGCCGGATCACGGTCGGGCGCTCCGCGGACGCGGATGTGCCGCTGGACGACCCCGATGTCTCGCGCCTGCACTGCGCGGTGACGGTGGGCGCGGACGGCCGGGTGTCCGTGGCGGACCTGGGCTCCACGAACGGTACGACGCTGGACGGCACGCGGATCGGCGAGCGGGCGGTGCGGGTGCCCGCCGGGGGCCTGCTGCGGATCGGGGAGTCGGCGCTGCGGGTCGCGCCCGGCGGGCCGCGGGCGCGGGTGCCGGTGGTCGCGGACGGGGAGGGCTGCCTGCGCGTCGGGCCGGGTGCGGAAGCGGCGGATGCCGGATTCCCGCCCGCGGCGCCCGCGTCGTCGGCATCGCCAGCATCGCCCGCCTCGCCTGCATCACCCGCGTCGCCTGTGCCGCCGTCGGCGCCGGGCGGGACCTGGGCCGGTCCCCCCGGCTCGGCAACCGGCGTCGCGGAAGGCACCGGGCATGCCTACGGCTCCGCCTCCTGGGGCGCCGCGGACGCGGGACCCGCCGGGCGCGACGGAGACACCCACGCGGGCCGGTCCGGGGTCGGCGGGGCGCAGGGCGTCCGGCGGCGGGGGCTCGGCGCCTGGGCCCGGCGGCTGGCCGGCGGGCGCGGAGAGCAGCCGGCGGACGGCGCGCGGTCGTACGACGAGACGGCCCCGCCCGGCGGCGCCCCGGACGCCGGGGCCCCGCAGCGCCCCGACACCTGGCCGGACCCCGCCGCGCTGCTGCTCACCGCGCTCGGCCCCGGCCCCCGGCTGTGGGAGCGCGGGCCCGGCCACCCGGAGGCGCTGACCGTACGGCTCGGTACGGCCGACCGGAGCACGCCGGACGGCTCGGGCCTGCTGCCCGCCGTACCGGTGACCGCCGCGCTGCGGGAGACGGGTGCGCTGGGCCTCGCCGGGCCCCGGCCCCGGCTGTCCGGGCTGGCCCGCGCGGTGCTGGCCCAGCTCGCCGCGCTGCACTCCCCCGACCTGCTGGAGATCGTGCTGATCAGCGCGGACGCCTCCCGTCCGGTGGCGGAGCGCACCGCCGAGTGGTCCTGGCTGGGCTGGCTGCCGCACGTCCGTCCGAACCACGGGCAGGACTGCCGCCTCCTGCTGGCCTACGACCGCGAACAGGCGGCCGCCCGCACGGAGGAACTGCTGCGCCGGGTGGACGACCTCACCGGCCGCCGTCCCCACCCGGTCCCGGCGCGGAACACCGGGGGCTCCGGGTCGCAGAACACCGGGGGCTCCGGGTCGCGGTCGTACGCGACGCCGTACGCCACCTCGGACACCCCGCTGATCCCCCACCAGAGCCAGGGACCGGGCCACCGGAGCCCGGGCCCCGGCCATGAGAGCCAGGGCCCAGGCCACCCGAGCCAGGCGCCGGGCCACCGGAGCCACGGACCGGGCGACCCGAGGCAGGGGCCGGGCGACCAGAGGCGGGAGCCGGGCGACCCGATTCAGGCGCCGGGCCCGAGCGTGCCCGGTGCCCCCGCCGGTCCCCTCGGCGCCCCGGCCCCCGGCACGCTCTCCCCCGCCTTCGGCGCGCCGCCCCGCGGTGCCCGCCGTCCCTCCTGGGCCAGGGCGGAGGCCGACCTCGGCGGTACCGGATTCCCCGGCCCCTACACGGTGGTCGTGGTCGACGGCGATCCCGGCGGGTCCGGGCTCCAGGAGGCCCTGGCCCGCCTGGCCGCGGTGGGCCCGCGGGCCGGGGTGCACGTCCTGTGCCTGGCCGAGGTCTCCGCCGCCTCGGCGGCCTCGCCCGTGACCCGTACGTACGACACGGCGTGCGCCGTGGCCCCCACGTTCCGGCACTGCGGGGCCGCGGCCCTGCTCAGCGGCGATGTGGCGGGCACCCTCCAGCTGCTGCGGATCGCGCCGGGCGGCCCGGTGACGCCGGGTGTGCCCGCCACCGTGGACGCGGTGTCCCCGGCGTGGGCGGAGCGGTTCGCGCGGGCGCTGGCGCCGCTGCGGCCGGACGGCCCGGCCGACGCGGGGCACGCGCGGGTGGCGGCGCCGCTGCCGCAGTCGGCGCGGCTGCTGGACGAGCTGGGCCTGGCCCGTGCCACCCCGGCCTCGCTGATGGCCCGCTGGGCGGACGCGGCCGACGACCCGGAGGCGCTGGGCGGCCGGGCCCGTGCCGTGCTCGGCGCCGGACCGCACGGCCCGGTGACCGCGGACCTGGTGGCCGACGGACCGCATCTGCTGATCGAGGGCCCGGCGGGCAGCGGCCGTACCGAGCTGCTGCGGGCCGTGGTGGCGTCGCTGGCCGCGGCCGAACGGCCGGACCGGCTCGGCATGGTGCTCATCGACGGCCGGGACGGCGTGGGCGCCGGCAACGGGCGCAACGAGGGCCTGCGGGTCTGCGTGGAGATACCCCATGTGACGACCCACCTGCTCGCCAACGACCCCGTCCGCATGCGGGAGTTCGCGCAGTCGCTCAGCGCGGAGCTGAAGCGGCGCGCCGAGCTGCTGGGCCGGACGGACTTCGCGCAGTGGCACGCGGGGCGGGCGGAGCCGGGCCGGGTCGTCGCACAGCGCACCCCGCAGGGCGCCGGGGACATCGAGGCGCCGCCCAGCTCGACGCTGCGGCTGCGCCCCGGCGCCGCGGCACGCCAACGCGCCGAGGCAGTACCGCCGTTGCCCCGGCTGGTGGTGGTCGTCGACGACCTGGACGCGCTGGTCTCGCCCGCGCTCGGCGCTCCGGGCCGGCCCGCCGCGGGGTCGGTCATGCGGGCCCTGGAGGCGGTGGCCCGCGAGGGCGAGCGGCTCGGCGTGCACCTGGTGGCGGCGGCCGGCTCGGACGGCCGTACCGCGGACAGCGAACCGGCCCGCCGGGCGAGCCTGCGCATCAGGCTCGCGGCCCCTCAGCAGGGTCCCGAGGAACCGGCGCCGGGGCGGGGCGAGTTGGCCCGTCCGGGTGCCCCCTCGGTGGCGTTCCAGGCCGGCCGGGTCACCGGTCGCATCCCCCGTACCGCGACCCAGCGCCCCACGGTCGTCCCGCTGGACTGGCAGCGCATGGGCGACCCCCCGGCCCGCCGCCCGGTCCGCGAACTCGGCAACGGCCCCACCGACCTGGCGCTGCTGGCCAGCGCCGTGGAGCGCGCCGCCCGGCAGGTCGCGGCGGCGCGGGTGCCCTCGCTGCTGTAGGAGATCACGGATCCCGACTCGCCCTGGATCAGGGCGCATACACCGCTGATCACGACCCGGTCACGATCACCCCTTCCCGGACGCAGGCGCTCTTGCCCCGCCCCGACGGCCCGCGTACACCGGAGCGCACGAACAGTGTTCCGGCGTTCACGCGCACGGACGTTCACGGCAGGACGCAGAACGACGAACGGGGAAGTGATGCGCAGCAAGAGCAGCACCATCCGGACCGGCAGGGCCGCCGGCGCGGTCGCCGCGTTGCTCGCGGGGAGCCTTGTGCTCGGCGCGTGCTCCGGCGGGGGCGGCGACGGCAAGAAGGGCGGCGGGAGTTCGCCCGCCGCCGGCGGTTCGGTCGCCCTGCCCCGGCTGGACGGCGCGCACCTGGAGATCGCGGCCGTGTGGACCGGGCAGGAGCAGACGAACTTCAAGAAGGTCCTGGCTCAGTTCGAGAAGCGCACCGGCGCGAAGGTCACCTTCGTGCCCGCGCAGGACCCGATCATCAACTTCCTCGGATCGAAGATCGCGGGCGGGCAGCCGCCGGACATCGCGCTGCTGCCGCAGCCCGGCGCCATCAAGCAGGCCGTGGACAAGGGCTGGGCCAAGCCGGTCGGACCGGACGCGCTCAAGGAGGTCCGGAAGAACTACTCGCAGGGCTGGCAGGACATCGGGAAGGTGAACGGCAAGCAGTACGGCGTCTACTACAAGGCCGCCAACAAGTCGCTCATCTGGTACAACGCCAAGGTCTTCGAGAACGCGGGGGCCAAGGAGCCCAAGACGTGGAAGGACCTGCTGACGACCGCGCAGGCCGTCTACGACTCGGGGGTCACGCCCTTCTCGGTGCCGGGCGCGGACGGCTGGCCGCTGACGGACTGGTTCGAGAACGTCTATCTGTCGCAGGCGGGCCCGGAGAAGTACGACCAGCTCGCCCAGCACAAGATCAAGTGGACCGATCCCTCGGTGAAGCAGGCGCTCCAGACGCTGGCGCAGATCTGGGGCAAGAAGGACTACCTGGCGGGCGGGCAGGACGGCGCGCTCCAGACCGAGTTCCCGAACTCGGTCACCCAGACCTTCACCGGCGGCGACCAGCCGAAGGCCGCGATGATCTACGAGGGCGACTTCGTGCAGGTGAACATCGCTGAGACCAAGGCGAAGGTGGGCACGGACGCCAAGGTGTTCCCGTTCCCGGCCGTCGGCGCCACCGCGCCCGTGGTCTCCGGCGGTGACGCGGCGGTCGTCCTCAAGGACTCCAAGGCGGCGCAGGCCCTGATGACCTTCCTCGCCTCCCCGGACGCGGCCACCATCCAGGCGAAGCTGGGCGGCTATCTCTCGCCGAACAAGAACGTGCCGGTCTCGGCGTACCCGAACAGCGTCCAGCAGCAGATCGCGAAGTCGCTGATCGCGTCCGGTGACGACTTCCGCTTCGACATGTCCGACCAGGCCCCGCAGGCCTTCGGCGGCACCCCCGGCAAGGGCGAGTGGAAGGACCTCCAGGACTTCCTGAGGAATCCGGGCGATGTCGCGGGCGCCCAGGCCGCGTTGGAGAAGGACGCGGCGGCCGCGTACGGAAGCGGGAGCTGAGCCGGCGATGGCGTCGGCAGCGGCGGCCGGGGCCCCACCGGCTCCCGCCGCGCCCCGCGCGCGCAAGAGCGTGACCGGCACCCGCAGGGCCGTGGCAGTGCTGTTCCTGCTGCCCGCCCTGGTGCTGCTGGGCGCGCTCGTGGTCTACCCGATCGGATACTCGGTCGTCCGCAGCTTCGGCACCGACTCCGGGCACGGGTTCGCCGGATTCGACAACTACAAGACGGTCTTCACGGACGACGGCATCCTCACCGCTCTGAAGAACAACGTCATCTGGGTGGTGTTCGCGCCCGCCGTCTCCACCGCGCTCGGGCTGATCTTCGCGGTGCTGACCGAACGGGTGCGCTGGGGAACGGCGTTCAAGCTGGTCGTCTTCATGCCGATGGCGATCTCGATGCTGGCGGCCGGGATCATCTTCCGGCTGGTGTACGACCAGGACCCGGACAAGGGCGTCGCCAACGCGGCGTGGGTGTCGGTGCACGACACCTTCGCGCGGTCCTCGGCGTTCCCGAAGGCGCATCCGGGGCGTGAGTCGCCGCTCGTCCCGCAGGGCGGCGGCTTCGTCACCAGGGCCGCGGTGCACGCCGGGCGGCCGGTCGCCCTGCCGCTCGTCGGGGTCGCCCCGGACGAGATGCCCGGCGACGCGAAGCGGGCGACGGCCGCGCGGGCACAGCCCGGCAAGGTCACCGGCACCACCTGGCAGGACTTCACCCGCGGCAAGGGGGTGGGCCGGCTCGGCGCGCCCGACCCGTCCGAGCTGGGCTATCCGGGGATGCGGATCGAGGCGGTGAAGGGCGGCAAGGTGGTGGCGGCCACGAAAGCGGCGGCGGACGGCACGTTCACGCTGCCCGCGGCGGCCGACGGGGCCCGGCTGCTGCTGCCCGCGAGCAACTTCAAGGAGCCGTACAACGGCGTGGAGTGGCTCGGCCCGGCGCTGGTCACCCCGGCGATCATCGGGGCGTACGTCTGGATGTGGGCGGGCTTCGCGATGGTGCTGATCGCGGCCGGACTCGCGGGCGTGCCACGGGAGTTGCTGGAGGCGGCGCGGGTGGACGGCGCCACCGAGTGGCAGGTGTTCCGCAAGGTCACCGTGCCGCTGCTCGCGCCGGTCCTCGCGGTCGTCGCCGTCACCCTGATGATCAATGTGCTGAAGGTGTTCGACCTCGTGTACATCATCGCCCCCGGCTCCTCCCAGGACGACGCGAACGTGCTCGCCCTGGAGCTGTACCGCCGGGGCTTCGCGGAGGGCCAGCCGGGTGTCGCCAGCGCGATCGCGGTGTTCCTGCTGGTGCTGGTGATCCCGGTGATGCTGTTCAACGTCCGACGGCTCCGGCGGGAGGTACGGCGATGACGGCGCTCGCCACCGATACGCGCACGACCCCGCCCGCCCCCGCGCCCCGGCGCCCGCTCGGCGCCCGGATCACGGAGAAGCTGGGCGGCACCCTGGTCCGCGTCTTCCTCGTCCTGGTCGGCCTGTTCTGGCTGGTGCCGACCATCGGCCTGCTGATCTCCTCACTGCGCTCCCCCGACGACATGAGCGCGAGCGGCTGGTGGACGGTGTTCACCAAGCCGTCCCAGCTGACCTTCGTCAGCTACCGGAAGCTGCTGGAGAACGGGGACATCACCCACTCCCTGCTGAACTCGCTCCTGATCACGGTCCCGGCGACCGTCCTCGTCGTGGTCATCGGCTCGCTCGCCGGCTACGCGTTCGCCTGGATGGAGTTTCCGGGCCGGGACTGGTGGTTCATCGGCGTGGTCAGTCTGCTGGTGGTGCCGGTGCAGGTGGCACTGATTCCGATCGCCGAACTCTTCGGCAAGATCGGCCTGTTCGGCACGATCCTCGGCGTGGTCCTGTTCCACACCGGCTTCGGGCTGCCGTTCGCGGTGTTCCTGCTGCGGAACTTCTTCGCCGAGATCCCCCGCGAACTCCTGGAGGCGGCCCGCCTGGACGGCGCCGGCGAGCTGCGCCTGTTCGCCCGCGTGGTGATGCCGCTGGGCGGCCCGGCCATCGCGAGCCTCGGCATCTTCCAGTTCCTGTGGGTGTGGAACGACATGCTGGTCGCCCTGGTCTTCACCAAGTCCGGCACCCAGCCGATCACGGTCGCACTCCAGACCCAGGTACGGCAGTTCGGCAACAACATCGACGTCCTGGCGCCCGGCGCGTTCATCTCCATGGTCATCCCGCTGGCCGTGTTCTTCGCCTTCCAGCGGCAGTTCGTGTCGGGGGTGATGGCGGGGGCGGTGAAGTAGGCACTCATGGAGACCGGGCAGAGACGTACGGCACGTCACTTCACACGGAGCCCCTATCGGGCGAGAACCTGGCCGAGGAGATCTCGGGGACGGCCATCGAGGGCTTGGCGCAGAGCTTCGGCCCTGGACCGGACCAGGCCGTCACGGTAGGGGCCTGGGAGGCGGTCGAAGATCCCGACCGCCATCTCGGCCGCCGTCGAGGGATCACCGTCGAGGCGCAGACAGCTGGCGGTGTCCATCGCGATCAGGGCCCGGGTCATCACTGAAGGGGATGCGGTGAGGTCGAGGGCGTCATCCTGGGCCGAGTAGGCGGCCTCGGTATCCCCGAGAAGGGTGTATGCCTGGGAGAGATGGACGAAGTGCTTCTGGGCCGGGTAGCCAAACCATGTGTCGGCTGCCTCATTCTCGCCGAGACGTTCGATCAAGGCCCGCACATCCGCGACCGCCGTCCACGCTCCCTGGCGGTCGCCGATGGCGGCGAGGGAGCGGGCAGTCACGGCCGCTGCCAGTGCTCCGGCCGCGATGGAGGTCCGGCCGGCTGCTCTGCGGGCTCGGGCCGCGATGCGTACGGCCACTTCGGGGGCACCGTAGTTCAGCGGCACCATCGCATGCCGTGCCAGCACCCAGGCGGTCATCCTGCGGTCACCGGATTCCCGGGCCGCCTTCTCCGCTGTCGCGAACCAGCGGAAAGCATCCTGTTTGTCGCCCCGGTCATGCTGAACGATGGCGACCAGACCGGCGATCCCCGCGGCAGTGCGGGCGAGATCAGCACGTGCGCGGGCCGGGTGGGGCTGGTTGAGGACTTGCCCGAGGAGAACGAGATCCGCCTGCATCTCGGCCAGGACTTCGTCGGGGGCCCGGCCGTGGTAGCCGCCTCGGTGCCGCTCGAATGCCGACTCCAGGTAGGCCAGGTCACCGGCCCCGGTCCCTGTAAGAGCCCCGTCGATGCCCTCGCGAGCCTGTGCGATGCCAGGCAGCGCCGTCACACCTGCCGCAACGGCGGCCACCCCGAGAAACCTTCGTCGTTCCACGTCCTCTTTCTCCCTGCGCCGGCTGCGTCGGTGCTGTCGCGATGCGGCGACTGCCCGCTGCACATCCGTGACGCTCAACCCGAATGCTCGGGCGATCGTCTCGTGCCAGTCCGGGACCGGTAACCGCTTCTCCAGTTCCCACCGCTTGATGTTCTCCCAGTCGAACCAGCGCCCGCCCTGGGCCTGTTGAACGACCTGGGCCTGTTCGTCGCGGGTGCGTCCGGCGTCTTCGCGGATCGTTCGCAGTAAGACGCCGATGCCGTCCGGGGCCACCATGGCACTTTCCCTCCGTCACCGTCGGGTGAGGACCTCATCCTGGCCCCCTGCAGCGGCCCCCTGCCGGAAAGCGCACCCCTTCCTGGCCCCTCATTTCTTGTGTTCCCCGGCAGTTCAATGGGCGAACGCCACCGAAGCACATGGAGCAGCTGCCGGCGTCGAGCGTTCGGGTCTCGATTCCGTGGCTTCGGTACGTCGTACGGCCATGACGCGAGAGGCTACGGCCAGCACTGCCGGTACACCGAGGAGCAACCGATGAGCAACGTGCTGACCACCGATCACCCCGCCTGGCAGACGTACGAGGACGGTACCCACGCGCGTGCCGTCCGTACGGCCTCCGGCATCTGGATCGTGTCCCACGACCGGGACGGCCTGCATATGAGGTGCGTGGACGGCACCGAGGACGTCAAGCCCGAGTTCATCGCCACCGACCCCGCGCACCTCCCGTCGGCCGCCCCGGTGTCCCTCCGTGAGGGCCTCCTCGGGCTCGGCGTCACCCAGCGCCTGGCGAACCCATCACTGTGGGACGCGATCAGCACGGCGATCCTGCGGCAGGTCGTCCGCGCCGACCAGGCCCGGAAGCTGTACCGCATCTGGTGCAGCGCCTACGGCACTACCATTGAAGGCCCCCACGGGCCGCTCGCCGTGGCGCCCACTCCTGACGCCGTACTCGCCCTGACCGATGAGCAGTTCGCGGAGGTCGGGGCGAAGTTCCACCGCAATGCCCTGCTGGCGGCAGCAGCGGAGTACAAGCGGAATCACCGCGACTGGGAGTGCCTGCGCGCCGGCGCCCTGGCCATCAGCCTCACTCTCATCTCCCGCGTCGGCCCTTGGACCGCTGCCGCGGCGGCGGCGGACTTCACCGGCGACTTCAGTGTCTACCCGCATGACGACCTGGCCGTGCGTACCTGGGCCGCCAAGATCGCCCCGGCCTTCGCCTGGCCCGGCAAGAAGGACAAGGCCTTCGGCCCGCTGTGGACGGGCTGGGCCGGTACCGACCGCGCCGCCCTGCACACCCTCACGCTCGCGACCCTCTCCTGGGGGACGCACGCCCGATGACATGGAGGACCGATGCAGCAGTTACCGCTGATCGCGGGCGCCGACAACCTGCACACGCTGGACGCCCTGTTCGTCAACGCGCCGCTGCGTGACTACACCCTGCGGCCTCGGACCAACGACTACACCCTGCCCGTGCTCGGCATGGCGTATATCGCCACCTACGCCCGGCTCAGCGGCTTCAATGTGGGCGTGCTCGACGCCGAGGCCCACGGACTGGGTCTAGAAGAGACCGCCCGGATCGTCAACGAGGCCGCGCCCCGCTGGGCTGCCATGAACCTCCTCGCACCCACATACGAGATGTCCGCAAAGATCGCCGCCCTGCTCGATCCGGGTATCGCCCTCATGGTCGGCGGCCATCATGCCAAGGCCATGCCGGACCGCATCCTCGCCGACCCTCGCATGCGGCACCTGCGCGCACTCGTCCTCGGTGAAGGAGAACTCCGCGTCACCGCCCTCCTGGAGGACGAACGGAACCGGCGCGTCCTGCCGGGCGTCCTGTGGCGCGACCCTCTGCTCGGTACCCGGGCCGCCGGTATCACCGACCCCAAGAGCGGCGCGACGCTGCTGGGTCCCGACATCAACAGCCTGCCGTACGTCAACCGTGCCTTTCTCTCCCAGGATCCCTACCGGGCCGCGCCGACGCCGGATCGCCCGGTGGCCGGCACGCAGCCCTGGATCGTGCGGCGCCATACCGCCAGGCGTTGGGAGGCAAACATCGTCGGAAGCCGTGGCTGTCCCTACAACTGCACGTTCTGCGGTGCTGCCGTGTCCGCCAACCCGGACGTCGCGATCCGCGTGCGGTCCCCCGAGAACATCATCGGTGAGCTGGACCAACTGCACGAGGAGTACGGCGTGACCGCCTTCCGCTTCGTGGACGACCTGTTCCTCGGCGCGGGCCGGGTCATCGATGAGCAGATGCGAGCTTTCACCCACCACAAGATCGGTGACCGGTACGTGTGGGACGCCACCGGCCGGATCAATGTCCTCGACCGACTCACTGACGCCGACCTGGACCGTCTCGTCGCCAACGGGCTGCGCGAAGTCGCCCTCGGCATCGAATCCGGCAGCGACCGCGTTCTGGCCGCGATGGACAAGCGCATCACCGCCGAGATGACCGAACGCGTCGCTCGTCGGCTGGTCTCCCACGGCATCGGGGTCAAGGGGTACTTCATCCTCGGCTTCCCCGGCGAGACCAAGGCGGACCTGGAGGCCACTGTGCGGCACATCCGCAATCTGTGGGACACCTGCGATCAGCTTCCCGGCGACTTGCGCGCCAGCGTCTTCGAGTTCCGCCCCTATCCGGGCACGCCGGTGTGGAAGACCCTCACCGAAGAGGCCGGCTACCAGCCGGATGATCTGCTCGCCTACGGGGATGTCGACCTCACCCAGGACGGCGCCGACGAGTCCATGCGTCAGCGCGACGAGTTCAATTTTAGCGTGGGCATCCAGTTCGGCGACGTTCCTCTGAATGAGGTCCGTGCCACGCTCGCGATGCTCACCCGAGAACAGCACGAACGGAACCGGTCCGGGATGGAGTCAGCCGCATGACCGGAGACCGCACCGGCTTCTTCATCAGCATCGACGGCCCGAGCGGCGTGGGAAAATCCACCACTGTCCGGAAGCTGCGCGCCCTGCTCTCCGCGCGGGGTGTTCCTTCTCAGTGGACGGCTGAACCGACCCGTGGTGACTTCCTCGGGGACTTCACCCGTACACACGGCCCACAGCTTCGGGGCATTGCCCTGGCCTGCCTCGTCGCATCCGCTCGATACCGGCACATCGAGACCACCATCGACCCGGCGCTCACCAATGGGCGACTGCTCATATCCGACAGGTACGTCGCATCGTCCCTTGTCCTCCAGCGGCTCGACGGCGTACCGATGCAGTTTCTGCTTCTCCTCAACGAGGCGGCCCCGCACGCGGACCTGGCAGTGATCCTCACCGCCTCCCCCGGTACGATCGCGGACCGCATCGCCCAGAGCGGCCTCACTCATCGCTTCCGAGCCGACCCCGAAGCACCAGTCCGTGAGGTCGAGCTGTACGACGACGCTGCGGAAATCCTCGAAACCCTCGGGTCCAAGGTGCTCGTCATCGACACCACTGAGATACCTCCATCGGAGGTCGCGCGCCGAATCGCCGACGCGATCCCCGCCCTCCCACTACCGTCGGGGGCCTCAACCACCGCCCCGACCCCCCAGGAACCATGAGCGGACAGCCGGCACAGCCCATCATCGACACTCACGTTCTTCTCCTCGACGGCGAGAAGATCCTGCTCTCGCAGAGAGGCGGCCCCTACGGCTACCGCCGGTGGCACCTGCCTTCCGGGAAGCTCGACCGGGGCGAAACCCTCACCGCCGGGGCGGCCCGCGAGCTCTTCGAGGAGACCGGCGTCACGACCGACCCCGGCCACCTGGAACTCCGGCATGTCGTGCAGCACCGGCAGGAGGACGGTTCGGAGCGGATCGGGTTCTTCTTCGTGGCCACCGAGTGGGCGGGAACACCTGTCAACAAGGAGCCCGATAAGTGTCTCGCCCTCCAGTGGTTCGCCACCCATGACCTCCCCGAGGACATCATCGAGTACCCCTACGCGGGCCTGCACGGCTGCCTCGATCCGTCCAGCGCCCTGACGCTGCACGGGTGGCAGTAGCCGCACATCGATCGGCCTTGGCCCGGCCCCGCTCGCCCCGCGGTGGATGAGCGGGGCCTTCACGCGCCTCCGTGGCATGCAAAGGTCGCGTGCCCGGTGCTGAGCCCGGAGGCGACAGGCATTGTCGTCTTCCCACTTCGCTTCGGCGCCGTTTCTGATGGGGAGCTGTCCCGTCGCCGGGTCATGGCAGGTCTCGTTGAGCGGCTGGTGGCGCAGAAACTGTGGGATCTTTTCGGCGGATGGTGCCGCCGACCGGGATGGTTCGTCCGCAGGGTGGAGGGAAGAGGCGGGCCGACGATCGCGAGGTCTTGGCCGGGATCGTCTTCGTCACCACTTCCGGCTGCACGTCGCGCCAACTGCCGCCTGTGACCATGCCCATCCGCGGTACGGCCGCGAGAGCGGAACATCACCCCACGCGCCGCTCGCAAAGGCACCGAATCGTCGAACCGCCTCGGCCGTCATCACTGGGTCATAGAGAGAACCGTGTCCTGGCTCGCCGGCTGTCGCCGCCCGCACCGTCGCCATAAGCGCAAGCCGGAACACTTCCTGGCCCTCGTCGACATTGCGGCAGCTCTCATCGGACGTCGCCGACTCACCCGCTGAGTTGCGCCATCAGTCCGTCAGCGGGGTGAGAGGGTCCGGTCGGGACAGCACCTCGGACAGCGGCAGACCATCCCTCGCAGCAACGGTCCGCGGACCCGCAGTTCAGCGCGAGTCCGCGGACGGTACTTGGGTTCCTTGCCACACCCGCAGACCGACAGCCCTTCGTAGCGCAACCCTTCACCCAGCACCGCAGCCACCACAGACCAACTGCGGACATCACGCCTGGGCGGCGGAGCGAAGTCGTGACCAGCGCAAATGAGGGACTGAGAACAGTTCGGGCACCGGTGCTCCCGCTGCGGATAGGCATGCTGCTTGAAACTGACATGGCACGAGACACACGCATAGTGCAGCTTGTAAAAGGTCATGGCGTAGAAACACACCGGCTTACCGTACCGAGCAGGCCCACAAGGTGCTCCTCCCCACGTAGACGGGGCACGACCGCATGAACGGAGGCGGCAGAGTCCGTTCGTCGGCCTCTGCCGCATTCCTGGATCATCACCAGTTCCGGAGAGTTGTTGCGCCCGCGTAGGCCCGTCGCGTGGAGGCGACGCGGTCCAGGTAGTTCGAGAGGGCGTCGGGGCCGGCGCCCGGTGGGATCGGGTCGAGAGCGACGATGAGCAGGGCCGGGTAACCACGATCCAGGTGTGACCGCCACGCGTCACCGGGATCGGGCACCTGCACGAAGACTTTCGGGTGCCCGTAGTCGAGGACCACGTACGCACCCCGCCTCACGATTCGGGGCCCGACGGTCGATACGGTCTCGGCGGCAGAGCGCAGCCCCATGGCGTCGACCATGCCGATCAAACCGACCTCGATCGATTCGGCCGTCTCACCAGGGCATCGCGGCGGAGGGTGGCCGATCAGCAGAAAGGCGGCCATGTCGAGCCAGGTCGACACGATGCAACCCGCGAGGAAGTCGGCGCCGGGTACAGCCCGGATCGTGGGACCAGCATCGGTCACCTGGTCACCTCGGCCCATACCTTCTTGCCGAACGGCCTGTCGTCCACACCCCACCGCTCCGCGAGGACACCGACGATGTGCAGGCCGCGCCCTCGGATGCTTTCACCCGTCGCCTCGCGGGGCCGGGGGCGGCGCCGCCTGGGGTCGTGCACCTCGACGCGCACCCGGTCGGGCGTCGTACCGACCACGACGTGGATCGAGTCGCCCGGCTCGGTGCCATAGCGGTAGGCATTCGTCACCAGCTCGGAGACGATGAGCACGACGGTGTCGACACAGTCGACGGCGACCGGGAGTTCACCACGTGCCAGTACCTCGCGCACATAGGCGCGGGCCCGGCCCACCGATTCGGGTTCGCTCACCAGCAGCAGCGTGTGCGGCGGCCCGTCGGGCGGCTGGCAGCATGCGGGTGGGGGTGCCTGCGGAAGATTGATCACGAATACCCCTTCATGGGCAATTTCCGTGCTCAGTAGCCGACTTGTGCTGCTCAGTCGACTACGTAGCGAAAAGACCGCTTACGGGAGCGGATTTCCAGGCTGCACGGCCGACTCGATCGCGTGCAAGACTTCACGGCGTAACACCACCGAGAAGGTGTCGAACGAACGTCTTGCATTGCGCAGCGGGTGCCCGAGAGCTTTCATCGTGAGGGGCGAAAGTCGCTCATACCGGGTTCTACGGAGGGGCTGGAGATGACTGAGGGTCCGACCGGATCAACCGTTCCCCGTCGTCAACTGGGGCGGAACTTACGGGATTTGCGTAACCGAGCACGCCTGACAGTGCGTGCGGCAGCGACGAAGCTGGAATGGTCCGAGGCGAAGATGTGGCGCATCGAGACCGGCCAGACACCGCTGCGAAGCCTGGATGTCCAGGCGATGTGCTCGGTGTATGGCGCTCCACCGCACATCACCGAGGCCCTGATGGGGCTGGCGAAGGAGACCAAGGCGCGTGGTTGGTGGCACGCGTACGGCGACGTGATCCCGGAGGGGTTCGACGTCTACGTCGGCCTCGAAGAGGCAGCGGAGTCACTGTCGTTGTACGAAAGCGACCTCGTACACGGCCTGCTTCAAACCGACGGGTACGCGAGAGAGATCATCCGTACGCACATCCGAGGCATTGACGAAGCGGACCTTGATGGCCGCACGCGCCTTCGCATCGAACGTCAGTCGCTCCTGACCCGAGCCACCGATCCGCTGGTGTTGCACGCGGTGCTGGGCGAGGCGGTTCTACGCCGCCCCGTCGGTGGGCGCGAGGTGATGATGCAGCAACTCGCGCACCTTGTCTACGTTTCGGAGCTACCGAACGTCTCGATTCGTGTGGCGCCCTTCGCTGCTGGTATGCACTTGGGAGTTGTCACGGGTCCGTTTGCAGTCCTCCGCTTCCCGTTGACCGGTGACGGGGTCGCCACGGAACCGCCGACGGTCTACGCGGACGGGTACACCGGCGGCCTGTACCTCGACAAGGAGCGAGAGGTACAGCAGTACGACGCGGCCTTTAACGACATCTGGGATGCATCGCTGGACGAGCAGGCGTCGAGACGCCTGATCGCTGAGGTAGCAGGGAGCTATGAAAAGGGTTGAGAAGGCCGAGTGGTTCAAGTCGAGCCACAGCAACGGAAACGGCTCCTGCGTCGAGGTGGCCCACCTTGACGACACGGTCGCCGCGCGAGACAGCAAACAGCAGGCCGGTCCTGTCCTGACCAGCGCCTTCGAGGGGTGGCAGGCATTCATCGCAAGCGTGGTCAAGGGCGAGCTATAGGGACTTCCCTCAGCAGTCTGAAGGACGGCGCGCCCCCTGTACGGCTGCCTCTGGCCGCACAGGGGGCGCTTGTCATGCGTGGCCTGCCTTCCGGGATCGTCAGATCTTGTACAGGTGGTGCGGGATCGCCCGCTTCCAGACCGCTTCGAAGGCCGCGGAGCACAGCTTCACGGCCTGCGGATCCGTCGTGATCTCGTCCTCCACCACCACTCCGTCACCTGAGAAGTGGTGCACCCGAAGCAGCACGCCATCGAACAGCCAGAAGTCATTCCCCGGCAAGGGGATACTCGTGGCAGTGATCAACTGATCGTAGGGATGCCACCAGGACACACGGTCCTCCCAGCTGATCCGCTCGCCCCGCTTCCACGCCTCGAAGCGGTCCGTGGACGCGTAGGAGTCACGCAGCTCCAAGTGAACGGCGGAGCGCTCGCACTGGCCAAGCAGCTCAGCGAAGCCGGGCACGCTCGACGGCATCACCTTGAACGCTCCCTGTTCATCCCTGGCCATGGTGACGCGCTGCCCTCATCGCTCGAAGCCATAACTTAATGGCCGGGCACGGTAGTTCGCGCACGGATCGGGACCTCTCCTTCCCGGAGCGGCCCAGGACCGAGCCGCCCCCTCCCGTTCACCGGATGTCCCCCGAATGCCGTACGGCCCGTAACCCCGTCACCCTTTCGGCCGTTGCCGGGCAGAACGCCCGCGCCGAGAGACCCATGGATGTCCCGTGCCCAGGTTCAGTGTCATCGTCCCCGTGTACCAGGTCCAGGCGTATCTCTCCGAGTGCCTGGACTCCGTGCTGTCGCAGTCGTACCCGGATCTCGAAGTGATCGCCGTGGACGACTGTTCGCCGGACGCGTGCGGGGAGATCATCGACGAGTACGCGGTCCGGGACCCGCGGGTCAAGCCGTTACACCTGACCGAGAACCGGGGGCTCGGGCGGGCCCGGAACGCCGGGCTCGCGCAGGCCACCGGCGAGTACCTGATCTTCCTGGACAGCGACGACACCCTCACTCCGGGCGCGCTCGCGGCCATCGCCCGGCGGATCGAGGCGACCGGCGGACCGGATGTGCTGGTGTACGACTACGAGCGCACGTACTGGGACGGCCGGCGGGTGCGCAACCACCTCGCGGCCGAGCTGAGCGAGTGGGGCCGGGCGCCCTTCCGGCTCACCGACCGGCCGGGGCTGCTGCGGGTGCTGATGGTGGCCTGGAACAAGGCGTACCGGCGGGAGTTCGTCGCGGAGCAGGGCTTCGCCTTCCCGCCGGGCTACTACGAGGACACCCCCTGGACCTTCCCGGTGCTGATGGCGGCCGGTTCGATCGCGACGCTGGACCGGGTGTGCGTGCACTACCGGCAGCGCCGCCAGGGCAGCATCCTGTCCACCACCAGCCGCAAGCACTTCGATCTGTTCGACCAGTACGAGCGGGTCTTCGCCTATGTCGCCGACCACCCGGAACTGGCCTTCTGGAAGCCCGAGTTGTTCCGCCGGATGATCGACCACTACGGCGTGGTCTTCACCCGCCCCGGACGGCTGCCGCGCGGCAGCCACGGGGAGTTCCTGCGCCGGGCCCGCGACCACTACCGCCGCTACCGGGTGCCGAAGGCGCGGCTGCGGCGGCGGCATCTGCTGATCCGGTTCGGGCTGCACCGCACCTTCCGGGCCCTGCGGTACGCCGCCGCCGCCCGCCGCCGCCTGCGGGCGCTCGTGCTGGGCCCGGCGCGCGCCGTGCGCTCCGGCGCGCTGCGGCTGCACTACCGCGTCCAGCGGCGGCTGCCGCTGCGCCCCGAGCGCGCGGTGTTCGCCGCCGCGGGCGGGTACGGCGGCGACCCGGCCGCGCTGGAGGAGGCGATGCGCCGGTACGCCCCGCATGTGCGCACCACCTGGATCGCCGACCCGGCGCACCCGCACCCGCTCCCCGCCGGCCCGCGTCTCGTCGCCCCCGGCACGGCCGCCCACTGGACGGCGCTCGCCCGCTCCACGTACCTGTTCGGCGACGCCCACCTCACCCGCGGGCTGCGCAAGCGGGACGGGCAGATCCTCGTGCGCACCCTCGGCGGAACCCCCCTCGGACACACGGGGCTCGATCTCGTGGAGCGTCCGGCGGCCGGCGCGGACAGCGACTTCGCGGCACTGCTGCGGGACGTCGACCAGTGGGACCACGTGGTCTGCGGCAACCGGCACTCCACCCTGACCTGGCAGCGCGTCCATCCGGGCCGCTGGACCGCCCTGGAGTACGGCAGCCCGCGCACCGACGTCTTCCAGCGGGCCACCCCGGACGACGTGGCCCGGCTGCGCGCCACCCTCGGCATCCCCGCGGGCGCCGTCGCGATCCTCTACGCCCCCGCCCGCCGCGACCACCGCCGCACCCAGCACCTCCCGCTGGACCTGCCGAGGCTCGCGCACGGACTCGGCCCGCGCTTCGTGCTGCTCGCCCGCACCCACGGGGACGCGCCCGTCGAGGGCGCCCGCGTCATCGACGTCTCCGCGCACCCCTGCCCCGAGAGCCTGTGCCTGGCCGCGGACGCGCTGCTCACCGACCAGTCACCGCTCGTGTTCGACTACGCCGGCCTGGACCGGCCGATCGTGCTGCACACCGGGGACTGGGCGACGTACCAGGCCGTCCGCGGCGCCTATGTCGATCTGCCCGGCGCCCCGCCCGGCGCGGTGGGGCGCGACGAGGACGAACTGATCGGCGTGTTCACCGAGGGCCACTGGGACGGCGCGCGGGCCGCGCTGCTGCGGGCCGCGTTCCGGGAGCGGTTCTGCCCCTGGGACGACGGGCGCGCCGCCGAACGCGTCGTACGGCACATCGTGCTGGGCCGCACCGAGCCGTCCCCGGTGGTGCCGCTCGGCGAGCGCCACCCGGTCCGCCCGGCCACGGCCGGCACCCCGCACCCGGCACGGACCCCGCTGGCCACCGTGCCGCACCCGGCCGGCCACCGACCCGTCACCAGGATCGCCGAACACCGTTGACATCACCGGGAGTTCCCTTGCCCCTCGGCTCGACGCGGCCCGCCCCGAGCCGGCCGCCCACCTGGCGCCCGGCGGGCCGGCCGGGGCGGATGCGCACGGCGCCGTAGAGCCACGTCCGCAGGACGACAGCCGTAGCGCCGCGTCCGCAGGACGACAGGAAGAACGACAGAAAGAGCAGAATGCCCCGCTTCAGCATTATCGTCCCCACCCATGGGGTCGCCGGCCGGCTGTCCCAGGCGCTGGACTCGGTCCTCGGCCAGTCCTTCGGCGACCTGGAGCTGATCCCGGTCTGCGACGCGCCCGACGCCCCGGCCGCCGAGGTGGCCGCCGGGTACGCCGGGCGGGACCCACGGGTGATGCCGGTCCACTCACCGCCGTCCGCCGGGCTCGGCGGGGCGCGCAATGCCGGGATGCGGGCGGCGAACGGCGCGTACGTGCTGTTCCTGGACGGCGACGACCTGCTGCTGCCGGGCGCGCTGGCAGCCGTGGACGCCCGGCTGACCGGGACCGGCGGGGTGGACGTGCTGTACGTGGAGCACGAGCGGGCCCCCTGGTGGGAGGGCGATCCGGTGAACCCGGTCGCACCGCTGTTCGCCGGAGCCCCGCAGGGCGCCTTCGCCCCCGCCGCGCTGCCCCGGCTGACCGGCGCCGCGCTCCCGGCGTGGAGCGCGGTGTACCGCCGCGCGTTCCTCACCGGGCACGAACTCGCCTTTCCGGAGGGCCACTTCACGGACCTCGGCTGGGGCGGCCTGACCACGGTCGCCGCCCGGCGGATCGCCGTACTGCGCCGGGTGGTCGTCCGGCACCGGCTGCGCCGGCAGGGCAGCCGGCTGAACCTGCCCGGCGAACACCAGCACGCCCTGCTCGACCAGGTGGAGCTGGTCCTCGCGCGGGCCGCCGAGCACGCCCTGCCCGCCGAGCGCACCGGGCCCCTCTTCGACCAGCTGTTCGCGCTGGTGCTGAAGACCGCGGCCCGGCCGGAGCGGCTGGCCCGCGGGCACCGGGCGTTCTTCCGCCGCGCGGCCCGTCTGTACCGCCGGTTCCGGCCGGAGGGGCACCGGATGCCGCGCGGCAGCCTCGGGGTGCAGCACCGGCTGCTGGCGGTCGGCGCGTACGACGCCTTCCGCGCCCTGCGCGACGCCAACCGGCTCGCGGGCCGGGCCGCCGGGAGCGTCCCGCGCCCGCACGCGGTCCGCACCCGGCTGCGCTACCGCGCCGCCCTGCGCCGCCCGCTCGACCCCGACCTCGTTGTCTACTGCGCCTATTGGGGCCGCGGTTACGCCTGCAACCCGGCCGCGATCCACGCCAAGGCCCGCGAACTCGCCCCGCGGCTGCGCCAGGTGTTCCTGGTGGAGGCCGGGCAGGAGCACACCCTGCCGAAGGACGTGGAGTACGCGGTGCTCGGCTCCCACCGCGCCTGGGAGTTGCTGGCCCGCGCCACCTATCTGGTCAACAACGCCAACTTCGCGGAGGGCGTGGTGAAACGGCCCGGCAGCGTGCACCTCCAGACCCAGCACGGCACCCCGCTGAAGACGATGGGCGTGGACCAGTCGACGTACCCGGTGGTGGCCGCGCGCTCCGGCAGCTTCACCAAGCTGCTGGGCCGGGTGGACCGCTGGGACTTCAACCTCTCCTCCAACCGGCACTCCACGCGCATGTGGGAGCGCGCCTTCCCCGGCTCCTGGGAGGCGCTGGAGTACGGCTATCCGCGCAACGACGTCTACTACACGGCGACCGCCGCCGATGTGGCCCGCGTCCGCCGGGAGCTGGGCATCCCCGAGAACCGGCTCGCCGTGCTCTACGCGCCCACCCACCGCGACCACCACAGCGGCTTCGAACCCGGCCTGGATCTGGAGGAGTTCTGCGCGGCGGCCGGCGAGGACGTCGTCGTACTGCTGCGCGCCCACTACTTCTACGACCAGGGCCGCACCCGGCACTCGGACCGGATCATCGACGTCACCGCGCACCGCAGCGCCGAGGACGTGTGCCTGGCCGCGGACGCGCTGATCACCGACTACTCCTCCATCATGTTCGACTACGCCAACCTGGACCGGCCGATCGTGATCTACGCCGACGACTGGGACGTCTACCGGCAGTCGCGGGGCGTCTACTTCGACCTGATGGCCGAGCCGCCGGGGCCGGTCGCCCGCACCCCCGGAGAACTGGCCGCCGTCTTCCGCGAGGGCACCTACGCGGACCCGGAGTCGACCGCGCTGCGGGCCGCGTTCCGGGAGAAGTTCTGCGAGTTCGACGACGGGCGGGCCGCCGAGCGCGTCGTACGGCGGGTGCTGCTGGGCGAGCCGCCGCAGGCGCTGCCGCCGGTGCTGCCGCTCGGCGAGCGCGTCCCCGCCCCCGCCGCCGTGACCCTCGTGAGGAGCTGACCCGTGCCCCGCTTCAGTGTGATCGTGCCCTGCTTCAAGGTGCAGGCGTACCTGCGCGAATGCCTGGACTCGGTGCTGGGGCAGTCGTACCGGGACCTGGAGGTGATCGCCGTGGACGACCGCTCGCCGGACGACTGCGGGGCGATCCTCGACGAGTACGCCGCCCGCGACCGGCGGGTGAAGGTGCTGCACCTGCCGGAGAACGTGGGCCTCGGGCGGGCCCGCAACGCCGGGCTGCCGCACGCCACCGGGGACTACCTGTTCTTCCTGGACAGCGACGACACCCTCACGCCGGGCGCGCTCGCGGCGATCGCCGGGCGACTGGCGGAGAGCGGCGACCCGGACGTGCTGGTGTTCGACTACGCGCGTACCTACTGGTGGGGCGGCACCCGGCGCAACGCGCTCGCGGAGGTGCTCGCCGAGGCCGGCCCGGACACCTTCACGGCGGCCGGGTACCCGCGGATCCTGGACCTGCTGATGGTGGTGTGGAACAAGGTCTACCGGCGGGAGTTCGTCGCGGCACGCGGCTTCGCCTTCCCGCCGGGCTACTACGAGGACACGCCCTGGACCTTCCCGGTCATGCTCAGCGCCGGGCGGATCGCCGCGCTGGACCGGATCTGCCTCGACTACCGCCAGCGCAGGCAGGGCAACATCCTGTCCACCACCAGCCGCAAGCACTTCGACGTCCACGACCAGTACGAGCGCGTCTTCGCCTTCCTGGACGAGCATCCCGAACTCGACGCCTGGCGGCCCTACCTGCACCGCAAGATGGGCGAGCACTGCCTGGACATCCTGGCCAAGCCGGACCGGCTGCCGCCCGCCGACAAGGCCGAGTTCTTCCGCCGTACGGCGGACCTGTTCCGCCGGCTGAAGCCCGAGGGCGCCCAAGTGAGCGGCGAGGTCGCCGTGTTGGAGGGAAGCTGGGCGGCCTACCGGCTGCGGCGGCAGGCGGGCCGGGCCGCGCGGGAGGCGGCCCGGCGGGCGGGCGCGGCACGGCGCGCGGCGGCCGGGCGGGCCCGCACCGGCTGGGCCGCGCTGCACGCCCGCCGCCCGCTGGACCCCGAGCTGGTGGTGTACTCGTCGTCCGCGCACCGGGGGCTGCTCGGCGACCCGGCGGCCGTCTACCGCGCGGCCCAGCGGATCGCTCCGCAGCTGCGCGGGGTGTGGGTGGTGCGGGACGCGGAGACGGCGGCGGGCCTGCCGCCGGACGTGGAGCATGTGATCGCGGGCACCCGGCGCTGCGCGGAGGTCCTGGCGCGGGCCGCGTACCTGGTGAACGACGTGCCGTGGACCGGCGTCCCGGCCAAGCGGCCCGGCAGTGTGCACATCCACACCCATCAGGGCACCCCGCTGAAGTACCTCGGCGCCGATCTGCTGGACAAGCCGGGCGCGCGGCTCGGCGTGGACGTGCCGCAGCTGCTGCGCCGCGCCGACCGCTGGGACCACAGCCTGGTCGCGAGCCGCTACGCGGAGCTGGTGTACGAGCGGGCCTACCCCTGCCACTTCGCCCCGGCGCGCACCGGCAGCCCGCGCAACGACGTGCTGGTCAACGGCGGTTCGAGCGACTTCCGGGCACGGCACGGCATCCCCGGGGACCACACGGTGGTGCTGTACGCGCCGACCCGCCGGGACTACCGCAGGGGCGGGCACGTGGACCGGATCGACCTGGCCCGCCTCGCGGCCGACCTCGGCGAGGGCCACACGCTGGTGGTCCGGCTGCATCCCGCGCTGGCGACCGGGTTCGCCCGCGGTCTGGGCCTCACGGAGCTGGCCCGGCGCGGTGTCGTGGTCGACGCGACGGACGAGCCCCAGCTGGCGGACGTGCTGCTCGCGGCGGACGCGCTGATCACCGACTACTCGTCCGTGATGTTCGACTACGCCAACCTGGACCGGCCGATCGTGATCCACGCCGACGACTGGGAGGTCTTCCGCCAGACCCGCGGCACCTACTTCGACCTGCCGGCCGATCCCCCTGGCCATGTCGCTTATTCCTACGACGAGTTGAACCGTCTGTTCACCTCGGGCGACTGGCGGAACGAGGAGTCGGCCCGCCTCCGCTCCCGCTTCCGCACCCGCTACTGCGCATACGAAGACGGCCGAGCCGCCGCCCGCGTCGTCCACACCCTCCTGCTGAACGAGCCACTGCCGGACCCGGTCCGACTGCCGGAACAGGCGACGACGGGACGGGATGCGCTGACATCGGCGTGAGCGTCGTACGGCCGGAGGGGAAACGCTGTGCCGGCCGGTGGCGGGGAGCCACTGGCCGGCACGGCGGCTGCCCGGCTTACTCGACGACGAGGTCGACCTCGATGTTGCCGCGGGTGGCGTTGGAGTAGGGGCAGACCTGGTGGGCGGCCTCGACCAGCTTGCGGCCGGTCTCGCGGTCCACGGTCTCCGGCAGTTCGACGCGCAGGGTGACCTTCAGGCCGAAGCCCTCGCCCTCCTTGCCGATGCCGACCTCGGCGGTGACGGCGGCGTCGGTGACGTCCACCTTCTCCCGGCGGCCGACGACACCGAGGGCGCCGCCGAAGCAGGCGGCGTAACCGGCGGCGAACAGCTGCTCGGGGTTGGTGCCCTCGCCGTTGCCGCCCAGCTCCACCGGCGGGGCCAGCTTGACGTCGACCTTGCCGTCGGAGGAGACGGCACGGCCCTCACGGCCGTGGGTGGCGGTGGCGACGGCGGTGTAGAGCGCGTCCATGACGAACCATCCCTCTCGATGTGTCCTGCGTGGGTGGGGCTTGCTTGCGTTCCCGCCCACAAGTGAAGCACACAATTAAGTTGCCCACAACCAAATGCCGGACGAGGAGCTACCCTGGACCCATGACCGCTTCTCCCGCCGGGTCCGAGACGGACTGGCTCCGCCTGGACAACCAGATCTGCTTCTCGCTGCACGCCGCGTCCCGCGCCTTCAACGGCGTCTACCGCGTGATCCTCAAGGACCTCGGCCTCACCTATCCGCAGTACCTGGTGATGCTGGTGCTGTGGGAGCAGGGCGACCTGCCGGTCAAGAAGCTCGGCGAACAGCTGCGGCTCGACTCCGGCACACTGTCCCCGCTGGTCAAGCGGCTGGAGGCGGCGGGCCTGGTGCGCCGGGAGCGCAGCGTCGAGGACGAGCGCTCGGTGCGGGTCCTGCTCACCGAGGAGGGCACGGCCCTGCGCGAGCGGGCCCTCGCGGTACCGCGCCGCGTCATGCGCTCCACCGGCTTCGACCGCGCCGAGATCGCCGACCTGCGCGCCCGCCTCGACCGGCTCACCAGCGCACTGGACGCGGCGGCGGCGACGGAGGCCGGGAGCCCGCGGGACTGACGGGCCGTACATAGAGCCGTACGACGGTCCGCCCGCGCACGGCCTCGCCGCGCACCGTGAACTCCTGCTGGAGCACGGCGAGTTTGGCCCGCTCACCGGGGTCGCGCGGGGTCCACCGCCCCGCCAGCACGGCCCGGTCGGCGACGACCCACACCCGCTGGACCCCGGCCACCCGTTGCCGCACCCGTGCGGCGGGGACCTCCACCCCGTACAGGGTCCCGGACACGTCCCCGGCCCGCGCGAGCGCGAGATCCCGCGTCCCGCGGAACGCCGCCGGGTACGCCAGCTCGGTGTTGCGCGTGTACGCCGGCAGGTACAGCACCGCGTCCCCCTTGCGTACCCCGTGCGCCGCCGCCCGCGCGATCGCCGCGAGGTCGTCCGGACGCCGGGCGGGGTCCCGGTCCTGCCGGAGGAGGGAGAACTGCTGGAGGGGGACGAGGGCGAGGGCGAGGAGGCCGAGAGCGCCGAGAAGGGTGGCGGGGGCGGGCACCGGGAGGCGCGCCGGGTGCGGCTCGGGCCGGCGCTCGGGGCGACGGCTTCGCGACCGGGCGGCGGGGACCATGCGGGCCGCCCCTCCCACCACCGGGCGGCGGCTTCCCGACCAGGAGGCGGGGACCATGCGGGCCGCCCCTCCCACCACCGGGCGGCGGCTTCCCGACCAGGAGGCGGGGACCATGCGGGCCGCCCCTCCCGCCACCGGACGGCGGCTTCGCGACCAGACGGCGGTGAGCAGGCGGCCAGCGCCTCCCGCCGACAGGCGGCGGCTTCGCGACCGGACGGCGGGCAGCAGGTAACCCACACCTCCCACCACCGGGCGGCAGCTTCGCGACCGGGCGGCGGTGAGCAGGCAGCCCACTCCGCCGGCCACCGGACGGCGGCTTCGTGACCGGGCAGCGGTGACCAGGCGGGCCGCCCCTTCCGCCACCCAGTCCGCACCGCCGGCCACCAGCAGCGGCGCCCCCGCCAGCGCGTACAGCACGTACCGGTCGACGTACAGCGGTGGCGAGGACTGCGAGACCAGCATCAGCACGGCCGGCGGCACCACCGCCAGCGGCGCCGCCACCCCCGCGAGCGCCACCTTCCCCCTGCGCCCGGCCACCCTCGTGAGCGCCACCTTCCCCGTCCGCCCGGCCACCCCCGCCTTCCCCGCCTTCCCCCTCCGCCCGGCCGCCCCCGCCATCTCCGCCGCCCCCGCCAGCAGGCCCGCCGCCGCGAGCCCCAGGCAGACCCAGTAGACCCCCTCCGAGGCGCCGAAGAACTGCCGCGCCAGGCCCGCCACCGTCTCCGCCGTCGGCCTGCGCAGCCACGCCACCTGCGCCGCCTGCGCCCGCGACTCCGCCACCATCGGCAGCAGACCGACCAGGACCGCCCCGGCCGCGCAGCCCCACCCCCGCCACACCCGCCCCCGCACGCGGGCCAGCGCCAGCGTCAGCGCGTGGGCCGGCACCACCAGCACCGCGAACTCGTGCAGCCAGCAGGTGACGCCGAGGACGAGGCCGTACCCCCACCATCCGCCGCGCTCCACCGCGCGCAGGAGCAGCAGCGTCGCCCCCATCACCCCGGCCGCGACCAGCGCGTAGGAGCGGCCCTCCTGCGCGTAGTGGCCGACCATCGGGTTCACGGCGTACAGCAGCCCCGCCCACAGGCCCACCCGCGGCCCCGCCAGCCGCGCCCCCGCCTCGGCCACCAGGGCCGCCGTCACCACCGCCCCGGCCACCGACGGCAGGCGCAGCGTCACCTCGTCGGCGTGCACGGCGAGCACGGCGTGCATGAGGACGTAGTACAGCCCGTGCACCGCGTCGACGCCGTGCACGAGCCGCCAGATCTGCGGCACGGTACGCCGCGCGACCTGGAAGGTGACCGCCTCGTCCCGCCACATGCCGCCCCGGTCCAGCCCGCACAGGCCGAGCATCAGCATCACCGCCGCGGGTACCCCGACCACGGCCCCGCGCCGCCCCCGCGCTCCGGGCGGCTTCCGCGACGGCGCTGGCACGGTTTCCACAGCATCCACAGGGAGCCCGACGTTCACCACGGCCCGATCTTTTGCGATGACACGATGTTTGCGGGTGATTGCGGCGTATCGCCGCTGATACTCCATCCACCCGGCTTAGGCTCCAACGCGATGAAGCGTCTCCGTGTCACCCCCGGCCCGGTCCCCCGGCTCACCGTCTGCTGGCTCGCCACCCGTGCGTCGATGCTGTGGCTGCTCGCGCACGACAGTTCGCCGCTGCTCAGCGGCGGTTCGGTGGCGCGCGAGGTGGGTCGGTTGTACGTCCACTGGTACGGCGTGCTCGAACAGGGGTCCTACCCGGTGCACGACACGCTGTGGCAGTACCCGCCGGGCGCGGGCGCGGTGCTGCTGGCGCCGGGGCTGCTGCCGGGGCTGTCGTACGTCCAGGCGTTCGTGACGCTCACGCTGCTCGCGGACGCACTGATCGCGGGGGCGCTGGTGCGCGCGGGGCGCGGGCCGGGGCGCAGCCTGCTCGGCGCGGCGCTGTGGACGGGCGGCCTGCCGCTGCTGCTGCACCTGCCGCTCGCGCGCTACGACGTCCAGGTCACCGCCCTCGCCGTGCTCTCTCTGCTGGCGCTGGCGCGCTCCCCGCGCGCGGGCGGGGTGCTCGGGGCGCTCGGCGCGCTGGTGAAGGGCTGGCCCGCGCTGGTGCTGCTGGGCACGCCCCGCGGGGCGGCGACGCGCAGCGCGTGGACGTGGGCGGCGGCTGCCGGGACCGTCGTCCTGGGGCTGCTGTCCGTCGCGTTCCGGCATCCGCTGTCCTTCCTGGCGGAGCAGGGCGGGCGCGGGGTGCAGATCGAGTCGCTGGGCGGTACGGCGCTCAACCTCGCCCGGCACGCGGGCTGGCCGGGGCGGCCCCACTACCAGTACGGCGCCATCGAACTGGTGGGCCCGTACGTGCCCGTCGTCGCCGCCGCGTCCCTCGCGCTGACGGCACTCGCCTTCGGGCTGCTGGTGCTGTGGCGGGTGCGGGCGCGGCGCTGGACCGGGGCGACACCGGCCGACGCGGCGCTGTGCGCGGTGCTGCTGTTCACGGTGACCAGCCGGGTGATCAGCCCGCAGTACATGGTCTGGCTGCTCGGGCTCGCCGCGGTGTGCCTGGTCTCGCGGCACACCGGCCAGCGCCCGGTGGCGGTGCTGGTGCTGGCGGCGTCCGCGCTGAGCACGGTGGTGTATCCGCTGTGCTACGGGCAGGTGATCGGGGGCAGTTGGGCCGGCTGCCTGCTGATGCTGGGCCGCAACGGGCTGCTGACCGCCGCGGCGGTGCTGTCCTTCGTCCGGCTGTGGCGGGCCACCGGCGCGGCGAAGGTAAAGGGTGAGCAAAGGGCACAACCCCGTCTCGATTCCGACCGTCTACCAGACCGAACACTAAGCCTCTCTTAACGGGGTATTACCGAATATTTCTACGCTCCCGGCCTGTGGACTCCATGCTTCCCGACTCGCCCGCCCAGTCAGCGAACACACAGACCCGACAGAGAGCGCGGCGCACCGGCTCTGTCGGTGTCGTCGTGATCGGCTACAACGATCGTGCCCACGTGGCCGACGCGGTCCGTTCGGCGCTCGCACAGGGACCCGCGGTCGCGGAGGTCGTCGCGGTCGACGACCATTCCACGGACGGCAGCGCCGAGTTGCTCGACCGGATGGCCGCCGCCGACGACCGGCTGCGGGTGATCCGGCGGGACGAGACCAGCGGTGGCTGCGGCAGCCCGCGCAACACCGGGATCGACGCGGTGACGGCGCCGTACGTGATGTTCCTGGACAGCGACGACGTGCTGCCGCCGGGTGCGGTGGACGCGCTGCTGGCCGCCGCCGAGGGGGCGGGGGCCGCGGTGGCGAGCGGGCTGTGCGTGCGCCGGGAGCTGCCCTCGGGGCGTGAACAGCCCTGGCAAAAGCCCCTGTACACGGCGCACTCCGTCCTCGCGCGCCCCGCCGAGCGCCTGAGCCTGGTCCACGACACGCTGTGCGTCAACAAGCTGTACCGCACCGACTTCCTGCGCGAGCACGGCATCCGCTTCCCCGAAGGCCGCTTCCTCTACGAGGACTTCGTCTTCACCGCCCGCGTCCTGGCCGGTGACCCGCGCATCGCGCTGGTGCCGGACCGGGTCTACGTCTGGCATGTGCGCCGCGCCGCCGAGCGGCTGTCGCTCTCCCTGGACCGGGGGCACATCGACAACTGGCAGGCGCGCACGCGGGCGTGCGCGCTGGCGTACGACATTCTGCTGGCCGCCGGCCAGAAGGAGCTGGCGCGGGCGGCGCGGGCCAAGTTCCTCGACCACGACGTGCGGATGTACGCGCGGGAGCTGGGCTTGCGCGACGCGGAGTACCGGCGCGCGTGGTGGACGCACACCCGTGAGTATCTCGGGCGCTACGACGCCGCCGACTGGGAGCAGGACCCAGCCGCCCCCGGCCGGCTGCTGGGCCGGCTGCTCCTGGCGTCGCCCGAGCCGCGCGACCTGCCCCGGCTGCGGGACCTCGCCGCGCGTCCGGGCCGGCTGCTGCCGCCGTACGCCCGCACCCCGGACGGCACCCCGGTCTGGTCGCAGGACCTCCCCGAGGTGTCCCTCGCCGCCTTCCTGACCAGCCCCGTCGAGGCGCTCCCGCTCGCGCTGGACGCGGAGGTGCGGCCACGCGCGGGCACCGGGACCCTCACGCTGCGCCTGCACGAGCTGTACGGCAGGGTGGCCGAGGCGGGGCCGCGCGAGCTGGACGTGCGCTGGGACGCGCGGGACGACGCGCGGACCCGGCGGCGCGCGACGGCCGCCCTCGTCCCCGCGGGCCCGGACCTCTGGTCGGCCGAGCTGCCCCTCGATGTCGGCGCGCTCGGCGAGGGCGTCTGGGACCTGCGGCTGACCGTGCACTTCGCGGACGGCGCGGAGCGCGAGGTCACGGCGGCCGCCCGCGCGGGCGCGGGGCGGCTGCGCCGGCGTGTCGTGCCCGACCTGCGGCACGGCGCGCTGCTCGTACAGCCGTACGCGACGCACTCCGGCGCGCTGGCGCTGCGCGTGGCGACGGGGGTGTCCGGGCTCGTCCGGATACTGCGCGGACGCCTGCGGCGGCTGCTGCGCTGACGCCGCGGGCCGCTTGCTCGTACTGTGTCGGGGGCTCTTGGCCGTACCGGGAGCCGCTGGGCCGTCTGGAACTACTGGGTCTGGAACGAGACCGGGAAGAGAATCAACGTGTCTGTCCTCATCGCCGGTGGAGCGGGTTACATCGGAAGCACCGTCGCGTCGGCCTGTCTGGACGCGGGGATCACCCCGGTGATCCTCGACAGCCTGGTCCGCGGGCGCGCCGAGTTCACCGGGGGGCGGGTCTTCTACGAGGGCGACATCGCGGACGGCGCCCTGGTGGACCGGATCTTCGCCGAGCACCCGGACATCTCCGCGGTGGTGCACTGCGCGGCGCTGATCGTGGTGCCGGAGTCGGTGGCGGACCCGATCGGGTACTACGAGGCGAACGTCACCAAGAGCCTGGCGTTCGTGAAGCATCTGCGCCGCAACGGGTGCGACCGGCTCGTCTTCAGCAGTTCGGCCTCCATCTACCGGGCGGAGGACGGCTCGCCGGTCACCGAGGACTCGCCGCTGGCGCCGCAGAGTCCGTACGCCCGGACCAAGGCGGTGTGCGAGGAGATGTTCGCCGACATCGCGGCGGCCGGGGAGATGCGGGTGCTGTCCCTGCGGTACTTCAATCCCATCGGCGCCGACCCGCTGCTGCGTACCGGCCTCCAGCTCAAGCGGCCCAGCCATGCGCTGGGGATGCTGATCCGGGCGCACCAGGCGGGTACGCCGTTCCCGGTGACCGGGGTGAACTACCCGACCCGCGACGGCACGGGCATCCGCGACTACGTGCACGTCTGGGACCTGGCCGCGGCCCACATCGCGGCGATCGAGCGGTTCGACTCCATCCTCACCGCGTCCGCGCCGTCGATCGCGATCAATCTGGGCACGGGGTCCGGCACCACGGTCCGCGAGCTGTGCGCGGCCTTCAACAACGTCGTGAGCACACCGCTGGCCACGGTCGACGCGGATCCCCGGCCGGGTGACGTGGCCGGTGGCTACACCACGAGCGACCGCGCGGCACGCCTGCTGGGCTGGACCCCGAAACTCTCCCTGGAAGAGGGCATCCGCTCGGCCCTGGAGTGGATTCCGGTCCGGGACAAGCTGCTGAAGGACTGATCGGATTCCACCGCGGGGGCACGGCTCGGACCACCGGGCGCGGGTACATCGCGGCTGTTCACGCAGTTCCCCGCGCCCGCGCCCCCGAGGGAACTACCCTGAGCCGATGACTCTGGGTCGTCCCTCCGCCGTCGACCGAGCCGTCGGCGCCGTCGTCGGTTCCGCCGTCGGCGATGCGCTCGGCGCACCGTTCGAGTTCGGGCCCGAGGGCGCCTTCTCGGATCGCTTTCCGACCGCGGGTGACGAGATGCGCGGCGGTGGCGGCTGGGACCCCGGAGAGGCCACCGACGACACGCAGCTGGCCGTACTCGCCGGCGAATCCCTCCTGGAGCGCGGTGGACTCGACCTCCCCGACGTCTTCCGGCGTTTCCAGCGCTGGGCCGCGGCCGAGCCCAAGGACATCGGGTTGCAGACGGAGGCGGTGCTGACCGGCGGGCACCCCTGGGACACCGCCGCGGCCCTGCACTTCCGGAGCAATCAGCGCGCCGCCGGGAACGGCGCGTTGATGCGGGCCGCCCCCTCCGCCGTGTACTTCGCGCAGCGCGGCCGTACCGCCACCCTCGACGCCGCCCGCCGTCTCTCCGCCCTGACCCACGGCGATCCCGCCGCCGGCGAGGGCACCGCGGTGCTGCACGAGCTGATCCGGGTCGCGCTGGCCGGCGGGGACCCGCTGGACGCCGTACCGGAGGCGCTCGCCGCGGTGCGGGCCGGTCAGCGTGAGCGGTTCGCGGTGGTGCTCGCGCCCGGCTGGCACCCGGACGAGGCGACCGAGTTCAACGGCGCGGTGTGGCCCTGCCTGGGGTCCGCCGTGTGGGCGCTGCGGACGACGGCGTCGTACGAGGCGGCCGTGCGCGCGGCCGTGGACCTGGGCGGCGACACGGACACCGTGGCGGCGGTCACCGGGGCGCTGGCGGGTGCCGTGTACGGGATCGGGGCCGTGCCGAAGCGGTGGACGCGTGTCCTGCACGTGCCGCTCCCCGGCTTCGGCGGGCGGGTACTGCGGGCACCGGAGCTGGCCGTCCTCGCCCGCCGCCTCATCTCGCCCTGAAACATCGCACCCAGCCTCGCGCCTGGCTGCGCCCGAGCCGCCTCACAGCGCCTTGAGCGCCCCCGCCGTAGCCCGTGCCAGTTTCTCCAGGTAGCCCTTCGGTGGCTTCGGGGAGCGGATGACCACCGAGCGCCAGTACAGCGGTCCGGAGATGAGGTCGAGGGCGAGGTCGGGGTCCAGGTCGGGGCTCAGCTCGCCGCGCGCCGTCGCCGCCGCGATGACCTTGCTGGCCACGCCCTCCTGACCGTCGCGCAGGGCCTTCTGGAACGCCTCCGCGATATCGGGGTTGCGGGCCGCCTCCGCCTGGAGGTCGGGGATGATCTGGGAGGCGACGGGGTGGCGCAGCGCCCGCGAGGTCACCTCGTAGAGCAGCCGCAGATCGCCCTCCAGGGAGCCCGTGTCCGGCACCGGCAGGCCGAGGACCGCCATCGCGGAGACCACGTCGAGCACCAGGTGCAGCTTGGAGCGCCAGCGGCGGTACACCGCCGTCTTGCCGACCCCTGCCCGCCGCGCGATCCCCTCGATGCTCATGCGCGCGTAGCCGACCGCGGCCAGTTCCTCGAAGACGGCCGCCCGGATGGCTTCGGTCACATCCGGGCGCAGCACCGCGGCCCCGGCAGGGGTACGGCGGCGCGCGCGCTTGGCCGGTTCTTCTACGGGCCCGGCGGCGTTCGTGGTCATGGCAACCAGCATAGGGCGTTACGACGAAACGGTTGCGTTGCGGCGTCAATACGTTCTACGCTCACGTTGCGACGATACGGTCCCGTCCCGTCGTAAGAGTACGTGAAGAGAAACGTAAGGAAACGCCGGACGACGGGACCGGCCCGCCCCGGTTCCGGCCACAGTCGGAGCCGTGGCACCCCCCTCCCCCCGAGCGAAAGCAGCGGATGTGAGCCAGGTCCTCGACACACCGCCCCCGATCCAGGCCCCGGCCGACGACCTCAAGGCGCTGGCCGCCCGGCACGGCCTGTCGGTCAGCGGCGCCCGCCCCTCCCTGCCGGAGTACGTCCGCCAGCTGTGGGCCCGGCGCCACTTCATCACCGCCTTCGCCACCGCCAAGCTCACCGCGCAGTACAGCGAGGCGAAGCTGGGCCAGATCTGGCAGGTCATGACGCCGCTGCTGAACGCGGCGGTCTACTACTTCATCTTCGGCGTCCTGCTCGGCACCAAGAAGGGCGTCCCGGACTACATCCCCTTCCTGGTCACCGGCGTGTTCGTGTGGACGTTCACGCAGAGCTCGATCCAGGTCGGCACCCGCGCGATCTCCGGCAACCTCGGCCTGGTGCGCGCCCTGCACTTCCCGCGCGCCGCCCTGCCGATCTCCTTCTGCATCCAGCAGCTCCAGCAGCTGCTGTTCTCGATGGCCGCCCTGGTCGTCATCCTGCTCTGCTTCGGCGTGCCGGTCAGCGCCTCCTGGCTGCTGGTGATCCCCGCGCTGATCCTCCAGTTCACCTTCAACGCCGGCGTGGCGATGATCATGGCGCGCTGGGGTGCCAAGACCCCGGACATCGCCCAGCTGATGCCGTTCATCCTGCGCACCTGGATGTACGTGTCCGGCGTGATGTGGAGCATCGACAAGCTCACCAAGAACGACCACCTGCCGCACACCGTCACGGTCCTCCTCCAGACCAACCCGGCCGCGGTCTACATCGACCTCATGCGCTACGCGCTGATCGACAGCTTCCACGCCAAGCAGCTGCCCGCGCACGTGTGGCCGATCGCCCTCGGCTGGGCCGTGCTCGCCGGCGTCGGCGGCTTCGTCTACTTCTGGAAGGCCGAGGAGACGTACGGCCGTGGCTGAGCAGACCGAGCGCACCCAGCAGACCACCCATCAAACCCAGCAGACCGGGCAGACCATGCAGAGCGAGCGGATCCCCACCGTCGTCGCCGACAGCGTCGACATCGTCTACCGGATCAACGGCACCGGCTCGGGCCGCGGCTCCGCCACCGCCGCCCTCAACCGCATCATGCGCCGCAAGCAGGCCGAGAAGGCCGCCGGCGTGCGCCGGGTGCACGCGGTGAGGAACGTGTCGTTCGTCGCCTACAAGGGCGAGGCGATCGGCCTCATCGGCACCAACGGCTCCGGCAAGTCCACCCTGCTCAAGGCCGTCGCCGGCCTGCTGCCGGTGGAGAACGGCCACATCTACACCCACGGCCAGCCCTCCCTCCTCGGCGTCAACGCGGCCCTGATGAACGACCTGACCGGCGAGCGCAACGTCTACCTCGGCGGCCTCGCCATGGGCATGTCCCGCGAGCAGATCAAGGAGCGCTACCAGGACATCGTCGACTTCTCCGGGATCAACGAGAAGGGCGACTTCATCACCCTGCCGATGCGCACCTACTCCTCCGGCATGGCCGCCCGGCTGCGTTTCTCCATCGCCGCCGCCAAGGACCACGACGTCCTCCTCATCGACGAGGCGCTGGCCACCGGCGACCGCAGGTTCCAGGTGCGCTCGGAGGAGCGGATCCGCGAGCTGCGCGAGACGGCCGGCACCGTCTTCCTGGTCAGCCACAACAACAACTCGATCCGCGACACCTGCGAGCGGACGCTATGGCTGGAGCGCGGCGAGCTGCGCCTGGACGGCCCCACCGAGGAGGTCCTCAAGGAGTACGAGGCCTTCACCGGCGACAAGTCGAACAAGAAGAATCCCGCCCCGAAGAAGGCCGCGTAACGCGCTCACAAACCCCTCACCACATGAAGGTGGCCGTGAGGGCAACCAGGGACCCGGAACGTCTGTCTAACTGCCGGGTCCCCTTCTTCTTACCCCGAACGTGGTCATCCCTTTCATCCGCTTGATGACAGTATGTTATGAAGGGTGATCCTCCACCGACGAGCCGAAGGAGTCCATCGCGATGCCCCAACTCAGCGTCATCGTCTACGGACCCAACGCGCAGGGGCATCTGACGGAACTGCTCGACTCCCTCGAAGCGCACCCCCTGTCCGACGCCGAGGTCGTGGTCGCCGCGGTCGGTGACTGGGCCCGCGAGACGGCCGAGGGCCACGCCCCCGGCACCGTCGTGGTCCCACTGCCCGACGGCACCACCGACGCGGCCGCCCGAGCCGCGGGTGCCGCCCGCGCCACCGGCCGCTGGCTGCACTTCGTGCACGCCAAGGACGGGCTGCCGGCCGGCGCCCCCCGCCTGATCGCCGAGCGCACCGCCGAGCTGGACGACTCCGTGGACGTCCTCCTCCTCGACCACCTCACCACCACCTGGCAGGCCGCCGCCCGCCCCTCCCGCGACGGCCGCTTCCTCGCCGCCGTCGGCCGCGCCGCCCTCCCGCTGGACGAGGCCGCCGACCTGCTGCGGCTCACCCCGCTGCTGGGCAACCGCGCCCTGCGCAGGCAGTTCTGGGCGGCCCACGAGGAGCGGCTGAACACCGACGACGAACCGCGTGCCGCCGGCGCCGCCCTGCTGTGCGCGGACCGCGTCGCCTGCCTCAACCAGGTGGCGTACGAGAACCGGGAGCTGCGCCCGGAGAGCCTGCCGCCGCTCGCCCCCGAGGACCGCTTCGAGCTGGTGGAGCGCTACGAGGCGCTGATGCCGCTCGCCCGCGACCGCCGCGCCCCGCGCGTGGTGCTCTACGACCTGATGATGCGCGACCTGGTGCGCACCTTCGCCGGCGAGAACCTGCCCGACGCGGTGGCCCGCGAGTTCTTCCGCCGCGCCTCCCTCGCCGCGGTGCGCTGGCGCCCCGAGCGCTACGAGCACCCGGCGGGCGTGGAGGGCGTACGGCACGCGCTGCTGGAGGAGGGCGCGTACACGAAGTACCGCGCGTTCCAGGCCGCCAACCGCACCCGCCGCGCCGCCCGCAAGGCGGTCCGCACCCGCAAGCGCCAGGTCGGCGCCAAGCTGCGCGAGCAGCAGTACCGGCGCGCCCTGAGCCGCCCGATCGACCCGAACCTCGCGGTGTTCGCGGCCTACTGGGAGCGCGGGGTGGCCTGCAACCCGGCCGCGATCGCCGCCAAGCTGGCCGAACTCGCCCCGCACATCCACCCGGTGTGGGTGGTGGCCAAGGAGAACACGGCCCTGCTGCCGCCCGGCACCGACCATGTGGTGCCCGGCACCCGCCGCTACTGGGAGGTGCTGGCCACCGCCAAGTACCTCGTCAACAACGTCAACTTCCCCAACGCGGTGGTCAAGCGGCCCGACGCGATCCACCTCCAGACCCATCACGGCACCCCGCTCAAGCGCATGGGCCTGGACCAGATCGAACACCCGGCCGCCGCCAAGGGGCTGGACTTCGACGCGCTGCTGGCCCGCATCGACCGCTGGGACTACAGCGTCAGCGCCAACAGCCACTCCACCCGGATGTGGGAGCGCGCCTACCCGGCCCGCTACACCTCGCTGGACCACGGCTACCCGCGCAACGACGTCTTCTACACCAGCGGCGCCGACGCGGTCCGCGCGGCCCGCGCCCGGCTCGGCATCGCCCCCGGCAAGACCGCGATCCTCTACGCCCCCACCCACCGCGACTACGAGGCCGGCTTCACCCCCCGCCTCGACCTCGCCGAACTCGCCGACCGGCTCGGCGAGGACACGGTCCTGCTGGTGCGCGCCCACTACTTCTACGGCGGCGCCACCTCCCCGCTGACCGGCCTGCGCCGCTCCGGGCGGCTCATCGACGTCTCCTCCTACGACCCCGTCGAGGAGCTGTGCCTGGCCGCCGACGCGCTGGTCACGGACTACTCGTCGATCATGTTCGACTACGCCAACCTGGACCGCCCGATCGTCGTCTACGCCGACGACTGGGAGACCTACCGCACCACCCGCGGCGTCTACTTCGACCTGATGACCGACCATCCGGGCCAGGTCGCCCGCACCCAGGAGGAGCTGACGGAGATCTTCCGCTCCGGCGCCTGGCGCGACGAGACCGCGGCCAAGGCCCGCGCCGCCTTCCGGCGCCGGTTCTGCGAGTACGACGACGGCCGCGCCGCCGAGCGGGTGGTACGCCGGGTGTTCCTGGGCGAGCCGGAGGAGGCACTGCCACCGGTGCTGCCGATCGAGGACCGCACCCCCGCTCCGACCCCCGAGGAGGCCACGGCATGACGCAAGCGGCCACGACCCCCGACGTCACGGTCACCGTCATCGTGTACAACGACGCGGCCCGCCTCCCGCGGGCGGTCGCCTCGCTGCGCGCGCAGACGCACGCCAACATCGAGATCGTCATCAGCGACGACCACTCCACCGACGACACGCCCGCGGTGGCGCGCCGCCTGGAGGCGGAGGACCCGCGGGTGCGCTATCTCCGGCTGCCGGAGAACAGCGGCGGGTGCAGCGCCCCGCGCAACCGGGCCATCGAGATCGCCCGCGCGCCGTACCTGATGTTCCTGGACAGCGACGACGAACTCCCGCCGCAGGCCGTGGAGTTGCTGCTGGCCGCGCACCGCGAGCGCGAGGTCGACTTCACCATGGGCGCGGTGCGCCGGGTACGGGTGGACAACGGCCGGCGTACGACATGGATGCCGCACCTGGTCGCCGAGCGGCGCACGGTCGAGGGCATCGAGGACGACCCGCGGCTGCTGTTCGAGCACCTGTCGACCAGCAAGATGTACGCGCGGTCCTTCCTGGACCGGCACGAACTGCGCTTCCCCGAGGGCATCCACTACGAGGACCAGCTGTTCTCGGCCCAGGCGTACTGCCTGGCCAAGGCGTTCACGATCATCCCGGACCCGGTCTACGTCTGGTACATCGACCCGTACGCGGCGGCCGCGTCGGCGTCCATCTCCAACCAGCGGCACAAGGTCAGCAACGTCCGCGACCGCGTCCATGTCCAGCGCCTCATCGACGACTTCCTGGTGGAGAGCGGGCACGCGGGGCTGCGCGAGGACAAGGACTTCAAGTTCCTTAAGCACGACTTCCGGATGTACGCGGGCGATCTGCCGTACCGGGACGAGGAGTGGCTGACCGCGTTCGCGGACATCATGAACCCGTACCTCGACACCCTGGCGCCGGGCGCGTTCGCCCGGCTGCCCCGGCCCGAGCGGGTCGTCCTCGAACTGCTGCGCTCCGGCCGCCTCGCGGACGCGCGGCTCGCGGCGCGGGGGCTGGGCCAGGAGGTGGCGCCGCGCCAGGTCACGACGGACGCGGCGGGCGTGCCGTACTGGGGCGACAGCGTCCCGGACACCGAGCGCGGGCGGCGGGAGCTGTGCATCGCCGATCTGGAGCTGGAGACGCGGCCGTTCCCGACGGCGCAGTTCCGGCACGAGATCACGGAGCTGAGCCGGGGCAGCGGGGCGACCCTCACGCTGGCCATCCGCACGTACGACCCCGGTCTGCGGCTCCCGGTCGGGCCCCAGCGCGCCGGTCTGATCGTCTCCCCCGGCGGGCGCCGGATGACGGTGCCGTTCCGGCTCGACCCGGTCAGCCCCGGTGTCTTCGAGGGCACGGTACGGCTGGACCTGGCCGACGCGCGTCTGCCCCTCCAGGGCTTCCAGGGCATCCGCCATCCCCTGGTCCGCCTCAACCAGCAGGGCCTGTGGAACTCCGGCGTCCTGCTGGCCCCGCTGGACTTCCCCGCGGCCACGACCCGCGTCGACTACCGCTCCGGCGCGACGCCGCACCTGGTCACGGTGGAACCGGAGGGCCGCAACCCCGGCCGCTTGCAGCTCCGCTGGGAGCCGGTGGGGGCGACGGCGGTGATCCGCCCGGTCCTGCACAAGATCGCCCGGCCGAGGGTCCGCAAGGCGGCGAAGCTGGTGGCGAGCCTGCTGAAATAGCGCCACGGGGGTCGAGCTGCGTGGGCGACCGCGGCTACGTCGTGGCCGCTCACGCAGTTCCCCGCGCCCCTTCGGGGCGCTCCAGCTCAGGGCATCACCCGGTACAGGACCTGGTGCGCAGGACCCGTCGTCACCTTCCGCAGGCCCGGTCCGGCCAGGTTCGCCGGGCCGACGACCCAGCGCACCCGGTACTCCCGCAGCATCCCCCGCCGCTCCGCCGCCGATGTCCCCGGCGCGAAGAACCGGGACACCGCGGCGGAGCGCTGCGCCGAATCGCGCAGGAACACATCCGGATACCCCGGCGCCACCGTGTACCCGCCGTACGCCGGGATCTGCCGCGCCGGCACCGTCCGCGCCATCACCACATCCCCGTACCGCACCCACGGCGTGATCCAGTGGTAACCGACCCACGGCGCCTCGTACTTGTCGGCGAGCACGGACGGCAGCGCGGATTTCCCCGTCGCGTACCCGATCGTCCCCGCCTGTCCCCAGAAACCCACCGCCAGCGCCAGTCCGAGCACACATGCCCACCCGGCCCGCACGGCCCGCCGCCCCGCGGTCACCGCCTCCAGTGCCGCCGCGAGCTGCGCCGGGATCAGCGCGGCGGGCATCGCGCGGCCCCAGGAGTAGTGCCCGGTCAGCCCGCCCGCCACGACGACCAGCACGCCCAGCGCGAAGAACAGCGCCAGCGGATCCCACCGGTTCCGCCGCAGCCGCGGCACCAGCGCCGCCACCCCCAGCAGCACCAGCCCGAACCGCTCGAACAGGTGTTGGTACAGCGACTTGTGGATGGCCTCCAGATCCGCCCCGGCGGAGAACAGCGAGAAGAAGTCGTAGTACGGCCACACCCACAGCAGCACCGCCCCGAGCAGCAGACCGCCCCCGAGCCGGAGCCACACCTGACGCCCCGGACGGGCGGAGACGACCATGGCCAGCGCCCCGAGCGTGGCGACGACGCCCGTGAACTGGTGGCAGAGCAGGATCAGCGCCCACAGCACCCCGAGGGCCGGCCACCGCCCCCAGGACGCCTCCGTCCGCAGCGCACGGGTGAGCCAGGCCCAGAAGTGGAAGCTGAGGCCGAGCGCGAACACGCTCGGGTAGGAGATGGTCAGGGCGAGGGAGTGCAGCCCGATGAACCCGCTCCAGTTGAGGACGGCCGTCCCCCACAGCAGCACCAGGCTCAGCAGCGCCAGCGCCGGCGCCGCACGGTGGTCGCTGAGCGTCCTGACGTACCGCCACACCCCGGTGACCAGCAGGGTCAGCCCCACCAGCGCCCCGATGCGCAGCACCACGAACACCGACAGGCCCGTCACCTTGGCGAGCGCGCCCAGCAGCAGCATCCACGGCGAGTAGTACGGGCTCGGCGTGTCCGCGTCGACCAGGGGGTTGCCGGGGTGCAGCAGGCTGTGGGAGAGCCGCTGGATCGTGGCCGCGTGCATGCCGAGGTCGCCGATCCAGGGCAGCCGGACGATCACCGCCAGCAGCAGGGCCACCACCAGCACCGCGGCCACCTGCGGCACCACACGGGCCGCCCGTGCGCCGCCGCCCGCGGGCTCCGGGCGGCTCAGCTGTTCTTCGAGGTCAGACTGTGCTGCGTGCATTCTGCTGGAACACCCAATCGCGGAAGCCCAGGTAATTACAGCGCAGACCCTATCCGAAACACACTGATAAGCAGGAAACGGTAAATCCGCCTATCTCCTTTGTACAAAGGACGGCAAGAAAGGGAACGCCCCGGACCGATTCTCCATCGGACCGGGGCGTCCCACCCGCCTGCGCGGTATCGCTACGAGTGCGTGCGCAGCAGCGTCCGCATCGTCCGCATCGCCACCGACAGGTTGGCGAGGTCGAAGGAGTCCGAACTGCGGATCTCCTCCAGGGTGGTGCGCGCCCGGCCCAGGATCGGGGCGTTCTTCTGCTCCCAGGCCGCGAAGCGCTGCTCCGGCGACGAGGCGCCGTTGCCCGCGGTGAGCACGTCCGCGGTGAGCGCCGCGTGCGCCGCGAAGAGGTCCTCGCGGATGGAGGCGCGGGCCATGGACTGCCAGCGGTCGTTGCGGGGCAGCTCGATGATGCGGTCCATCAGCTGGGTGATGCCGAGGCGGTCGGCGAGGTCGTAGTAGACCTCGGCGACATCCAGCGGCTCCTTGCCCATGCGGTCGGCCACCGAGACGATGTCGAGCGCCGGGAAGGCGGAGGAGAACCCGGCCACACGGGTGGCGAGTTCGTCCGGGACGCCGGCCGCGGACAGCTCGTCGTACACGTGCTGGTACCACTCCAGGTCCGCGCCCCGCACCAGCTTGGGCAACTGCTGCCAGACCTGCTCGACGCGCTCGGCGAAGAACTCCACCGTCTCGGCGAGCTGGAGCGGCTGCGGCCGGTTGTTGAGCAGCCAGCGGGTGCCGCGCTCGACCAGGCGGCGCGAGTGCAGCCGGATGCGGGTCTGCACGGCCGCGTCGACCTTGTTGTCCAGGGCCTCCACCGCGTCCCACACCGGGGCCGAGCAGAAGATCGCGCGGGCCGCGGTCTGGGCGCGGACGATCTCCTCCAGGGAGGCGCCGGTCTCCTCACGCAGCCGGTGCAGATACGTCGTACCGCCCGTGTTGACCGTGTCGTTGACCAGCACCGTGGTGGTGATCTCGCGGCGCAGCGGGTGGTTGTCGACGGCCTCCGCGAACCGCTCGCGCAGGGCGGTCGGGAAGTACGCGTGCAGCAGGCCGCGCAGGTACGGGTCGTCGGGCAGCGAGGTGGCCAGCAGCTCCTCGGCGACCGTGATCTTCGTGTACGCCATGACGACGGCCGTCTCCGGACCGGTCAGGCCCTGGCCCTGGTTCAGGCGCTCGCGGATCTGGCGGTCGGTCGGCAGGAACTCCAGGGCCCGGTCCAGGTGGCCCTCGCGCACCAGGTGGCGCAGGAAGCGCTGCTGGGCGTGGAGCATGTCCTTGGCCTGGAACAGCGCGTTGGCGAGCGCGGTGTTCTGCGCGTAGTTGTTGCGCAGCACCAGCGCGCCGACCTCGTCGGTCATCTCGGCGAGCAGCTTGTTGCGCTGCTTGATGGTCATGTCGCCGTCCGCGACCAGGCCGTTCAGCAGGATCTTGATGTTCACCTCGTGGTCGGAGGTGTCCACGCCGGCGCTGTTGTCGATCGCGTCGGTGTTGATCTTGCCGCCCTGGTGGGCGAACTCGATGCGGCCGAGCTGGGTCAGACCCAGGTTGCCGCCCTCGCCGACGACCTTGACGCGCAGGTCGGCGCCGTCGACGCGGATGGCGTCGTTGGCCTTGTCGCCGACGTCCGCGTTCGACTCCGCGGAGGACTTGACGTAGGTGCCGATGCCGCCGTTCCACAGCAGGTCGACCGGCGCCTTGAGGATCGCCTTCATCAGGTCGGCCGGGGTCATCTTGGCGATCTTGCCCTCGATGCCCAGGGCCTCGCGGATGTGCGCGTTGAGCTGGATCGACTTGGCGCTGCGCGGGAAGATCCCGCCGCCCGCCGAGAGCAGCTCGGTGTTGTAGTCGGCCCAGCTGGAGCGGGGCAGCTCGAACAGGCGGCGGCGCTCGGCGTACGAGGTGGCCGCGTCCGGGTTCGGGTCGATGAAGATGTGCCGGTGGTCGAAGGCGGCGACCAGGCGGATGTGCTCGGACAGCAGCATGCCGTTGCCGAACACGTCACCGGACATGTCGCCGATGCCGACGACCGTGAAGTCCTCGGACTGGGTGTCCACGCCCAGCTCGCGGAAGTGCCGCTTGACGGACTCCCAGGCGCCGCGCGCGGTGATGCCCATGCCCTTGTGGTCGTAGCCCGCCGAACCACCGGAGGCGAAGGCGTCGCCGAGCCAGAAGTTGTACTTCTCGGCGACCCCGTTGGCGATGTCGGAGAAGGTGGCGGTGCCCTTGTCGGCCGCGACGACCAGGTAGGTGTCGTCGCCGTCGTGCCGCACCACGTCCTTCGGCGGGACGACCTCGCCGCCGACCATGTTGTCGGTGATGTCCAGCAGCGCCGAGATGAACGTCTTGTAGCTGGCGACGCCCTCCGCGAGCCACGCGTCCCGGTCCTGCGCCGGGTCCGGCAGCTGCTTGGCGACGAAGCCGCCCTTGGCGCCGACCGGCACGATGACGGTGTTCTTCACCATCTGCGCCTTGACCAGGCCGAGGATCTCGGTGCGGAAGTCCTCACGCCGGTCGGACCAGCGCAGACCGCCGCGCGCGACCTTGCCGAAGCGCAGGTGCACGCCCTCGACCCGCGGCGAGTACACCCAGATCTCGAAGGCCGGGCGCGGCGCGGGCAGGTCCGGGATGGCCTGCGGGTCGAACTTCATCGACACGTAGTCGTGCGGGTGGCCGTCGGCGCGCCGCTGGAAGAAGTTGGTGCGCAGGGTCGCCTTGATGACGGTCAGGAAGGAGCGCAGGATGCGGTCCTCGTCCAGGCTCGCCACCTGGTCCAGGGCCGCGTCCAGCTCCTCCAGCAGCGCGTCCGTCAGCTCCAGTCCGGCCTGCTGGCGCTCCGGGGACATCCGCGCCTCGAACAGGGAGACGAGCAGCCGGGTGGTGTGGACGTTGTTGCGGAGGGTGTCCTCCATGTAGTCCTGCGAGAAGGTCGAACCGGCCTGCCGCAGGTACTTGGCGTAGGCGCGCAGCACCATCGCCTCGCGCCAGGTCAGCCCGGCGCTGAGCACGAGGGCGTTGAAGCCGTCGTTCTCCGCGCGCCCGGTCCAGGTCGCGGCGAACGCCTCCTGGAAGCGCTCGCGGCCGTCGTCTCCCAGGTAGTCGCCGTTGCCGGCACCGAGCGCCTTCGGCAGCCGCAGCCCGAAGTCGTAGATCCAGCCGGTGGTGCGGTCCGAGCAGCGCAGCTCGTACGGCCGCTCGTCCACGACCTCGACGCCGATGCGCTGGAGCACCGGCAGCACGGCGGACAGCGAGACGGAGGCGCCCTTGCGGTAGATCTTGAAGCGGCGTTCGTCGGGGGCGGCGCCGACCGGCTCGTACAGGCTCAGCGCGAAGTCGTTGCCCGGCTCCTCGGTCAGCCGCTCCAGGTGCACGAGGTCGGCCACGGCCGCGCGCGGGGTGTGGTCGGCCTTGTAGCCCTCGGGGAAGGCGTTGTTGTAGCGGCGCAACAGCTCGGCGGCGCGCTCCTCGCCCAGCTCGGCGTTGAGCGCCTCGGTGAACCCGTCCACCCAGGAGCGGGCGGCCTCGACCAGGCGGGCCTCGATGCGGTCCTTGTCGGCGTCCGACAGCTCGGGCAGCTCGGTGCCCTGCGGGACGCGGACGACGAAGTGCAGCCGGGACAGGATCGACTCGGTGTTCCAGGCGGTGAAGTCGACGCTGGTGCCGCCGAGCTCCTCCTTCAGGATGTCGATGATCCGCAGGCGCACGCCGGTGGTGTAGCGGTCGCGCGGCAGGTAGACGAGGGCCGAGTAGTAGCGGCCGTATTCGTCCTGGCGCAGGTACAGGCGCAGCCGGCGGCGCTCCTGGAGGTAGAGCACGCTGGTGACGATCGACTGGAGCTCGGCGGCCGGCGTCTGGAACAGCTCGTCGCGCGGGTAGGTCTCCAGGATCTGGAGCAGGTCGCGGCCGTCGTGGCTGTTGGGCGAGAAGCCGGCGCGGTCGAGGACCTCGGCGACCTTGCGGCGGATGACCGGGACCCGGCGCACCGACTCGGTGTACGCGGCCGAGGAGAACAGGCCGAGGAAGCGGCGCTCCCCGACGACGTTGCCGTCCTTGTCGAACTTCTTGACGCCGATGTAGTCCAGGTACGACGGCCGGTGCACGGTGGCCCGGCTGTTCGCCTTGGTCAGCACCAGCAGCTTGTGCTCGCGGGCCTTGGCGCGGGCGTCGGCCGGCAGCCGCTCGAAGGAGGGGCTGACCGGGTGCTGGTCGTCCTCGTCGTGCTGCGGGTCGGAGCGCAGGATGCCGAGGCCGGTGCCGGGCACGGCGGCCAGGGTGTCGTCGCCGCGCAGCTCGTACTCGCGGAAGCCCAGGAAGGTGAAGTGGTCGGCGGCGAGCCAGCGCAGCAGTTCGCGGGCCTCCGCGACCTCCGCCTCCGGCAGGTCGGCCGGGACCGGCTCGCTCTCCAGCTCGCCGGCGATCCGCGCCGCCGCCTCCCGCATCTTGTCCCAGTCCTCGACGGCCTCGCGGACGTCGGAGAGCACGCGCAGCAGGTCGGAGGTGATCGCCTTCAGGTCCGCGCGGTCGGTCTCACGGTCGATCTCGACGTGGATCCAGGACTCGATGTGCGCGTCGTGCGGCAGCTCGGCGGGGTCGACGGAGGTGGCCGGGGTGGGGAGGATCTCCAGCAGCTTGCCGGTGAGGTCGCGGCGGACCACGAACTGGGGGTGGATCACGGCGTGGATGCCGCGCCCGCCGCGGGTCAGCTCGTTGGTGACGGAGTCGACCAGGAACGGCATGTCGTCGGTCACGACCTCGACGACCGTGTGGCTGGACGTCCAGCCGTTCTCCTCGACCGTCGGGGTGTGCACCCGGACGTTCGCGGTGCCCTGGGGGCGGTTCTCGGCGAGCCGGTAGTGCGAGACCGCGGCGCCGAAGACGTCCACCGGGTCGCGGTCGTCGAGGTCTTCCGGTGCGGTGTGCAGGTAGTAGCGCTGGAGGAACGCGAGGGTGGACTCGCTGTCCGGGGTGTCCGGGGAGCCCTCGCCCGTCGACCCGGTCGGTAGGTGCCCCCCGACCGGGCTGTTCTCAGCTACCCGAGCGGCCCGTTCGAGCAGCTCGGCCTTGGCTTCGTCCAGCTTGGTCTGCATTGTCCTCTGGCTCCTGTCGCGCGCCGTTGCGTGACGTAGAAGGAAGTACGGGATCTTCCCCTGCGGCTCGACGCCACGGCCCGGAGTTTCCGGTCCGTTCCGACGCTATGCCGCCAGGCGGGATGAGCGGGGGGTATTCGGCCGTTTCCGACACGACCACGTGGTGTGACGCTGCTCTCGGCACCGTCGCGTTCCGGGCCGGCCTTGGCGTCCTGGGGGCAGCGGCGCCCCCGTCCCGCCCGCGAGGACCAGCGACTGCCGCCCGGTCACGGAGGTCCTCCGTGCAACCCGGGCGCAGGGCGGGAGCCTGATCGCTCCCGCGAGCTATCGCGCTGATCACGCCACAAGGCTATCGCCCCGCACCCCGGAACCGTCATGAGCCGTATGTGTACAAAACAGGGGGTCAAACTTTGACGTTCTGCACAGCGCCCGGCACCACCCGAGTGGCGTAACCGGATTCGGCCAGATGGGGGGGCGGGGTGGGGTAGCGGCCCGGCGTCTTGCGCCGCACCCTGAGAGCTGTACGGCCCAGGAGTTGCCGGGGAGCCCGTCCCCGTCCGTCCCGGAGGAGTGCCGACATGCCCGCGAAGATCCTCATCGTCACCGGCGACGCCGCGGAGTCCCTGGAGGTCATGTACCCCTACCAGCGGCTGCGCGAGGAGGGCTACGACGTCGACATCGCGGCCCCCTCCCGCAAGACGCTCCGCTTCGTCGTGCACGACTTCGAGCCCGGCTACGACACGTACACCGAGAAGCCCGGATACACCTGGCCCGCGGACCTGTCCTTCGCCGAGGTGGAGCCCAGTGCGTACGCCGCCCTCGTGATCCCCGGCGGCCGGGCCCCGGAGTACCTGCGCAATGACCCCGAGCTGCGCAAGATCCTGAAGGCCTTCTTCGACGCGGACAAGCCGGTCGCCCAGATCTGCCACGGTCCGCTGCTCACCGCGGCGATCGACACCCTGCGCGGGCGCCGGGTCACGGCCTACCCGGCCCTGGAACCCGACATGCAGGCCGCCGGGGCGAGCTTCCAGGACACGGAGACGGTGACGGACGGCACGCTGGTCTCGGCACGGGCGTGGCCGGATCACCCCTCCTGGATGCGGGAGTTCATCAAGGTGCTGCGGGCGAAGGCGCCGGTGAACTGAGACCCACTTAGCTGCGGGCAGTCGTGCCGCTGGGGCGGCACGGGTGGGCGCAGCGGCACCCGCCGGCGCCGGTGAGCGACCCGACCCCCGGCCGGCACGAACGCCGGGCGCCGACACCAGCTCAGGGCACCTGTGAACGCCCCGTCACACAGCTATTCGCTGCGCCACCTCCACCGCCTCCGCCAGCGTGTCCACCACCGGGACGCCGACCTCCTCCAGGCTGGCCCTGCTGTGCGACCCCCCGGTGTACAGCACCGCCCCGGCCCCCACATGCCGCGCCGCGACCGCGTCGTCCGCCGCGTCCCCGATCACCACCGTCCGCTCCGGGTCCACCGCCCCCGCGAGCCACGACAGATGCCGCACCATGTGCTCCGCCTTGCTCCCGCCGGACGGCCCCGTCCGCCCGTCGACGCGCACGAAGTGCTCCTCGATCCCGAACCCCCGCACGAGCGGCACCAGGTCCTCGTGTCCGTACATGCTCAGCAGCGACTGGCTGTGCCCCGCCGTACGCCATCCCCGCAGCAGCTCCGCCGCCCCGTCGGTCAGCGTGCACCGCGCCCGCCGCTCCGTGTAGCGCTGATGGAATATCCCGTCCATCAGCTCCCACTCGGCCTGGCTCGGCAGCCGCCCCATCAGCCGCTCGTAGAACTTCGGCACCGGCACGCAGTACAACGCCCGGTACTGCTCCAGCGTGATCGGCGCCAGGCCCAGCTCCGCGAAGGCCGCGTTGGTGGCCTCGATGATCGCCTCGTTGTCATGGAACAGCGTGCCGTTCCAGTCCCAGACGATGTGCGCGTGTGCGTGCTTCCCCATGCCCAAGACCGTACCCGCCCCCACTGACAATCCCGCCGGGACGGCCGGTTCTGCCTGGTCAGCCCCGCCCGAGGAGGCCGGGGATCTCCTGCGTGGCGAACCACAGCAGCTCGTGGTCCTCGGCCTCGTCCACGGCGGACCGCGCGGCCTCGTCCCCGCCGTCCGCCGCCGCCAGCGCCCGAGCCGCCGCGGTCACGTCCGGCTCGGCGTCGTCGGCGTCGGCGTGGACCGCCGCCGCCTTCGCGAGCGGCACCGTCACCCGCACGGTCACCTCGCCCGGCTCGGCCCCGCTGTCGGACGCGGCCACGACCGCGCCGTCGGACACGTCCACGGCCACCACGACCCGGCGCCGCGGCGCGTCCTCGTCGGCCGCGAGCAGCCGCAGAGAGGCCGCCGCGGCCCGGCCGAGCGCGGCGTACTCCAGCTCCTCGACGTCGTCGGAGCGGTACCAGGCGCGCAGGGCGGGCGTGACGGCGTAGCCGACGAAGGGGCCGGCCCCCAGCTCACCCGTCCTGTGCGCCGCGGCGAGAGCGGGGAGGGTCAGGGGGACGTAGACGCGCATGCTCGCCGCTCTTTCCTGGTCGTTTTGAAGGGCCTTCAGGATACGTGCGGCTGTCCCCTTTCGAGTCCCTGCACAGACCCCGGAAACGTCAGCCCCGCACGTCGTCCTTCACCCGGCACACCCGCATGATCTCGGGGCTCACCCCTCTGTCTATCCCTCCGGAGGGTGAATCCCCTCGGCCCCTCGCCACCACCGGCCACGTCCTTGCCGCGCGGCCCCCGGCCCCGTACAAGATCCCCACCACCTAGTTACCGCCCGGTATGCGCCGGGCCGTCGAACGGGGACCCCCATGAACAAGGTCATGAGCCGCACCCCTGACTCCCGCCCCCGGCACCGCCCGCCGACCCGCCACGACACCCGCCGCCCCGCCTCGGGCCCCCGCCGCGCGTCCGCCGACGGCCGTACGACCACCCGCCCGCCCCGCTCGGCCCCCCGGACAGCCGCCGGGCCCCCTCGCCCCACCGACGTCTTCGCGGACCGCCTGCTGGCCGTCCTCAGCGGTCAGCGCCCGGTCCACTGGATGCTCCGCCACACCGCGGGCCGCGCCTACGACGACCTGGCCCGCCTCGCCGCCCGCGGCCCCCTGCGCGCCCGCGGCACCCGCCCGGTCGTCCGCGACCTCGGCTACTACGTCGCCGGCGAGGGCGCCCTGGAGGTCTTCGCCCGCATCGCCGCGGGCAGCCAACTCCGCGCCCTGGCCTTCCGCCTCGAACTGGGCCCCGACCTCCGCTGGCGCTGCACCGCCGTGGAAACGGGCCCGCGTCCAACGCCATAGCCGAGGGCTCGCTGGGGCCGCTCCTGGAGCAGTTCCGGGGGTCGGTCCTGTGCTCCGCCGGGGGCGGCTCCGCCGTGGCCGCTCGCGCAGTTCCCCGCGCCCCTTGCGGGGCGCTGCTGCCGCCGCCGTGGGTGCGGGCGGTCGTGCCGCTGGGGCGGCACGGGTGGGCGCGGCGGCACCCGTCAGCGCCGGTGAGCGGCCCAACCTCCGGCCGGCGCCGGCACGGGGCCCAACTGGACACAGTCCCGCCGGAAAGAACGGCGACGCAAAGGGGGCCGGGCTCGAAAGAACCCGGCCCCCTCAGGGAGTGCGCGTCACTTCTTGCGGCGCCGCCCGCCCTTGGCCTGCTTCCGCCGCTCCGCCCGCGTCAGCCCGTCCGACTCCGACCGCACCGGCCCGTCGTCCTCCAGGTCGCGCTCGACGATGCCGCCCTCACCGTCCACCGTCGGCGCGGAGAAGTGCAGGTCCCGGCGCTGCGGAACATCGAGCCCCTTGGCCCGGATCTCCGGACGGCCCGCACCGGCCTGCGCCGGCACCGCGTCCTCGGCACCCTCGCCGACCGGCTCGGCCTCCTCGACCGGCACCTCCTCGACCTGCTGCTCGACCTGGACCTCCAGGTTGAACAGGTAGCCGACGGACTCCTCCTTGATGCCCTCCATCATCGCGGTGAACATGTCGAAGCCCTCACGCTGGTACTCGACCAGCGGGTCCTTCTGCGCCATCGCGCGCAGGCCGATGCCCTCCTGGAGGTAGTCCATCTCGTAGAGGTGCTCGCGCCACTTGCGGTCGAGGACCGACAGCACGACCCGCCGCTCCAGCTCACGCATGATCTCGGAGCCGAGCTGTGCCTCGCGGGCCTCGTACTGCTGGTGGATGTCCTCCTTGATGGACTCCGAGATGAACTCGGCGGTCAGGCCGGCGCGGTCGCCGGCCGCCTCCTCCAGCTCCTCGACGGTGACCTTCACCGGGTAGAGCTGCCGGAAGGCGCCCCACAGCCGCTCCAGGTCCCAGTCCTCGGGGAAGCCCTCGGCGGTCTCCGCGGCGACGTACGCGTCGATCGTGTCGTCCATGAAGTGCTGGATCTGCTCGTGCAGGTCCTCGCCCTCCAGCACGCGCCGGCGCTCGCCGTAGATGACCTCGCGCTGCCGGTTGAGCACCTCGTCGTACTTCAGGACGTTCTTACGCGTCTCGAAGTTCTGCTGCTCGACCTGGGACTGCGCGGAGGCGATGGCGCGGGTGACCATCTTGTTCTCGATCGGCACGTCGTCCGGCACGTTCGCCATGGACATCACGCGCTCGACCATCTGTGCCTTGAACAGGCGCATCAGGTCGTCGCCGAGGGAGAGGTAGAAGCGGGACTCGCCGGGGTCGCCCTGTCGGCCGGAACGACCGCGCAGCTGGTTGTCGATGCGCCGCGACTCGTGCCGCTCGGTGCCGAGGACGTAGAGGCCGCCGAGCGCCTCGACCTCCTCCTTCTCCGCCTTGACGGCCTGCTCGGCCTTCTCCAGGGCGGCGGGCAGCGCCGCGGCCCACTCCTCGATGTGCTCCTCCGGGTCGAGGCCGCGCTGGCGCAGCTCCGCCTCGGCGAGGTCCTCGGGGTTGCCGCCGAGCTTGATGTCGGTACCGCGGCCGGCCATGTTGGTGGCGACCGTCACGGCGCCCTTGCGGCCGGCCTGGGCGACGATCGACGCCTCACGCTCGTGGTGCTTGGCGTTCAGCACCTCGTGCTGGATGCCGCGCTTGCTGAGCTGCTGCGACAGGTACTCGGACTTCTCGACCGAGGTGGTGCCGACGAGGATCGGCTGGCCCTTCTCGTGCTTCTCGGCGATGTCGTCGACGACCGCCTCGAACTTCGCCACCTCGGTGCGGTAGATCAGGTCCGACTGGTCCTTGCGGATCATCGGCTTGTTGGTCGGGATGGGGACCACGCCGAGCTTGTAGATCTGGTGGAACTCGGCGGCCTCGGTCATCGCCGTACCGGTCATGCCGGAGAGCTTGTTGTAGAGGCGGAAGAAGTTCTGGAGGGTGATGGTGGCGAGGGTCTGGTTCTCGTCCTTGATGTCCACCCCTTCCTTCGCCTCGATCGCCTGGTGCATGCCCTCGTTGTAACGGCGGCCGGCGAGGATACGGCCGGTGTGCTCGTCGACGATCATGACCTCGCCGTCGATGACGACGTAGTCCTTGTCCTTCTTGAACAGTTCCTTCGCCTTGATGGCGTTGTTCAGGTAGCCGACGAGCGGGGTGTTCACCGACTCGTAGAGGTTGTCGATGCCCAGCCAGTCCTCGACCTTGCTGACACCGGACTCGTGGATGGCGACGGTGCGCTTCTTCTCGTCCACGTCGTAGTCGCCGGTTTCCTCGATGCCCTTGAGGGGGTTGCCGGCCTCGCCCTTCTTCAGGCGCAGGACGAGCTTGGCGAAGTCGCCGTACCACTTGGTGGCCTGGTCGGCCGGGCCCGAGATGATCAGCGGCGTACGGGCCTCGTCCACGAGGATGGAGTCGACCTCGTCCACGATGGCGAAGTTGTGGCCGCGCTGCACCAGTTCGTCCTTCGACCACGCCATGTTGTCGCGCAGGTAGTCGAAGCCGAACTCGTTGTTGGTGCCGTAGGTGATGTCGCACGCGTACTGCTCGCGGCGCTGGGCCGGCGTCATGTTGGCGAGGATGACGCCGACGTCGAGGCCCAGGAACTTGTGGACGCGGCCCATCATCTCGGAGTCGCGCTCGGCCAGGTAGTCGTTGACCGTGACGATGTGGACGCCGTCGCCGGACAGTGCGTTCAGGTACGCGGGCAGGGTGCCGACGAGGGTCTTGCCCTCACCGGTCTTCATCTCGGCCACATAGCCGAGGTGGAGCGCGGCGCCGCCCATCAGCTGTACGTCGTAGTGACGCTGGCCGAGAACGCGCTTGGCGGCCTCGCGGACGGTGGCGAACGCCTCGGGCAGCAGGTCGTCCAGGCTCTCACCATCGGCGTACCGCTGCTTGTACTCCTCGGTGAGGGCCCGCAGCTCGGCGTCGGAGAGGTCGACGAAGTCCTCTTCGATGGAGTTGACCTGGTCCGCGATGCGGTGCAGCTTGCGCAGGATCTTGCCTTCGCCTGCACGCATGATCTTCGAGAGGACGGACACGGGGGCTGGTCTCCTTGCCGGTCGGGCCTGGGACGGTCGGTTTTCCATGACGTACTGAGCAACGGCCATCGTATGCGAGGACCCCGCCGCGCCGGGAGTGCCTGGTGTCCCGGCCGCTGCTTCACAGGGACAACGGACGGGATATCCGGATAGTGCCGCATCGACGCAGGGATTTATGCGAATTGTGATCGCGCGCTCACGGATCGCGGAAATCCATGGCCCCCGCGGGGCGGGACGAGCAGAATCGCCCGATGGAACCCGTCACACTCACCACCGGCCGTCTCCACCTGCGCGCCGTCGGACCGGCCGACACCGAAGCCGTGTACGAGGCCGCGCAGGACCCCGACATCCAGCGCTGGACGCCGATCCCCTCCCCTTACCTGCCCGAGCACGCGCGCGGCTTCACGCACGAGACGGTCCCGGACGGCTGGGCGCAGGATTCGATGTTCACCTGGGGGATCTTCCTCCCCGGCGGGGAGCTGGCCGGCATGCTCGGTTTGTCGATGCGCGGGCCAGCCGCGGCCGAGGTCGGCTTCTGGGCCGTCAAGGAGCACCGCGGTCGCGGCCATGTCACGGAGGCCGTGCTCGCCGCCTGCCGCTGGATCTTCACCGACCTGGGCGTCGACCGGGTCGAGTGGCGTGCCGAGGTCGGCAACCACGGCTCACGCGGGGTCGCCGAACGCGCGGGCTTCACCCTGGAGGGCACCCTGCGCTGCGCCCTCGCCAACAAGGGGGTGCGCCGGGACTGCTGGATCGCCTCCCTGCTCCCCTCGGACCTCGGCCTGCCGTCCACCGCCCCCTATCTGCCGGGGCCGGGTCGGTAAACCGCAGCTCGGGACGGGTTGTCAGTGCCGCCGTCTATCGTCCGTGGCATGACGACCCTGCCGCGCCCGACCACCACGCTCACCGCGGACGACGCCCGCCGTATCGCCCTGCGGGCCCAGGGTCTGCTCGGCGCGCCCGACCGGCGGGCCGGGGTGCGCGGGGTGCTGCGCCACCTCGGTGCGGTCCAGCTCGACACCATCTCGGTCCTCGCCCGTTCGCACGAACTGGTGCCGTACGCCCGCCTCGGCGCCGTCGGCCGCACCACGGTGGAGGACGCCTACTGGAAGGACACGCACGCCTTCGAGTACTGGTCGCACGCCGCCTGCCTGCTGCCCATCGAGGAGTGGCCGCACTTCGCCTTCCGCCGCCGCGCCTACCGCAACCGCCCGCACTGGAACCACGAACTCCCCGACGGGGTCTACGAGCAGGTCGTCAAGCAGCTGCGCACCGAGGGCCCGCTGACCGCGACCGAACTGGGCGGCGCGAAGCGGACCAGCGAGTGGTGGGACTGGTCCGGCACCAAGGTCGCGGTCGAACGGGCGCTGATGTACGGCGAGGTGGTGTGCGTCGAACGCCGCGGCTGGAAGCGGGTGTACGACCTCGCCGAGCGCGCCGTCCCCGCCACGTTGCTGCACGACGAGCTGGACGACGCCGAGTGCCTGCGCCGCCTGGTCCGGCTGGCCGGCGAGTCACTGGGCGTGGGCACCCGCGCGGACATCGCCGACTATCACCGGCTGAAGGGCGAGCAGGTGGACGCGGTGCTCGCGGACTCGGGTCTGGTGCCGGTCGAGGTCGAGGGCTGGGGCAGGCCGGCCTGGGCGGATCCGGCGGCCCTGGCGACCCCGCCGCGCGGCCGCCACCGCACCACCCTGCTCTCGCCCTTCGACTCGCTGATCTGGGAACGGGCGCGCACGGAGCGGATCTTCGGCTTCACCCACCGCCTGGAGGCGTACACCCCCAAGCCCAAGCGGGTGTACGGCTACTTCGCGATGCCGGTGCTCGCGGGCGGCCGCCTCGTCGGGCGGGTCGACCCGGCACGGGAGGGCCGCACCCTGGTGGCCCGGCAGGTCACCCTGGACGGTCCCAAGGCGGTCCCGGCGGTCGCCCAGGCCCTGCTGGAGGCTGCCACATGGGTGAAGTGCACGAACGTCCGGGTGGAACGCGTGGACGACCCCGCCCTGCGGGGACCGCTCACCGCGGAACTCGCCCGCGCCCTCGGCTGAGGGGCGGCGCCGGGCGGCTAGCGGATCTCCAGGATCTTCTCCCGCATCGCGTAGACCACGGCCTCCATCCGGGAGTGCAGCTGGAGTTTCTCCAGGATGTTGCGGACGTGGTTCTTCACGGTGTTCTCGGAGATGAACAACTCCTTGGCGATATCCCGGTTGTTCATCCCCGTGGCGACGAGCTTGAGGACTTCCAGTTCACGGTCGGTCAGCCGGGGCGCGGGCACCAGCCGGCGCTCGTCGGTGCGCTGGATCATCGACTTGAACTCGGTGAGGAGTTTCGACGCCATGGACGGGCTGATCTGCGACTGCCCGTCGGCGACCGCGCGAATGGCGGTGGCCACCTCGTCGGTGGAGATCTCCTTGAGCAGATATCCGGTGGCGCCCGCCTTGATCGCGTCGTAGAGGTCGGCCTCCTCGTCGCTGATCGTCAGCATGATGATCTTTGCGCTGGGGGCGACCTCCTTGATGGAGGTGCACGCCTCGATGCCCCCGCGCCGGGGCATCCGGACGTCCATCAGCACGATGTCGGGCAGCAGGTCCGCCGCCTTGTCGACGGCCTCGGCGCCGTCCCCCGCCTCGCCGACGACCTGGATGTCCTCCTCGGCCGCCAGCACGATCTCCAGGCCGCGCCGGAAGAGCGCGTGGTCGTCCACCACCAGGACCCTGATCGGTTCCCCGCGCGAGGAGCCCCCTTCGGGGCACCTGCCGAGTACACCGTCGTCGGTGTCGTCGGCCTCCTCGCCCCGCATCGGTCCGAAGGTGTCCGCCATCGTTCCTCCCCCTGAAGGCTGTGGCCTGTGTGGTCCCGTGCCATCGCCAACCCAAGGCAGCGGCCCACCGGTTGGGCCCTTGCGGTCATGATTTCATGCCGGAACCACACCGAGGCGCCGCACGCGGCGCGAAGTGGTCGCACACTGGTGCCCCTGGGGGCGCACACGCGCTCCAGGGGCACCGGTTCGGCTCCGGCTCCGGGCGGTCAGCCGCCCAGCGTGCCCCCTGCCGCTGGGGGCTGCGCCTCGGCGACCATCGGGTCCGTGTTGAGGTGGATCACGCCGTAGTCGTAGGCGTGGCGCCGGTAGACGACGCTCGGCTCCTTCGTCTCGGAGTCGACGAACAAGTAGAAGTCATGGCCGACCAGTTCCATCTCGTAGAGGGCCTGGTCCAGGCTCATCGGGGAGGCGACGTGGGTCTTCTCGCGGACGACGAGGGGGCCTTCGCCCTTGACCTCGAGCGGGCCGATCTTCGTGGTCGGCACTCCGTCCGTCTCGTCCTCCCCCACCGGGACGCCGTTTCCGTCGAGCGTCGCCGCGCCCGGCACGTGGTCGGGGACCTCCGCCGCCGAGATCCGCCGTGAGCCACGGCGCGAGAACCGCTTGTCGTGCTGCTTGCGCAGGCGCGCGTCCAGCTTTTCCGCCGCCATGTCGAGTGCCGCGTACGGGTCGCTGGCCGCTGCCTCCGCCCGGATCACCGGGCCCCGCGAGCGGAGCGTGATCTCCACCCGGTCGCAGCGGTCGGCCTGTCGAGGGTTGGGCTCCTTGGACACCTCGACGTCGAGGCTGATCACCTTGCCATCGAGCTTCTGGATCTTCTCCAGCTTCAGCTTCTCGGCCACGTGCTTGCGGAACCGCTCGGGCACCTCGGTCTTGCGGCCTTTGACGACGATGTCCACGCAGAACTCCGTTCCCGGATCGCTCCGCTGCTTCGGCGGAGCATCTCCCTTTTGCACCAGGTCCGGTGAGCACCGGACCTCGGACTCGGTGACGTCCACCTCCTCCTCCCCCAAGGGCGGGTTGTCCACCCCACCGGTGCGGGTGATTGCCGAAAAACCCGCAGCACGGCATTCGGATATGAGAGGTGTGGCCTGCGCCTCTTTCCTCACAACCGAACATATCTCGCCCGGACGGATGTCGTCACCCTCTACTGCGGCGTACCTCCGTTCAGGTGAATTAACCCTGTCACTACCTGCAACGACGCAGGTCGGCGGTCAGTTCCTGTTTATTTCGAAAGAATCCGCGGGCGCGGCGATCACGGCCGCGTGCAACGGCGGCCCGAAGGCGCTCACCGCCGTTCTTTTCGCTGCACCATGCACCCACTTCCGCTTCTCCCGCTTCTCCCTCTCCGACCGCCTCCCGGTGGTTCGTTCCTCCCTTCCTTCCCGAGTTGCGTTCTCGTACACAGCCCTTGACTCGCCGATTCGCAGGGCCCGCGCCGCCTCCGCGAGACTCGCGCCGGTGGTGACGAGATCGTCGACCAGCACGACCCGGCCCCCGGCGAGCAGCCGGTCCCCGCCCGCCGTCACCTCCAGCGCGCCCGCGAGGTTCGCCAGGCGCCGGCGCGCGTCCAGTCCCGCCTGGTCCGCCACGGCTCTGCGCTGGCGCAGCACCGCCGCCACCCGAGCCGGTGTCCCGGTGCGCCGCAGCTCACCGGCGGCCGCGAGCGCCATCCGCCGTACCGGATCGTGCCCCCGCGCCCGCACGGCCCACCGCGCGGAGGGCACGGGCACGAGCACGACGGGCCCCGGAGTACCGCCCCCGCGAACCCCGGTCGCCGGCGCACCGGCCCCGGCCGACGCGTCGAGGCCCGCCCGCACGGCCCCCACCAAGGCCGTGCCGAGCGCTCCCGTGAGCGTCAGCGCGCCCCGCTCCTTGTGCGCCAGCAGCAGCGCGCGCACCGCCTGCGCGTACGGAGCCGACGCGTACACCGCCGGCAGTCCCGGTGGCTCCGGCAGCGGCCGCACCCGCCGGGGCGCACTCCCGGCCAGCGCGGTCCGGCAGCGCGCGCAGACCGTCGTACGAGGTGCTCCGCAGCCCGCGCAGTCGGTCGGCAGCACCAGGTCGGTGAGGTCCCGCCACCACCCCCGCATGACCACCACTGTGCCAAGGCCGGAGCCGGCCCACCACCCCTGTGGACAACGGCCTGTGGATAACTCGCAGGGGGCTTGGGCAGGCCGTTGTCAGCGTCCCCGGCCAGGCTCTCTCCGCATCGGCGAGACTCTTTCGGCCTCGGCCGGACTCTCCCGCCCCCGGCCGGACTTTCCCGTCCTCGGCCAGGCTCTCGCGCCCTCGGCCAGGTCCTGTCGTCCGGGCCGGGCGGCCCGGGGGGGGCGGGCGTCAGCCCGGAGCGACCGGCGCCGTCCCCCCCCTGTCCCCCTTCCTCCCCCTCCCCCCCGTCGGCAGCCCGAAAACCCCCCCGTCCGCATAGGGCAACCACGGACACACGTCTT
>NZ_JBWKES010000002.1:0-12992 GCF_056435325.1 Streptomyces sp. NPDC043952
TCAACCGCCCCGACAGAGCCGAGCGCCGCCGCACCGGCAAGTCCGACCCGATCGCCGCCTACGCCGCCGCCCGCGCCGCCCTGTCCGGACGAGCCTCCAGCTCCCCCAAGGACGACACGGTCATCGGGATACGCGCCCTGCACAACGCCGCCCGCTCGGCGGTCAAGGCCCGCACCGCCGCGCTCAACCAGATCGGCCACGTCCTCATCTCCGCCCCGGAGGCCATCCGCACGCGATACGGGCAGCTCAAGGGCACCGACCGGATCGAGGCCCTGGCCCGGTTGCGGCCGGCCGGCGATGCCGCCCACGTCGCGGTCCTCACCGCGCTGAAGAGCCTCGCCCGCCGCGTCAAAGAGCTCACCGCCGAACACGATGCGCTGACGCGGGCCCTGGACGCCGAGGTCACCGCACGCAACCCGGGCCTGCGGGCGGCCCACGGTGTCGGTCCCGACACCGCGGCACAGCTGCTGATCACCGCAGGAGGCAATCCCGAGCGGATGCGGACCGAAGCGTCCTTCGCAGCCCTCTGCGGAGCCGCCCCGGTCCCCGCCTCCAGCGGCAAAACCAACCGTCATCGCCTGTCCCGGCGTTGGCGACCGGGCCGCCAACGCCGCCCTCTACCGCATCGCCCTGGTCCGCATGTCCAGCGATGCCCGGACCCGGGCATACGTCGCACAGCAAACCGCCGCCGGCCGGACGAAGAAGGAGATCATCCGGTTGCTGAAACGGGCCATCGCCCGGGAGACGTTCCGCTGTCTGACCACCACGGTCACCAGCCCCGACACAGCCGACCCGCGGCCCCTGCGGCGGGCCAAGAACATCACCCTGACCGCAGTCGCCCAGCACTTCGGAGTCCGGCCCACCACCATCTCCAGACTGGAACGAGGACTCAGCAGAGCCGACGACCTCGCTCACGCCTACCGCGACTGGCTCCAAGCCGCTTGACAGCAATAGGAGCATCAACGCCCCCCGGCTCAGCCCGCGCTCACCCGCACCTCACCGCCCTCGGGGTCCACCCGGCCGTGCCAGGACACGCCGAGCCTCAGGGTGCGGTGCGGCTGGGCGGTGCCGGGGCCGAGGCGGGCGCGGTGCAGCAGGCGGCCGTCCTGATGGACGTACAGGACGGGGCGGGGGAGGGGCGCGTCGGTGCGCAGGAGGTGGGGCGGGGGCGGCGCGGCCGGGCGGGCGCGTTGCAGGTCGGCGCGTTGCGGGTCGGCGCGTTCTGGGTCGACGCGGTCGGGGTCGATGCGGTTGGGGGTGATCCAGCGCAGTGGCGGTGCGACGGTGACCGGGATGCCGGGGCGCGGCCAGGGGGCGCCCGCCAGATGGTCCAGGACGGCACCGGCCGCTCTGGCGCCCTCGCGGGCCGCGGTGCCGGCGGGTTCCACGGCGTGCAGGAGGCTTCCGGCGGCGAAGACGCCGGGGCGCGAGGTGTGCAGGGCGGTGTGCACGGCGGGTCCTCGGGTGCCCGGATCGAGGTCGAGGGCGCCGCGCCGGGCGAGTTCGTGGTCGGGGACGAAGTCGCCGGTGAAGACGACGGTGTCGCAGGGCAGTACGGTCGTACGGCCGTCCCGGTGGCGCACGCGGACGCCGGACAGCCGTCCGTGGCCGAGGAGTTCGGTGACGGTGGTGCCGGTCAGCAGCGGAATGCCCTGGACCAGCCGGGCCGACCGCGCGCGGACGCGGCTCGTGCGGGCGCGGGGGTCTTCGGTGACGAGGGCGACGACCTCGGCGCCGGCCGTGCGGACCGTACGGGCCGCCGCGTACGACACGTCCTGCGCGCCGACCACCACCGCGCGGGTGCCGATGTGCTGCCCGAACAGGTGGACCGCCTGCTGGAGTTCGCCGGTGGTGTAGACGCCGGCGGGCCGGGCGCCGGGCACCAGGCGGGCCGCGCGGGGGCGTTCGCGGGCCCCGGTGGCGAGGACGACGGCCCGCGCCGCGAGCGTCTCGGGGCCGTCGGGCCCGACGGTCAGCAGCACGTTCGCGCCGGGCGCGCTGCCAACTTGCGAGTCGGGCAGGGTGGTTCCCGGCGCGCCTTCGACCTGCGGACCCAGCGCTGAAGTTCGGGTCCCGTTTCCAACGGGCCAGCCCAGCACGGTGGTTCTGGTCCGGATCAGCGCTCCGGACCGCTCGGTGGCCGCCGCGAGCAGGCGGGCGTACTGCGGGCCGGTCAGCGGGCGGGTCCAGGTGCCGAATCCGCCGTGGGCGCAGTGCCGAGGCACTCCGCCGGGGCGTTCCTCCCGCTCCAGGACCTCCACCCGTCCGGCTCCGGCGGCGGCGAGCCGGGCCGCCGCGGCGAGCCCCGCGGGCCCGGCACCGACCACCAGGACGTCGATGTGCCGTACCGCCGTCATGCGCGCCCGCCCCTTCCCTGCCGCTCGAACAACTCCCGTACCGCCGCCCCGCAGTAGAACCCCTGGCAGCGGCCCGCCCGCGCCCGTGTGCGGCGGCGCAGGCCGTCCGGACCGCGGGGCGGGATCGGGCCGGCGAGGGCGTCGCGGATCTCGCCGAGGGAGACCCGCTCGCAGTGGCAGACGAGGGTGCCGTAGGCCGGGTCGGCGGCGATCAGTTCCGGGTCCTGGTGGGGGCGCGGGAACGCCTCGCCGAGGTTGGGCATGCGCACCGGTTCGAGGTCGCGTTCCGGGCCGGGGTCGAGGCCCGTGCCGGTGAGCAGTCCGGTGACGTGCCCGGCGATGGCGAGCGAAGCGGTCAGGCCGGTGGAGCGGATGCCGCCGACGGTGACGTACGACCGCTCGGGGTGCACGGCGATCCGGTAGTCCTCCTGCCCGGTGGCCGCGCGCAACCCGGCGTAGGCGGCGGTGACTTCCTCCTCGACCAGCTCGGGCAGGATCCGGCGGCCCCGTTCCCGCAGCAGGGCGATGCCCTCGGCGGTGGTGCCGGTGGCCCGTTTGTCGTCCAGGTCCTCGGCGGTGGGGCCGAGCAGTACGTTGCCGTACACGGTGGGCGCGACCAGAACTCCCTTGCCGAGCGCGGTCGGTACGGGCAGCAGGATGTGCCGGACCAGCGGACGGGCGAGCTTGTCGAACACCAGGAGCTGGCCGCGGCGCGGGGTGACATCGAAGTCGTCGTATCCGAGGCGGTGGTCGAGGGTGTCGGCGCCCAGTCCGGCCGCGTTGACGAGGTAGCGGGCGCGCAGGGGGCCGCGGGAGGTGTGCAGGCGGTGGCCATCGTCCCAAGACGCCCGCTCGACGGTGGTGTTCAGGTGCAGGTCGACTCCGGCGCGGACGGCCTGGGTGGCGTAGGCGAGGGTGGTGGACCAGGGGCAGATGATGCTCTCGCCGGGGATGTGCAGGGCGCCGAGCGCGCCGGGACCGAGGTGCGGCTCGCGGGCGTACAGCTCCGCCCGGCTCAACGGACGTGCGCCAGCGTAGAAGTTGGCCGCCGCCTTCTCGGCGAGCCGGGGCAGGGCGGCGAGTTGCTCCTCGTCCCAGGCGACGAGCAGCGCGCCGACGGGTTCGACGGGGATGCCGGTTTCGCACGCGTACTGGGCGAGTTGGGCATATCCCTCGCGCACGAGCCGGGCCTCCAGGGTGCCGCGGGTGGCGTCGAACCCCGTGTGCAGGATCGCGGTGTTGGCCTTGGAGGTGCCCTGGCCCACGTCGTCCTGCGCCTCGATCAGGGCGACGCTCAGGCGCGGATGGCGGGCGAGTCGGCGGGCGATGGCACAACCGACGACTCCGGCGCCGACGATCGCGACGTCGTACGACCGGTCGGGGAGCGGGCCTTCGGCGGTGACGGTCGGGGGCGCGGCTTTGGTGGTCGCGGTCGGGGTCGCGGCGTTGGTGGTGCCGGTCGGGGGCGCGGCCTCGGTGGTGCCGGTCGGGGGCGCGGCCTCGGTGGTGCCGGTCGGGGACACGGCGTTGGTGGTGCCGGTCGGGCGTGCGGCCTCGGCGGTGACGGCCAGGGATGCGGCCTCGGCGGTGGCGGCCAGGAGTGCGGCTTCGGCGGTGGCGGCCGGGGATGCAGGGGTCGGGTCCCCGGCCTGGACCATCTGCCTTGCCCCTGAAGGGCTTTGACCGGTGTCCGGCGGACCCGACGGCTGCCGTTCCTCGCCGGGGCCCCTCATGAGCCGGGCAGGGCGGCGACGGCCGCGCGGAAGCGGGCGCGGCATTCGGCCGCCTGATCGGCGGGGATGCGGGGCTCGTACACGGCGGCGGGGCGCCGCTCGGGCAGGGCCTCGGCGGCGTCGAGAGCAGGGTCCGCGCCGAGGCGGGCGAGGGTGGCGGCGCCGAGCGCGGTGGCGTCGGGCAGCGCGGACACCTCGACGGGCTGTTGCAGCAGGTCGGCCTGGGTCTGCATGAGCAGCGCGGAGCGGGTGAGGCCGCCGTCGACGCGCAGCGTGCCGAGCGGGGTGCCGAGGTCGCCCGCGGCTGCTTCGGCGAGTTCGGCGACCTGGGCGGCGATGCCCTCGCACAGGGCGCGCACCAGATGTCCGGCGGTGGTGTCGAGGCCGAGCCCGGTCAGAGACCCGCGCAGCTCACCGCGCCACCAGGGGGCGGCGAGTCCGGCGAGCGCGGGTACGAAGGTGACGCCGCCGCTGTCGGGGACGGCGCCGCCGACCGGGTCGAGATCGGCGGCGGAGCCGATCACCCCGAGGTCGGCGAGCCAGCGCACCGCGGAGGCGGCCGTGTAGACCTGGCCGTCCAGGCAGTAGCTGGTCGTCCCGCCCAGCCGCCAGGCCACGCAGCTGACCAGCCCGGAGCCGCCGCGCCGGGGGCGTTCGCCGGTGTGGGCGAGCAGGAAGGCGCCAGTGCCGTAGGTGCACTTGGCGGCGCCGGGGGCGGTGACGCGCTGGGCGAGCAGCGCGGCCTGCTGGTCCACAATCAGACCGGTGAGCGGGATGTCGTAGCCGAACTCCCTTGTACTTCCGACCGGTTGGGCGACGTCGGTGACCTCCGGGAGGCGTTCGCCGGTGAGGCCGTAGAGGTCGAGGGCGCGGGAGGACCAACGGACCTGGTCGAGGTCGAGGAGCTGGGTGCGGCCCGCGGTGGCGGCGTCGGTGACGAAGGCACCGGTGAGACGGTGCACCAGCCAGGCGTCCGAGGTGGTGACGACGCCCTCGCGGGTCAGATGGCGGCGGATCCAGGCCATCTTGGGCGCGGCGAAGTACGGGTCCAGCGGGAGACCGGTGAGCTGCCGCAACTCCTCGGTGTAAGCGGCGAGTTCGGCGCAGACGGACTCGCCGCGGCGGTCCTGCCAGACCAGGGCGTCGGTGAGCGGGCGGCCGGTCGCCAGGTCCCAGGCGAGGACGGTCTCGCCCTGGTTGGCGAGGCCGAGGGCCACGACACGCTCCCCGGCCTCGGCGAGGGCGCCGCGGCCGGCGGTGAGCACCGAGTCGTACAGCGCGTCCGGGTCCACCTCGACCAGCCCGCCGGGCCGGTGCCGGGTGCGGACCTCGGCGTACCCGGTGCCGAGAACGCCCCGCTCCGGGCAGACCACGAGGGCCTTGGTGCCGGAGGTGCCCTGATCGACGGCGAGCACCGGCCCTGTCACCACGCCGACCCCGCCACCGCATCGGGCCCTGTCACCACGGGTGCCCCTGTCGCCGCATCGGGCCCTGTCACCACGGGCGCCCCAGCCGCCGCACCGGGCCCGGTCACCACACGGGGCCCTGTCGCCACACCGGCCCCGTCATCCGCGCCTCCCGCATGCTCCCGCGCCCGCACCAGAGATCACCGCGTCAGCCTGCCGCCGCCCGCATCCGGCGTCAAGCCGACCCGAGGCAGACCGATGATCTTTCAACCCCGCGGAGCGGTGATCCTCCGACCCCGCGGAGCGATGATCCTCCAACCCCGCGGAGCGTCGATCTTGCAACTCTCCGGAATGGCTAATTGAGTTGGCAATAATGGTGGGGCGCAACCACCACCCCTATAGTGTCCGCCGACCACCACGCACCGCCCAGGGGAGGGCTGTTGCCACCTCACTCCGCCGCCTCGTCCGCGTGTCACCGGCTCCGGGGCTCCGGCTGATGGCACGCGACGGAGCGAGACCCTCCTACGACCCCGCGGGATCCGACCACGCCCTGCGCGCGGTGCTCCAGGAGCTGCGCACGGGACGCTGGGTGGCCATGCGCACCCTGCTCGCGGAGACCACCGAGTGGTGGCGGTGGACCCAGCGCACCCAGATCCTCGCGGCGGCGGCCGCGGGCAGCGACGTGGTGCGCGCCTGGCTCGCGGAGGAACCGGACAGCACCCACGCGGCGGTGATGCGGGCGCGGGTCGGCGTGGAGCGGGCGTTACGGGCGCGCCGCGAACGGCATTTGCGCGCGCACGAGTTGTGGATCGAGGCGTGGGACGCCGCCGACACCGCCACCCGGCTCGCCCCGCACGATCCGGTGCCCTGGATCTGCCTGCTCGCGCTGGCCCAGCTGGATCCCGGACAGCGCTGGGCGGAGCACCGGGCCGACGCACCCGAGCCGCACCTCGTGCCGGGCCCCTGGGGGCTGCTGGCCGAGGCCGCCGAGCGCGACCCGTTCAACCGCGAGGCGCATCACCGGATGCTCCAGTTCCTGTACGCGCGGGGCGGGGTGGACGGTCGTACGCGGGCCGACGACGACTCCAACCGGTGGGCGGACGCGGCCGGTTACGCCCGCTGGGCCGCGGCGCGGGCCCCGCTCGGCTCGGCCCTGCACCTCCTCCCCCTCTACGTGCGCGTCGAGCGCCACCGCCGCGCGCGCCGCCCCGACACGCACTGGACCACGGACACCGCCGTCGGCGAGGCGAGCTCCGCGCTGCACTCCTGGTTCGAGCACGCGCCACCGGTCCGGCGCGCGCAGCCGGACCTCAACCACCTGGCGCACGCCCTGTGGGCAGCCCGCCAATTCCCATGCGCTGAGCGGGTGTTCGAGGCAATCGGCCCGTACTTCAGTCCGCTGCCCTGGGTGTACCGCGTCCAGGACGGCGGTCGTGCGGTGGACGTGTTCACACGGGCCCGCGACCACTGCCGCGCCCTGGCCGAGGGCACCGGCACCCGGACCGAGACCTGCGCCGACGTCTGCGCCGTACCCCGCACCGGAACCCACCCCTGCCCCTGACGCCGCGCCCCTGGCCCCCCACCTTCCGGAGGTCCCCCATGTCCCCCTCCCCAGAGCTGCCCCAGCAGGACGAGGAACGGCGCCTGCGCGAGCTCGGCTACCGTCCCGTACTCGCCCGCCGCATGGGCGGGTTCGGCAACTTCGCGATCAGCTTCTCGGTGATCTCGATCCTGTCCGGCTGTATGACCCTGTACGGGTTCGGCCTGAACACCGGCGGGCCCGCCGTGATGCTGTGGGGCTGGGCGGGCGTCGGCCTGTTCGTGCTGTGCGTCGGGCTCGCGCTCGCCGAGGTCACCAGCGCCTATCCGACCTCGGGCGCCCTGTACTACATGGCCGACCGGCTCGGCGGCCGCCGCTGGGGCTGGTACACGGGCTGGCTGAACCTGCTGGGGCTGCTCGGCGCGATCGCCGGAATCGACTACGGCGCCGCCCTGTTCACCGGCGCGTTCGCCAATCTCCAGTGGGGCTTCGCGCCGACGCCGGGCAAGACGATGCTGATCTTCTGCGCCATCCTGCTGCTGCACGCGGTGCTGAACCTGTTCGGTGTCCGCGTCGTCAGCCTGCTCAACTCGGTCAGCGTCTGGTGGCACCTGGCGGGGGTCGCGCTGATCGTCGGCGCGCTCGCGATCGTGCCCGACCACCACCGGTCGCCGTCCTTCGTGTTCACCACGTTCGTCAACGACACCGGCTGGTCGAACCCGCTCTACGCGGCCGCGATCGGCCTGCTGCTCGCCCAGTACACCTTCTCCGGCTACGACGCCTCCGCCCATCTCTCGGAGGAGACCTCGCGCGCCTCGGTGTCCGCGGCCAAGGGCATCGTGCGGGCCATCTGGGTGTCCTGGCTGGCCGGTTTCGCGCTGCTGGCCGGGCTCACCTTCGCGATCCAGGACTACGACGCCACGCGCACCACGGCCACCGGGGTGCCGCCCGCGCAGATCCTGCTCGACGGTCTCGGCACCGGCGGCGCGAAGGCGCTGCTGCTGGTGGTGATCGTGGCCCAGCTGTTCTGCGGGAACGCCGAGGTCGCCGCGGCCAGCCGGATGGTGTTCGCGTTCAGCCGGGACGGCGCGCTGCCCGGTTCCCGGCTGTGGCGCACGGTCAGCGCCCGCACGCAGACCCCGGTGGCCGCCGTATGGCTGTCGGTGGGGGTCGCCGGGGTGCTCGCGCTGCCGTCGCTGTACTCGGCGACGGCGTACAACGCGGTGACCGCCATCAACGTCATCGGCATCACCCCCGCGTACGCCATCCCGGTGCTGCTGCGGCTGCGGGCGGGCGACCGGTTCCGCCGCGGGCCGTGGCACCTGGGCCGGTGGAGCAGGCCGGTCGGCTGGGTCGCGGTGGTCTGGGTGGCGTGCGTCACGGTCCTGTTCTGTCTGCCGCAGTCCTCGCCGGTCACCGTCGGCACGATGAACTACGCGGCCGTGGCCCTGGCCGTCGTCCTGCTCCTCGCCAGCGTGTGGTGGTATGTGGCCCGCCGCTCGTACGGCACCCCGACGGCGGCCTACGGCAGCGACCGCGACCAGGCCGAACTCGCCGAGGGCATCATCTGATCGGGGCGCCGCGGGCTCCAGCGGGCCCGGTGGCAGGGCGCGTTCCGGATGCGGCAGGATGAACGCTCGTGCCGGTCACCGGAGTTCCGGGACCGGCACGTTCGCACATCCCGCACATCGAGCAGGTGACAACGTGACGAGACCTCTCATACGGCCCGCCGTACGACCCCCCGCTACCGGAGGTGACCGGTGAACCGCGCGCTGACCCTCGACGACGCCGTGATCGCCGGCATCGCGGTGGCGGCGGGCCTGGTGGCCGCGTTCCTCTCCCGTTCGCTGCTGCGCTGGCTGGCCAAGCACGCCAAGCGGACCCGCTGGAGCGGCGACGACGTCATCGTGGACGCGCTGCGCTCGATCGTGCCGTGGGCGCTGATCGCGAGCGGTGTGGCCGCCGCGGCGCTCGTGCTGCCCCTCACCAAGGCCGTGCGGCACCACACCGACCAGGTGCTGGAGGTGTGGCTGATCCTCGTGGCCACGCTGTCCGCGGCGCGGGTGATCGCCGGGCTGGTGCGCACGGTCACGCAGTCCCGCTCGGGCGTGGCGGGCTCGGCGACGATCTTCGTCAACATCACACGGGTGCTGGTGCTGGCCATCGGCTTCCTGGTGGTGCTCCAGACCCTCGGGATCTCCATAGCGCCGCTGCTCACCGCGCTGGGCGTGGGCGGTCTCGCGGTGGCCCTCGCGCTCCAGGACACCCTCGCCAACCTCTTCGCCGGCATCCACATCCTGGCCTCCAAGACCGTCCAGCCGGGCGACTACATCCAGCTGAGCAGCGGTGAGGAGGGGTACGTCGTCGACATCAACTGGCGCCAGACGACGATCCGCCAGCTGTCCAACAACCTGGTGGTGATCCCCAACGGCCAGCTCGCCAAGGCCAACATGACCAACTACACGCGGCCCGAGCAGCGGCTCACGGTGCCGGTGCAGGTGGGGGTGAGCTACGACGCCGACCTGGAGAAGGTGGAGCGGGTGACCGCCGAGGTGGTCACGGAAGTGATGCGCGAGGTGCCGGGCGCGCTGCCGGACCACGAGCCCGCGATCCGCTTCCACACCTTCGGCGACTCCCGCATCGGCTTCACGGTGATCCTCGGCATCGGCGAGTTCAGCGACCAGTACCGGATCAAACACGAGTTCATCAAACGCCTGCACCGCCGCTACCAGCGGGAGAACATCCACATCCCCTCCCCGGTCCGCACCGTCGCCCTCCAGCAGGGCACCTTCACGATTCCCCAGCAGCGGAACGCGGGGGACGCGGCGCGGCGGGCGTCCGAGCAGGGGGCGGAGTGATCGCGGTCACCGGAAGCGGATGCCGGACCCGGTGCGGCGGCCGAGCGGGCCGGCCGCTGGACCGGACCTCCGCGAGGACGGCCGCCGCCCCGGCTCCCGCGCGCCGCTGACCTGCCGGTGTGCCGCGGGACGGCGGACGGCGCCGCCCCCGTGAAGCGGTACTCCGGGGGGCCGACGAAGCGGTACTCCAGAGGGAACGGGGCAGTCGTATCCTCGTACCGAGATGACCGTTTCGCCCGACCCCCATGCCCTTGATCAGCGTCTCGACGCCCTCGCCCGGCAGCCGTTCCGGGCGCGGTTCCGGCTGCGGGGGCGGGAGCGGGTCATTGCCGGGGAGAAGGGGCCGGCCACCCTGAGGTGGCACGCGTACGACCTGATCGGAAAGCGGCTCGCGCCGGCCGCGCCGTACAAGGACGGGAAGCAGACGCCGTACCGGGGGCATCCCGTCTTCGTGGCGCAGCACGCGACCGCCACCTGCTGCCGGAGCTGTCTGCTGCGCTGGCACGGCATCCCCAAGGGACGGCAGCTCAGCAGGGCCGAGCACGTGTACGTGGTGGACGTGATCTGCCGCTGGATCGAGCGCGAGCTCGCCCGCGAGGCCGGGGAGGCGAGCGGAAGTGACTGACCGGGCGGGCGGCCGGGCGGCGGAAAACAGCGGTCCCGGAACACCACCCCTGTCGAGTCCGCCCCCGGCACGAGATATCTTGATGTCGAGCAATGTTGCAGACGTGGAGCGGAGCACCCGGTGACTGACTCGACCATCATCTACACGTACACAGACGAGGCCCCGGCCCTGGCGACGCATTCGTTCCTGCCAGTGGTCCAGGCGTATGCCTCGCAGGCCGGTGTGCCCGTGCAGACCCGCGACATCTCGCTGGCCGGGCGCATCATCGCCGTTTTCCCGGAGTACCTGAACGAGGACCAGCGCATCGCGGACGCGCTGACCGAGCTGGGCGAGCTGGCCAAGACCCCCTCGGCGAACATCATCAAGCTGCCGAACATCTCGGCGTCCATCCCGCAGCTCAAGGCCGCCATCGCCGAGTTGCAGGGCAAGGGCTACGCGCTGCCGGACTACCCGGACGACCCGAAGTCGGACGAGGAGCGCGAGATCCGCGCCCGTTACGACAAGATCAAGGGCTCCGCGGTCAACCCGGTCCTGCGCGAGGGCAACTCCGACCGCCGCGCCCCGGCCTCGGTGAAGAACTACGCCAAGACCCACCCGCACCGCATGGGCGCCTGGACTCCCGAGTCCAAGACCAACGTGGCGACCATGAGCGAGAACGACTTCGCCGGCACCGAGAAGTCCACGGTGATCGCCGAGGACACCACCCTGCGCTTCGAGCTGGTCGGCGCCGACGGCACCACCACCGAGCTGCGCGCGCCGCTGAAGGTCGTCGCCGGTGAGGTCGTGGACGCCGCCGTGCTGCGCGCCGCCGCCCTCAACGAGTTCCTCGCCGCGCAGGTCGCCCGCGCCAAGCAGGAGGGCGTGCTGTTCTCCGTGCACCTGAAGGCCACGATGATGAAGGTCTCCGACCCGATCATCTTCGGTCACGTGGTGCGCGCCTTCTTCCCGAAGACGTTCGCGAAGTACGGCGAGACGCTGAAGGCGGCCGGTCTCTCCCCGAACGACGGCCTGGGCGGCATCTACAAGGGCCTGGAGAACCTGCCCGAGGGCGCCGAGATCAAGGCGTCCTTCGACGCTGAGCTGGCCGAGGGCCCGGCGCTGGCCATGGTCGACTCCGACAAGGGCATCACCAACCTGCACGTCCCCTCGGACGTCATCGTGGACGCCTCCATGCCGGCGATGATCCGCACCTCCGGCCACATGTGGGGCCCGGACGGCCAGGAGCACGACACCCTCGCGGTGCTGCCGGACCACAGCTACTCCGGCGTCTACCAGGCCGTGATCGAGGACTGCCGCGCGAACGGCGCCTTCGACCCCGCCACCATGGGCTCGGTGCCGAACGTCGGCCTCATGGCGCAGAAGGCCGAGGAGTACGGCTCCCACGACAAGACCTTCGAGATCCCGGCCGACGGCACCGTCCGCCTGGTCGACCCGGCCGGCAACGTGGTCCTGGAGCAGGCCGTGGCGCGGGGCGACATCTTCCGCGCCTGCCAGACCAAGGACGCCCCGATCCGCGACTGGGTCAAGCTGGCCGTCACCCGCGCCCGCGCCACCGGCGACCCGGCCGTGTTCTGGCTGGACGAGAACCGCGCCCACGACGCGCAGCTGATCGCCAAGGTCAAGCAGTACCTGCCGGAGCACGACACCGAGGGCCTGGACATCCGGATCCTGTCCCCGGTCGAGGCCACCAAGCTGTCGGTGGAGCGCATCCGCCGCGGCGAGAACACCATCTCGGTCACCGGCAACGTGCTGCGCGACTACCTGACCGACCTGTTCCCGATCCTGGAGCTGGGCACCAGCGCCAAGATGCTGTCGGTCGTCCCGCTGATGGCGGGCGGCGGCCTGTTCGAGACCGGCGCCGGCGGCTCGGCGCCCAAGCACGTCCAGCAGCTGGTCAAGGAGAACTACCTGCGCTGGGACTCTCTCGGCGAGTTCTTCGCGCTCGTGCCCTCCCTTGAGCAGTACGCGGCGGCCACCGGCAACACCCGCGCCAAGGTCCTGGCCGACGCCCTGGACCGCGCCACGGCGACCTTCCTCAACGAGGACAAGTCCCCGACCCGTCGTCTCGGCGGCATCGACAACCGCGGCAGCCACTTCTACCTGTCCCTGTACTGGGCGCAGGAGCTGGCCAAGCAGACCGACGACGCCGACCTGGCCAAGGCGTTCGCGCCGCTCGCCGAGTCCCTCGCGGCCGACGAGGAGAAGATCGTGGCCGAGCTGAACGGCGTCCAGGGCAAGCCGGTCGACCTGGGCGGCTACTACCGCGTCGACCAGGAGAAGGCGGACGCGGTGATGCGCCCGTCGGCGACCTGGAACGCGGCGCTGGCCTCGCTCAGCTGATCCCGGCCCACGTCGCACCGGGGGGGGGGGGGAGGGGGGAGGGGTGGGGGGGGGGGGGGGTGTTCTCTTCCGGGGGGCGGGGGGGAGGGGGGGGGAGCGTGGCAAAAGGTTGGGGTGTGCCTTTTGTTGTTGC
>NZ_JBWKES010000002.1:13002-92097 GCF_056435325.1 Streptomyces sp. NPDC043952
TTGGTGGTTCCCTCCTACCGACCCCCCCCCCCCCCCCCCCCCCCCCCACACTCCCCCCCCCCCCCCCCCCCCCCCCCCCCCCCCCCCCCCCCCCCCCCCCCCCCCCCGGTGCTGTTCCCCGTCAGAGGCGGCGGATCACGGGTGGTAGATCTCCGACAGGGCGGTGATCTGGCCCTTGGCGTTGACGTGGTAGGTGAAGTACGGGCTGTTGGCGAGCTTGTGGTTCGCCAGCCACGTCGGGGCGACCTTCACGGTCGTGGTGTCGCGCAGGACCTCGACCACGGCGCCCGGCGCGAAGCCGAGGGAGCGGGCGGCGCCGCTCGGGGTGTAGACGACGTCCTCGTCGTTCTTCGTGTTCACCTTGCACGTCTGCGGGGTGACCCGCACGACCGCCTTGCCCTTGACGTTCTTGGCGGAGTCCAGCTTCAGGAAGTGCCGGCCCGCGGGCACGTGGCACGGCTTCCAGGCCGTGGCCGAGGCGGCGGGGGCGGCGCTCCGCATCGGGCTGGCCCCGGCGGTCCCGCAGGTGGTGGCGAGGAGGGCCGCGGCCGAGGCGGCGACGAGGGCGGCGGAGACGTGACGGTGGTTCATTGAGCGTCCTCTGCTGTGAAGATCGGCTGACACCCAGGGAGAGAGCCGAGCGGGGTCACGGGTTTCACCGGCCCCCGCGGCTGTGACGGGACGGTGACAATGGGAACCCGGCCGGTACGAACGACCCGAGCCGCCGCCCCGGATGTCGGGGACATTGCGGCCGCATGTCGTCCGTGACGACCTCATGTCGCCTGCCGCGTAAGCCTGTTGGCCGGAGAAGACGCGTGGTTGCCTCGTGCCACGTCACCGCCTCCCGCGCACGAGGAGCACGCACCATGAGCACGCAGCCCGGCACCGCCGCCTGGTCCTTCGAGACGAAGCAGATCCACGCGGGCGCCGCCCCCGACCCCGCGACCGGCGCACGGGCCACCCCCGTCTACCAGACCACCTCGTTCGTGTTCCGGGACACCCGGCACGCGGCCGACCTGTTCTCGCTGGCCGAGCCCGGCAACATCTACACCCGGATCCACAACCCCACCACGGACGTGTTCGAGCAGCGGATCGCCGCGCTGGAGGGCGGCGTCGGGGCGGTCGCGCTGGCCTCGGGGCAGGCCGCGGAGACCCTGGCGATCCTGACCCTGGCGGGCGCCGGCGACCACATCGTCTCCAGCACGGCGCTGTACGGCGGCACGTACAACCTCTTCCGGCACACGCTGGCGCGGCTCGGCATCGAGGTGTCGTTCGTGGACGACCCGGACGACCCCGCGGCATGGCGGGCGGCGATCCGGCCGAACACCAAGGCGCTGTTCGCGGAGTCGCTGGGCAACCCGCGCGGCAATGTGCTGGATATCCGGGCGGTCGCGGACGTGGCGCACGCGGCCGGGGTGCCGCTGATCGTGGACAACACCGTGCCGACCCCGTACCTGCTGCGGCCGATCGAGCACGGCGCGGACATCGTGGTGCACTCGGCGACCAAGTTCCTCGGCGGGCACGGCACCGCGATCGCCGGTGTGGTGGTGGACGGCGGCACCTTCGACTTCGGCGCCCGCCCGGACCGGTTCCCCGACTTCAGCGAGCCGGACCCGAGCTACCACGGGCTGCGCTACTGGCCGGCGCTCGGTCCGGGCGCGTTCGCGGTGAAGCTGCGGGTGCAGCTGCTGCGCGACCTCGGCCCGGCGCTCGCCCCGCACTCGGCGTTCCTGCTGCTCCAGGGCGTGGAGACGCTGAGCCTGCGGCTGGAGCGGCACACGTCCAACGCGCAGGCGCTCGCGGAGTGGCTGGAGGGGCGCGACGAGGTGGCGGCCGTCCACTACGCGGGCCTCGCGTCCAGCCCGTGGTACGAGGCCGGGCGGACGTACCTGCCGCGCGGGGCCGGTGCCATCGTCTCCTTCGAGCTGCGCGGCGGGATCGAGGCGGGCAAGCGGTTCGTGGACGCGGTCGAGCTGTTCAGCCATCTCGCCAACATCGGCGACGTACGCAGTCTGATCATCCACCCGGCGTCCACCACGCACAGTCAGCTCACCGAGGAGGAGGCGGCGGCCACCGGCACCACGCCGGGCCTGGTGCGGCTGTCGGTCGGCATCGAGAACCTGGCCGATCTCAAGGCGGATCTGGAGGCCGGGTTCCGCGCGGCGAAGGGCGCGTAGATGAGCGCGGTCACGGCGACCGGGCAGCTGCCGGCCACCGGCGCCTGGCGGGAGGGCGATCCGCCGGGCCGTCGCCGGTGGTGCCCGGCCGGGCGGCCGCTGCGGCTGGAGGCGGGCGGTGAACTGCCCGGCGTACGGCTGGCGTTCGAGACCTGGGGGCGGCTCGCACCGGACGCGTCCAACGCGGTGCTGGTGCTGCACGCGCTGACCGGCGACAGCCATGTCGCCGGTCCGGCCGGGCCCGGCCATCCCACGCCCGGCTGGTGGGAGCCGCTGGTCGGACCGGGGCGGCCGCTGGACACCGACCGGTGGTTCGTGGTGGCCCCCAATGTGCTGGGCGGCTGCCAGGGCAGCACCGGACCGTCCTCGCCGCGCCCGGACGGCCGCCGGGCCTGGGGCGGCGCCTTCCCGTTCCTCACCCAGCGGGACCAGGTCGCGGCGGAGGCGTATCTCGCGGACGCGCTCGGCATCGACCGCTGGGCCCTGGTGGCGGGCGGCTCGATGGGCGGGATGCGGGCGGTGGAGTGGGCGGTGTCGTACCCGGAGCGCACCGGGGCGCTGCTGCTGCTCGCCACGACGGCGGCGGCGAGCGCGGAGCAGATCGCCTGGGCGGGGATCCAGTTGCGCGCCATCCGCGCGGACCCCGACTGGCAAGGCGGCGACTACCACGATGCCGCGCGCGGCCCCCACACCGGCCTCGGTCTCGCCCGCCGCCTCGCGCATGTCACCTACCGCAGCGAACCGGAGCTGACCGCCCGCTTCGGCCGGTCCCCGCAGGACGCCGAGCACCCCTGGCGGGGCGGCCGTTACCAGGTGGAGTCCTATCTGGACCACCATGCCGAGAAGCTGGTACGGCGCTTCGACGCGGCGAGCTACGTCGTCCTCACGGAGGCGATGAACGCCCATGACGCCGGCCGCTCGCGCGGCGGCCTGCGCTCCGCCCTCGCCCGTGTCACGGCCCCCACCCTGGTCGCCGGGGTCGACTCCGACCGCCTCTATCCGCTGGCCCAGCAGGAGGAGTTGGCCGCCCTGATACCGGGGGCGGACCGGACGCGCGTGGTTCAATCGCCGTACGGGCACGACGGGTTCCTGATCGAGACGGAGCAGGTGGGAGCGCTCGTACGGGAGTTGCTGGGCTGAGTCCGTGGCATGGTGGTGTGCCCCGTACCATCGGCCCCCCGGAGCAGCCGTGACCTCCTTCCGTCTCTCTTCCGGCGCCCCCGACTCCCCCGTCCTGCTGCACGTGCCCCACTCCGCCCGCGCGATCCCCGGTGACGTCCGGGACGGGATCCTGCTCGACGACGCCGCGCTGGAGCGGGAACTGGACCACATCACGGACGCGCACACCGCGGAACTGGCCGGGCGGGCGGCACAGCTCGCGGGCCGCGCGCCGTGGCGGTTCGTGAACCGGCTGTCGCGGCTGGTGGTGGACCCGGAGCGGTTCCCGGACGAGCGGGAGGAGATGCTCGCCGCCGGCATGGGCGCGGTGTACACCCGGACCACACACCGCGAGGCGCTGCGGCCCGCGGACACCGACCCCCGGCCGCTGATCGAGCGGTACTTCCGGCCGTACGCCGCGGCCATGACACGGGCGGTGGCGGACCGGCTCGCGGCGACCGGGCGGGCCGTGGTCGTGGACGTGCACTCCTACCCGGCACGGGCGCTCCCCTACGAGCTGCACGGGGACGGCCCGCGTCCGCCGGTGTGCCTGGGCACCGACCCCTTCCACACCCCGCCGAAGCTGCTCGCCGCCGCCCGCGAGGCGTTCGCGCCGTGCGGTGGGACCGGGCTGGACAGCCCGTTCGCCGGGACGTACGTGCCGCTGGAGTACTACGGCACCGAGCCCCGCGTCGAGGCGCTGATGATCGAGATCCGGCGGGACACCTACATGGACGAACCCGGCGGACCGGCCGGAGCGGGGCTCGACCGGCTCGCGGCGGCGCTGGCCGCGCTGGTCGACGCGCTGTAGCCGGGCCCGGCCGCCGTCCCCGCGGACACGCCGGCCGGCGCACCGCACACCCTCCGACTGGAGCAATCCCGCACGACACCCGCCGCGCCCCGTCCCATCGTGGAGGGCATGACGACCATGGAGACCAGCGCGCCCACCGGCCAGGAACCGCCGCCCCCCGTACGGGACTGGCCCGCGCTCGACCTGGAGGGCACCGAGTTCGATCCGGTGCTCGCGGGGCTGGTGCGCGAGGGACCGCTGACCCGAATACGGCTGCCCTTCGGCGAGGGCTGGGCCTGGCTGGCCACCCGCTACGAACACGTGAAGCTGATCACCAACGATCCCCGGTTCAGCCGCGCGGAGGTCGCGCGCGGCCAGGTCACCCGGCTGGCCCCGAACTTCGCGCCCCGCCCCGGCTCGCTCGCCTGGGCCGACCAGCCGGACCACAACCGGCTGCGCAAGCCCATCGCCGGCGCCTTCACGGTCGGCGCGATGAAGCGGCTGCGGCCCCGCGCCCAGGAGATCCTGGACGAGCTGGTGGACGCGATGCTCCGCGAGGGTCCGCCCGCCGACCTGGTCGAGCGGGTGCTGGAGCCGTTCCCGCTGTTCGTCGTCAGCGAGGTGATGGGCGTCCCCGACACCGACCGGGAGCAGGTGCACGCCTGGACCCGGCAGATCATCTCCCTGTCCGGGGGCGCGGAGGCCGCCGACCGGGCCAAGAACGGGCTGTACGGCTGGATCACGGACATCGTCCGGGCCCGCGCGCGCAGCGCCGGCGAGGACGTCTACTCGATGCTCGGCGGTGCCGTGGCGCGCGGTGAGATCGCCGAGCGGGAGGCCGTCGGGCTCGCCGGTCCGCTGCAGATCGGCGGCGAGGCGGTCACCCACAACTGCGGGCAGATGCTCTATCTGCTGCTGACCCGGCCGGAGTTAATGGCGCGCATGCGGGAGCGGCCCGGTGAACGCGGCCCGGTGCTCGACGAGTTGCTGCGCTGGATCCCGCACCGCAGCACGGTCGGGCTCGCCCGGATCGCCCTGGAGGACGTGGAGATCGCCGGGCACCGGATCGCCGCGGGCGAGGCGGTGTACGTCTCGTACCTGGCCGCCAACCGCGATCCCGAGGTGTTCCCGGACCCGGACGGCATCGACCCGGACCGGGACTCCAACCCGCACCTCGCCTTCGGCAACGGGCACCACTACTGCACCGGCGCGGTCCTCGCCCGCCTCCAGCTCGAACTGCTGGTGGACACGCTCCTGGACCGGCTGCCGGGGCTGCGGCTCGCCGTGCCGCCGCAGGAGGTCGAGTGGCGGCGCCAGACGATGATCCGGGGGCCGCGCACGCTGCCGGTGACGTGGTGAGGCGAACCCCAGCCGACCTGGCGGGCCCGCCCCCCGTCAGGCCCGTAGCCACTCCGTGACGATCACCTCCGAGCCGGTGCGCAGCCGCAGGGCGAAGGGTCCGGAGGGCGGGTCGTCGCTGGTGAAGCGGCCGAGGGTGTCGACGGCGACCGGGCGGGCGGTGCCCGGAGAGCCGAGCACCTCGATCCGCGCCGCACCCGGCGGCAGCACCTGCCCGATCAGCCCGTACCCCGTGACCTCGACGTCGACGGTGAGCGCGCCCGCGCGGAACGTCAGCATGCGCGGGGCGTCCGTGACCCCGCGCACCGGCAGCGCGTCCACCAGCGAGTCGAAGGCCAGCTCGGCGATCCGCGCGTCCAGATCACGCAAGGCGTAGGCGTCCACGGCGAGTTGGCGCAGAAAGCCGGGCACGGGATCGAGGACGGCCGCCGCCTGGCGCAGCTCCTCCTCCAGCAGCGCGTCCGCCATGAGGGCGTCCTCGGTGAGGGCGTCCTCGGTCAGGGCGTCCGCCGTGACGGCGCCTTCCGTAAGGGCGTCCGCCGTGCCGGCGTCCGCCGACTCCTCACCGTCCCCGTCCGCTCCGTCGTACGGGAACCCGTCGTCCTCGTTCATGCCGCACCCCGCTGGTCCATCCGGGCCCTCAGCCGGCGCAGACAGCGCTGGCGCAGGGGGCCGATGCTGCCGACCGCGATGCCGAGCGCGGCCGAGATGTCCCCATAGCTGGGCGGCGGCGAGGCGACCAGCACGCGCAGCAACTGCCGGCAGCGCTCGCCGAGTTCGTCCAGCTCCTGCCACAGGCGGCGGACCCGCTCGGCCCGGTCCGCCGCCTCCTCGGAGTCGATCAGTGTCTGCTCCGGCGTACGGTCGTCGCTGGCCCGGTCCAGCACCTGCACATCATCCGTAAGAGTGAGGCGCCTCAGGCCCTTGATGACCTTCAGGCATTCGTGGCGGGCGGTGCTGGCCAGCCAGGCGCCGGTCTTGTCGGGCTCCCGGATCCGCCCCAGGTGCTGGGCGAAGCGGAACCACACGGTCTGGAAGACCTCGTGCCCGTCGGCGTCGGACAGCCGATGGGCGCGCACCACCGACCACACCAGCGGACTCATCCCTTCCACCAGCGCCTTCCAGGCCGCGGCGTCCCCGTCGACGGCGGACCGGACGAGCGCGCCGACCTCTGTTCGGTCCACGGTCCCACCCCTCGTATAGGGCTCGCCATGGTACGCCGTGGAGCGGAGGGTTCCGGCGCTCACGCGGGCAGCGCCGGGGCCGGAACCGGAACCGGGCGCCAGGTGGGCGGCCGCAGCGCGCGCACCGTCGCCCCGCGCACATCGGTGCGGTAGGTCGCCTCCGCCAGCAGCCGGGCCCCGGCCGTGCGCGGGTCGCGCTCGCGCTCCGCCCTCATCAGGGCGGCGACGAGCCCGGCGGCGACCGGGGTGGCGAAGGAGGTGCCGCTCCACTGCGCGAACCCGTCGAACATCACCTGCTCCGGCTTGCCCCCGAAGGGCAGGGTGCGGCGGTTCGTCGGCGGCCCGCTCGCGGACGCGGTGGCCGAGGCGGAGTACGTCCAGGCCGGGTTGCGGCGGCTCGCGCATCCGGGTGCGGAGGCGCGGCTGCCGCTGGTGGAGGCGGCGGGCGCCCGGCTCCAGGAGCTGCTGCTCGCCGGGGCCGTGCCGCGGTTGGGCGCCGGTCCGGTGGTGATCGTGCCGCCGGGCGCGCTGCACCGGGTGCCGTGGGCGCTGCTGCCCGCGCTGCGCGAGCGGGTGCTCAGCGTGTCGCCGTCGGCGGGCAGTTGGCTGCGCGCCCGCGAGACGGAACCGCCGCGCGAGGGCCGTACCGTCCTGGTGCGCGGCCCCGGTCTCGCCACCGGTGGCGCGGAGGTCCCGGAGCTGGCGGACCGCTATGGCACGGCGACGGTACTGGAGGGCGACGACGCCCATGTCCCGCGCGTGCTGGCGGAGTTGGACGGGGCGGGGCTCGCCCATCTCGCCGCCCACGGCACCTTCCGTGCCGACAGTCCCCTCTTCTCGGCGCTGCGGATGGCGGACGGCCCGTTGATCGTGCACGACTTCGAGCGGCTGGCCCGCAGTCCCTACCGGATCATCCTCTCCAGCTGCGACACCGCGCGGCTCGCCTCGGTCGGCGCGGACGAACTCCTCGGCCTGGTCACGGCGTTGCTCCCGCTGGGTACGGCCGGGGTGGTGGCCAGCAGCGCCCCGGTCAACGACGCGGCGGTGATCCCGCTGATGCTCGCCCTGCACAAGGGCCTCACCGCGGGCCTCTCGCTGGCCGAATCCCTCCGGGACGCCCGGACCACCCTGCCGTCCGACCCGGTGCACCAGGCGACGGGGTGGGCCTTCGCGGCGTTCGGGGCGGCGTGAGCCCGGATACGCCTGCCATAATCGCAGACATGTTCGAGGAGAAGGTGAATGCGCTCTCATGGATGACGGCCGAGCACGCCTCCCGGCCGTTCCCGCCCGGCTTCCGCGGCCTGGAGATCGAGGGCCAGGACATGGTGATGCTCGATGCGGACGCCTACGGCTACGCCACGAGCGTCCTCAAAGGGCCTCTCGCCGAGCAGCAGCGGTCTGGCCTCGCGCAGCTGACGACGGTGTTCGACACGGTCCTCCCGGCGATCGAGGACGAGTACGCGGCCGGGTACTACACGCACGTGCGCGACATGGCCGTGCTGGCGGCCGACATCGAGACCCTGCGCGAGCAGCAGCCCGCCGATCAGGCACGCCGTAGGTCACCAACCCGGTGAGCGTATGCGGCCACGCCCCTACGCGGACCTGTCCAGCAGGCAGGGCAGCGCCTCCCGGTCGCCCGTGCCCAGCCGCGTGTACGCGCCGTACAGATGGTTGCCGACCGTCCGCACGGACAGCGTCAGCCGTTCGGCGATCTCCCGGTTGCTCAGGCCCGCCGCCGCCAGGGCCACGATCTGCCGTTGCCGCGCGGTGAGTTCGCCGAGCACCAGCCCGGCCAGCGCCGGGGTGCGCGCGCCCTGGCAGCGGCGGGCGAGGGCGAGCGCGCGGGTGCGGGAGCGGCGCCCGGACCGGGGGTCGCGGTGGGCGTGTACGGCCTGGGCGTGGGCCTCCGCCGCGAACAGCAGGAAGCCGCGCTCCTCCAGGGCGGCGGCGGCACGGTTCAGCGCGTCCCCGTCCCCCCGCGCCAGCGCCTCCGCGTGCCGGGCGAGTACACTGCCCGCGGGCAGCGCACCGGCGGGCTCCCCCACGCGTACGGCACGGTAGCGCGCGTACACCTCCCCCTCGGTGCGGCCGCGCGGCCCCGACCCGTCCAACTCGGCCGCCGCCGAGGTGAGTTCCGCCTCGCACTCGCTGTCCCCCGGCGTCCACCGCAGCCCCTCCCGCGCCCACGCGGCGGCGTCCCGCACCGCGCCTCGCAGCCGGGCGAACCGAGCCCGTACGGCCGCGTACCCGGCCGGCACCGGCTCCCCCTCGGCCACCAGCCAGTCCCCCACCGGCGTGGACAGAGGCCGCACGTCCATCCGCGCCAACCGCCCGGCCAGGCGCCGCTGTTCGGCATCGAGCGCGGCGTCCAGGGCCGCCGGGTCCCGGCTCAGCCGGCGCGCCCGCAGCCGTCCGGTCGCCGCGCGCAGCGCCGGTCCGTGCAGCGGGTCGGCGAGCCTGGCCCGGCCGGCGTCGTCCACGGCGATCAGACCGGCCGTCTCCAGCCCTTCGAGGACGTCGAGGTCGAGGCCGTACAGCGGCAGCCGGGCCGGCTCGGCGAAGGCGAGGCGTTCGAGGGTCTCGCGTTCGCCGGGCACGGAGCGCGCCAGCAGGGGCGCGAGCCGGTCGCGGACGGCCGGGGTGAGGGGCAGCGGGCCGCGCCAGGCGCGTTCGCCGGTGCCGGGTACGGCGACCAGGGCGCCCCCGGCCGCGAGCGCGGCCGCCAGGGAGCGCAGCAGCCGCAGATCGCCCCGGCACAGCCGGTGCAGCCGCCGTACGGTGAGCGCTTCGAACCCGGCCGCACCGAGGAGGGCCGCGGTGTCCTCCTCGGGCAGCGGGGCGAGGGCCAGCCGGGGCAGCAGCTCCCCGGTCCACAGCCGGGACACCGCGCCGGGCAGCGGCGCCTCGTCGGCCGCGGCGACGATCAGCCGGGTACGCCCGTGCGCGGCCAGCTGGTGGACCAGCGCGGCGGAGTCCTCGTCCAGCAGCTGGGCGTCGTCCACGACGAGGAACCGGACGCCGGACAGGGCCCGCACCGCGCCGTGCAGCGAGCCGGGTCCGGGCAGCAGGTGGGCGAAGGCGGCGAGGGGCAGATGGCGGGCCTCGGGTGTGCCGGTCACCCGTGCGTGGTCCTTGCCCCGGACCGCCTCCGTGATCAGCCGCGTCTTGCCGCGCCCGGCCGGACCGGTCACCACGATGCCGCGCCGGGCCCCGGCCAACGCGCCCCGCAGCAGCGCCAGTTCGTCCTCCCGGCCGGTGAAAGGCCAGCGCGGTCCCAGCGTCTTCGCGTCCTGTTCGTAAGTCCTCACACTTACCAGAGCGCGCGTACTCACCTTTGATACAGGGCGACTTGAGTAGCCCCCGACTCAGGCGCCCGCGATCGCGGGACGGCACGCTGGCCGCATGACCCGGCGCCTGTGCCCGTCGCCGCGTCACCGGGGGAAGCGGGCGCGTACGTCACTCACGGGGGAGGTGACGTGCGTGCCCGCGCCGGTGCCCTGTCCCCGCCTACGAGGCGGCCCGCTCGGCCGGGGCGGCGGCGTCGGGGTGGGCCAGGCCCAGGTGCTCGCGCAGGGTGGTGCCCTCGTAGTCGGCTCGGAAGACGCCCTGTTCCTGGAGGAGCGGGACCACCTTGTCGGCGAACGGGTCGAGGCCGCCCGGCGTGATGTGCGGGACGAGGATGAACCCGTCGGAGGCGTCCGCCTGCACGAACTCGTTGATGGTCCGGGCCACGGTGGCGGGCGAGCCCACGAAGGTCTGCCGGTTGCCGTTGTTGATCACCAGATCGCGGATGGACCACTTGTTGGCCTCGGCCTGCTCGCGCCACTGCCGCGCGATGGCGACGGGGTCCCGGTACATCCGCACCTGGGCGCGGCCCCGTGAGATGTGCTCCTCGCTCACCAGCGGATCGACGTCGGGCAGCGGGCCCTCCGGGTCGTACCCGGACAGGTCCCGGTTCCAGACGAACTCCAGGTGCTTGATGGCGGTGGCGCCGCTGACCTGCTGCCGGCGCACCTCGTGGGCGAGTTCGGCGGCCTCGGCGTCCGTGTCGCCGAGCACGAAGGTCGCGGCGGGCAGGATGAGCAACTGATCGGGGCGGCGGCCGTACTTGGCGAGGCGGCCCTTGACGTCGGCGTAGAAGGCCTGGCCCTCCACCAGGTGGGAGTACCTGCTGAAGATCGCGTCGGCGCCGGCGGCGGCGAACTCGCGGCCCTCCTCGGAGTCGCCCGCCTGGAAGATCACCGGGCGGCCCTGCGGGGAGCGCGGCACGTTGAACCGGCCGTGGATGTCGAAGTGCTGCCCCTGGTGCACGAAGGCGCCGGCCTTGGCGTCCCGCAGGAAGGCGCCGGTGGCCTGGTCGGCGAGGATCGCGTCGGCGCTCCAGGAGTCGAACAGCTCGTGCGCGGTGGCCAGGAACTCCTTGGCGCGCGAATAGCGTTCCTCCTGGGGCAGGAAGCCGCCGCGGCGGAAGTTCTCGCCGGTGAAGGCGTCCCAGGAGGTGACCACGTTCCACGCGGAGCGGCCGCCGGAGAGGTGGTCCAGGCTGGCGAACTGGCGGGCCACCTCGTAGGGCTCGTTGAACGTGGAGTTGATGGTGCCGGTCAGGCCGAGCCGGTCGGTGACGGCGGCGAGCGCGGCCAGCACGGTGAAGGTGTCGGGGCGGCCCACCACGTCCAAGTCGTATATCTGTCCGCCCTGTTCGCGCAGGCGCAGGCCCTCGGCGAGGAACAGGAAGTCGAACTTGGCGCGTTCGGCGGTGCGCGCGAAGTGCGCGAAGGAGCTGAACTCGATGTGGCTGCCGGCGGCCGGGTCGCTCCACACGGTGGTGTTGTTGACGCCGGGGAAGTGGGCGGCCAGATGGATCTGCTTCAGCGGCTTGCTCATGGTCGTAGGTCCTCCGGCTCAGACGGCGGTGGCCGCGGTGGCAGCGGCGTAGCGGTTGGCGGGGCGGCCGAGACCGAGCAGGCCGCGCAGGGTGTCCGCCTCGTAGGCGGTGCGGAACCGGTTCCGGCGCTGGAGTTCGGGCACCAGATCGCGGCTGATCCGAGGAAGGTCGTGCCCGGCGACGGCGGGCCGCAGCCGGAACCCGGCCAGCCCGGCACCCGCCAACTCCTCCAGCAGGTCGGCGAGTTGTTCCGCCGTACCGGTGAAGATCCGGGCGTCCGACGTGTACGGCTCGCCCGCGAGCGCGTCCAGCCGCTCCCGGCGCGCCCGCGCCTCGCCCTGGCCCTCGTCCAGGAAGACCAGCAGGTCCCCGAAGACATGCAGGGTCTGCCCCGCCCGCCCGGCCCTCTCCTGCTCGGCGCGGATCTCGGCCACGATCGCGCGGGCGTGCTCGGTGTCGCGCGGGGTGACATATCCGACGTCGGCCTGCCGGGCCAGCAGCCGGTACGGCACCGTGTCATGCCCGAGCGCGGTGACCAGCGGCTGCCCCTGCGGTGGGCGGGGCGTGATCGAGGGGCCCTTGACGCTGAAGAAGCGGCCCTCGAAGTCGATGTAGTGCAGCTTGTCCCGGTCGATGAAGCGGCCGCTGGCCCGGTCGCGGATCTCGGCGTCGTCCTCCCAGCTGTCCCAGAGCCTGCGCACCACCTCCACGTGGTCGGCGGCCTCGTCGAACAGGTCGGTGAGCAGCCCCCGCGCCTCGGGGCTGTCGTACGCCTCGATCCGTTCGACGGTACGGCGGCCGAAGTGGTCCGCCTCGTCGGGCCGGGCGGTGATCCGCACCCGCAGACCGGCGCGGCCGGTGCTGACGTAGTCGAGGGTGGCGATCGCCTTGGAGATGTGGAACGGCTCGGTGTGGGTGGCCACCACGGTCGGGACCAGGCCGATGTGCCGGGTGAGCGGGGCGACGCGGGCGGCGACGAGGACCGCGTCGAGCCGGCCGCGGACCTGGTCGGTGCGGTCGTCCGGCTCCAGCGGGCGCGAGGACTGGGGGCCGAGGCCGTCCTCGAAGGTCACGAAGTCGAGCAGGCCCCGCTCGGCCTCGGCGACCAGGTCCGCCCAGTATCCGGCGGTGAACAGCTCGCCGGGGCGGGCGACGGGCTCGCGCCAGGAGGCGGGGTGCCAGCCGGTGCCGTCCAGGGCGACGGCGAGGTGGAGGCGGGAGTCGGGGGCGTGGTGGTCGGGGCGGTGGGAAAAACTGGCATGGGAGGAACTGGCAGAGGACACGAGTGGGCGCCTTCCTGGGTGTCCGTACGGGGGCGCGCCGGGCCGCGCCGGTGGCGGGGCACGGCGGCGGGCGGGCGCGGCGGGGTGTCCGCGCGGCCGCGCGGGGGCCGGGCAGGGGGGAAGCGTCAGGGGCGACAGAGCGCGCCGGCCACCCGCTGGAGGTCGATGTGGGGCCGGGAGTGCAGCACGGCGGAACGGGCGGTCCGCAGGACGCGCGCGCACGGGAGGTGCCTCGGGTCCCCGGTCATGACCGCCGCCTCCGTCCGCCGTGCTCGGGGCGCCTGAGCGGCACCCGCGCCTGCTTCGTCACGAGTCACAACGCCCCGGCCCCACGGGGTGTTCCCGGCGGCGGGAGATGTTGCCCGCGGGTGCTCAGGAATCGCTGAGCGGCAGTCCGGGCGGGTTGACCTGGGACTTCGCCACGGCCTCGTTGGAGAGGTTGTAGGCGGCCAGCCATTTCGCGTACTGCCCGTTCTCGATCAGGTGGTTGACGGCGTCCGCGATGGGCTTGGCCAGGCCGCTGTTCTTCTTCGTGGTGGCCGCGATCAGCCCCTGGAGGCTCGCGCCCGCCCCGGAGTAGGTGCCCGCGCTGCGGGTGGGGTTCGGGGACTTCGCGGTCTGGGTGACGTGGTAGGCGACGCCGGGGTTCGCCGCGAAGTAGGCGTCGATCCGGCCACCGGTCAGCGCCAGATAGGTGGCGTTCTTGCTGGCGTAGTGCTTGACGGTGAGGGTCTTGCCCTCGGCCTTGAGCTTGCTCTGCCACTCCAGGAGGATCTTCTCCTGGTTGGTGCCGTTGTCGACGGCGACGGTCTTCCCGGCGAGGTTCTCGTAGTTCCCGCCGAAATTCCAGGTGCTCTTCTTCAGCACCTCGAAGCCCACGTTGTCCTTGCGGTACGAGGCGAAGTCGTACTTCTTCTTGCGTTCCTCGGTGTCGGTGATGTTCGCGAAGCCGACGTCGGCCTTGCCGCTGTCGATGGCGACGAACATGTTCTCCCAGGTGGCGTTGGACAGTCGGGGCTTGAGGCCGAGGACCGCGGCGACCAGGCGGCCGAAGTCGGGTTCGGCGCCGGTGAGGGTCTTCTGGTCGCCGCCGATGTAGGCGAGCGGCGGGAAGCCGTCGGGCAGCGCGCCCACGACGATGTTCAGGGTGCCGCTCTTGCGGACGGCGGCGGGCAGTTCGGCGTTGAGCGACTTGACCTCGGGGACCTTCAACTCGGTCTGTCTGGCGGCGCCGTTGGACACCCGGCCCACGGTCACCGTGCCGGCGGCGTCGGTCGTGGTGGCCGCGTCGCTGTTCCCGCCGCAGGCGGCGAGGGCGCCCGAGAGGGAGGCGACCGCGGTGGCCGCGGCCAGCGCGCGTATCAGGCTGCGTCGGGTGGGGTGGCTGGGCATGGCTGTCCTTGTCGTTCGATGGTGCGTCTGCTGGGAGATGAGGGGCGCGGGTTCAGAGGACCTTGGCGAGGAAGTCACGGGTGCGGGGGTGCCGCGGGTGGTCCAGCACCTCGGCGGGCGGGCCCTGTTCGACGATCCGGCCGCCGTCGATGAAGACGATCCGGTCCGCGACCTCGCGGGCGAAGCCGATCTCGTGGGTGACGATGACCAGGGTGGTGCCGCTGGTGGCGAGGTCCTTGATGACGGAGAGGACCTCGCCGACGAGTTCCGGATCGAGCGCGGAGGTCGGCTCGTCGAAGAGGATGATGCCGGGGCGCAGCGCGAGGGCGCGGGCGATGGCGACGCGCTGCTGCTGGCCGCCGGAGAGCTGGCGCGGATAGGCGCCGGTGCGCTCGCCGAGGCCGACCCGTGTGAGCAACTCCCGTGCGAACTCCCGTGCTTCGGCCTTGCCGAGGCGGCCGGTGGCGACGGGCGCGGCGGCCACGTTGTCGAGGACGGTCAGATGCGGGAAGAGGTTGAAGTTCTGGAAGACGAAGCCGATCCGGCCGCGCTGGGCCAGGATCGCGCGCTCGCCGAGTTCCTTGAGCCGGCCGCCCGCGCGCCGGACGCCGATGAGTTCGCCGCCGACGCTGACATGGCCGATCTCGGGCTTCTCCAGGTGGTTGATGACCCGCAGCAGCGTGGACTTGCCGGAGCCGGAGGGTCCGATCACGACGGTGACCTCGCCGGGGCGCACGGTCAGGTCGATGCCGTCCAGGACGCGGTGGGTGCCGTACCACTTGTGCACGTCGTGCACCTCCAGCGCGGCCGGGGCCGTCTCCGGGGCGATGGGGGCGGTGGGGGTCATACGGCGGCCTCCCTGCGCAGCCGGGCCCGCAGGCCGGTGAGGCCGGCGCGTGCCTTCTGGAGCGGGGTCGGCGGCAGGGTGCGGGTGGCTCCCCGCGCGAAGTACCGCTCGACGTAGAACTGGACGACGGAGACGGCGCTGGTCAAAATCAGGTACCAGACAGTGGCGACCAGCAGCAGCGGCACGATGTCGCCGGGGTAGGTGCTGCCCATGGTCTGCACGGAGCCGAACAGGTCGAGCAGCGACACGTAGAACACCAGGGACGTGCTCTTGACCAGGCCGATGAGCTGGTTGACGTAGTTGGGCGTGATGGAGCGCAGCGCCTGCGGCAGCACGATCCGGGTGAACTGGTAGCCCTTGGGCAGCCCGAGCGCGGCGGCCGCCTCGTGCTGGCCCTGGTCGACGGAGAGCAGCCCGCCGCGCACCACTTCGGCCGCGTACGCCGCCTCGTTGAGGCCGAGTCCGATGACGGCGACCGTCATGTCGGTGGCGAGCTTCGACTCGTCGAAGGTGACGAAGGCGGGGCCGAAGGGGATGCCGATGCTCAACGTCTTGTACAAGGCGCTGAAGTTGTAGAGGAAGATCAGTACGACGATCAGCGGCACCGAGCGGAACAGCCAGGTGTAGGTCCAGCTGACGGCGCGCAGCACCGGGCTGCCGGACTGCCGCGCGAGGGCCAGCAGGACACCGCCGAGCAGTCCCAACAGGGCGCTCAGGGCGGCGACTTCGAGGGTGACGAGGAGGCCGTCGAGGACGGTAGGCCGCAGGAACCAGTAGCGGAAGCGGTCCCACTGGTAGAAGGGGTTGGTGGCCAGGCCGTGCGCGATCTGCGCGACGACCACCAGGACGACGGCGGTGGCGATCCACCGGCCGGGTCGGCGCAGCGGCTGGACGCGCTGCGCGGTCAGGGGCTTCGGCGGCTCTGCGGCGGGCGGCGCCTCGGCGAACGAGACGGCGGCGCCTGGGGATTGGCTCATGGCGGGCTCCGGCGGAGGGCGGGGCGTGATGGGAGGAGCGGGGGGGAGAGCGGGGGTTCCGGGGTACGGCGGACCGGGCGTGGCGCCCGCCGCGCGGCTCGGGGCACACGGGGCGGGACGCCTCACAACGCGCGGGAAGCGAACCGGAGTTGGGTCCGGGGAGGGGAAAGCGGGCGGACGCAACGGAGCCGCGCAGGGGCGGGCCCGGTATGCGGGGCTACGGCCGCCGGGGCGGGAAGGCGGAGGTCAGCTCCGGCAGCGGCGGGCCGCGCCCGGCGCGGTACACAGCGCGCTGCTGACGCGCAGCAGATCGACGGCGCGGTCCGCGACCAGGGCGGCGCGCGGCGGTACGCAGCCCTGGGGGCGGCTCAGGGCCGTCCGGGGGGCTGCGTACATGGCGTCACCTGTCACTGTTCCGGCCTCGTGGGGCCTCGCGCTTACCGAAGTCGTGGTCCGGTCCGGTCGTCACCTGGGGCACCCCACCGCGTCGCGAGGGTTGCCGGTCAGCGAGCCAGGGCTTGGCGCTGACGCTCTTGACCGCATCTGAGCCGCAAGTAATCCATCCGGAGCCGCGAATGTCAACGCCCGTCCGTCAGCTGGACAGCCGCGGCACCGATCTCACCTGCGGGAAGCGCCCGGCCAGCCGGCGATGTGGGCCGCCCAGTCCAGGATCTGGACGGCGGCTCCGGCGGCCTCCAGGCCCCGGCAGCGGCCCTGGTGGCGGCGCGCGATGCCCTCGGGATCGAGGGGGCGGCCGAAGGCGGGGTGGGCGGCGAGCCGGCGGGCGTAGGCCCACAGGGCCCGGTGTTCGGCGATGCGCTGCACGGCGGAGGCGTCGAGGTGGCAGCGGTGCACCATGTCCAACTGCACCAGGGACACCCACAGTTCGACGTCGGCGGCGGTGATCCTGTCGCCGGCCAGGTACTCCTCCCCCGCCAGCCGCCGCTCCAGGCGGCCCAGGGTGTCCAGCAGCACATCGAGCGCGGCGGCCCGCTCCGCCGGACCGGCGCCGGCGCGGCCCGCGCGCTGGGCGGCCTCCTCGATGCCCTCGGCGCACATCCGCTCGACGGCCTCGATCACGGATTCCAGGCCGGGCGGGAACAGGGGGCTCCGCTCGGCGCGCGGGAAGCGGTCCAGGTCGCGCAGGATGTCGCGGGCGTGGGTGCTGACGATGCGTCCGGACCAGTCGTCGCTGAGCACCGGCGCGAGCGCCGGGCCCCGGTAGTGGTGCGCGCTGGCCTCGTACAGCGGGCGCAGCTCGGTGTGGCCGCCGTCGTAACCGTCCGGGAGGGCGGGCAGGAAGGTGACCGGACAGCTGTCGTCCAGGCCGAGGAGTCCGTGGCCGACGGCGAGGCGCAGTCCGTCGGGACAGGCGGTGGACAGATGGAGGCGGTAGCGGTGGGGCACGGCGTAGTGGCCGCTGCGCGCGTCCCGGCCGAGCCGGCCGCGGAAGGCGGGCGCGGCGGCGCGGTGGGCGGGCGGGACGGCGGCGAGCGGAGTGATGGACATGCGTCTCCCCCAGGGTCGGTGGGCGTACGAGGGCGCGTCGGCGGGAGCCGTCGGAGGGTGGCCGCGAGGGCCCGATCGGCGAGGGCGCGGAGCGTGGGACGGCGGGTCGGCGCCGGTCGGCCACGGCGTGCGGGCGGGTCAGCGCGGGGCGGCCATGGCGCTGGCGACGCGCAGCAGATCGATGTGCCGGCGGGAGGTGAGCAGCGGGCCGCGCGTCGGCGTCCGGCCCGCTCGGCCGGTGACCGCTTCGAGGCGCGCCATGATTCCCTACCTGTTCACTAGGATTCCCTGTCAGGAAGTCTCGATCCCCCTCGGCCCGGCGTCAAGGGGGTGTCCACCGTCGGGGACGCGCACCGGCGAGAACGCGCCCCGGCCGCCGCCCTCAGGGCTCCCGGTGCTCGTGGGCGGCCCGTTCCAGCTCCTCCGCCTCCGCCCGCGCCAGCCGGGCCTCCGCCTCGACGTCGAGGGAGCGGGTCAGCCACCAGTACAGGAGGGCGGAGACGGGCAGCCCGATGAACAGGGAGATGTCCGCACCGCCGAGCGCCTTCGCGGCGGGGCCCACGTACAGGGTGCCGACGGAGAAGAACGGGACCATGACCGCGAAGCCGGCCAGGTAGGAGATGATGCCCTGCCAGCCCCAACGGCCGTAGATGCCGTGGGGGTTGAAGATCTCGGCGACCGCGTAGTGGCCGCGGCGCACCACGTAGTAGTCCATGAGGTTGACCGCGGTCCACGGGATGAACAGGTAGAGGACCAGCAGCAGGAAGTCGTTGAAGTCGGCGAGGAAGTGCGCGGTGGCGGCGAGTGCGCCGATCACGGAGAGCGCGGCGGTCAGGGCGAGGGTGAGCAGCCGCACGGCGAGCGTCGGCCGTACCCGTCGTACGGAGTCGATGGCGCTGATGAGGGTCAGCGAGCCGCCGTACATGTTGAGCGCGGTGACGGAGACGAGGCCGAGGGCGGCGAAGAGCAGCACGATCGCGCCGAAGCCGTCGAAGACCTTGTCGCCGGCGGCGTTGATCGCGGTGATCGTCTCGAAGTGCGCGCCCGCCCAGGCCGCGAGCAGGGTGCCGAGGACCATCATCCAGATGCCGCCGAGCGCGGAGCCGAAGTAGGTCCAGTAGAAGGTCTTGCGGACGGTGACGTCCGGCGGCAGGTAGCGGGAGTAGTCCGAGACGTAGATGGCCCAGCTGATCTGGTAGCCGGCGACCACGCCGAACTGGGCGAGGAACGGCGTCCACTTGAACGCGCCGAGGTCGAAGGAGCCGGCCGGGTAGTGCAGGGTGAGCAGGATGCCGACGGTGAAGACTCCGAAGACGGCCAGGAAGACGTACGTCAGCACCCGCTCGGCCTTGTGGATGATGTCGTAGCCCACCAGGGCGATGACCAGCGCGACCACGGTGACCGCGAGGACCCAGGGCTTCACCCCGCCGTGCAGCGTGCTGTGCAGGGCGTCGGCGGCGAGGATGCTGTTGAAGACGTTGAACCCGGCGTACTGCACATAGGCGAACAGCCACACCAGGAGGGCGCCGACATAGCCGAACTGCGGCCGTGACTGGATCATCTGCGGCAGGCCCAGCTGGGGGCCCTGGGCGGAGTGGAAGGCCATGAAGAAGGTGCCGAGGACGGTTCCGGCGACGATGGCCAGCAGCGACCAGACGAGGTTTCCGCCGCCGGTGATGCTGATCAGCCCCACGGCCAGGGTGGCGAGCTGGGCGTTGGACATGAACCACAGCGGCCCCAGGTGCCACAGCTTGCCGTGCCGCTCGTTCAGCGGGACGTAGTCGATGGACCGGACCTCGATCCCGGACACCCTGCCCTGCGCCGACCCGCTCATGCCGCCTCCCGAGCCCGTTCCGTCACTCGGATCACATGGTGCACCGGCGCGGGCCGGGTGACGAGACCACGGACGCCGACACACCCCGGAAGATCACGGCGGGGCGCGACGGACGATCGCGCCGGGGAGGGACCGGTGATCACGGCGGGGGCGAGGGCGCCGGAGATATCGCGGTCCGAGCGGCCCGCCAGCTCACTATTTACGCGCACGGAATGCCCGGACGAGACAAGAAACGGCGATTTTGCGACAGGTAGGGGCATCGCCGACCATGGCGGGGTTCCGGCGATCCCGGAACATCGGCTTGATGAGAGGCGCACCACCCATGCACGTCACCGGAACCGCTCCCCTGCCGGCTCCGGCCCCCTCGGAGGCCCCCGCGGCCCCCGTCGGGGACGCTCAGGGGCCGTCCAGCCGGCACGCGCGCCGGTTCGGCCTGCCCGTGGCCACCGCGCTGGTCATGGGCAACATCATCGGCGGCGGCATCTTCCTGCTGCCTGCCTCCATCGCCCCCTACGGCACGGTCAGCCTGGTCGCCTTCGGCGTGCTGACCGTCGGCGCGATCGCCCTCGCGCTGACCTTCGGCAAGCTCGCGGCGCGCGATCCGCGCACCGGCGGCCCGTACGTCTACGCCCGCGGGGCGTTCGGCGACTTCGCGGGCTTCCTCGCGGCCTGGTCGTACTGGATCACCACCTGGGTGTCGAACGCAGCGCTCGCCGTGGCCGCCGTCGGCTATCTGGACGTGCTGATCCCGGTGAGCGGACACCGCTGGACCGCGTGCCTGGCCGCGCTGGTGATCCAGTGGCTGCCCGCGCTCGCCAACTTCGCCGGCACCCGCTACGTGGGCGCCGTACAGCTGGTCTCCACGGTGCTGAAGTTCGTGCCGCTGCTGCTGGTGGCGGTCGGTGGGCTGTTCTTCTTCGACCCCTCCCGGCTCGGCCCCTTCAACTCCAGCGGCCATGGCGCGATCGGCGCGGTGTCCGCCTCCGCCGCGCTGCTCCTCTTCTCCTACCTCGGGGTGGAGTCCGCCGCGGTCAGCGCCGGTGAGGTCAGGAACGCCCGGCGCAATGTGGGCCGGGCCACCGTGATCGGCACCGCGGGCGCCGCGCTGGTGTACCTGCTGGGCACGCTGTCCGTGTTCGGCACGGTCGCGCACCAGCGCCTGATCCACTCCACCGCGCCCTTCTCGGACGCCGTGAACGCGATGTTCGGCGGCAGCTGGGGCGGCTGGGCGGTGGCGCTCGCCGCGCTGGTGTCGATGGTCGGCTGCCTGAACGGCTGGACGCTGCTCAGCGCCCAGACCCCGTACGCCGCCGCGCGCGACGGACTCTTCCCGGCCGCCTTCACCCGGCGCCGCCGGGGCGTGCCGACGACCGGCGTCGCCGTCACCGTGGTCCTGGCGTCCCTGCTGACCGCCTACAACTACCTCTCCGGCTCCGGCAAGGTCTTCGAGGTCCTGGTCCTCGTCACGACCTTCACCGCGACCGTCCCCTATCTGCTGGCCACCGCCGCGCAGATCTTCCACCTCGTCTCCGGCCGCGCCGACTCGGTGGACCGGGGCCGGCTGGTGCGGGACGCGGTGGTCACCTCGGTGGCGGCCGCCTTCTCGATCTGGCTGATGGCGGGCGCGGGCTACGCGGCGGTGTACCAGGGCGCGCTGTTCCTCTTCGCGGGCGTCCTCGTCTACGCGGTGATGACCGCCCGGCGGGCCCGGCCGGGGGCGGCCGCGCCGGCCGAGCGGCCCACCGCGTAACGCGCCCGGCCGGGGGCGCGGTCACCTCCCCCGGTCGCGGGCGGCGCGGAACCGGTCCAGGCCCTCGGAGAGGTCGATCACCGGGTCGGGGTAGTCCAGCGCGGCCCGCTCCGCGCCGGGCAGCTTCCACGGCTCGTGCACGAACCGGGCGGCGACGCCCCCGAGCTCGGGCACCCAGCGGCGCACATAGCCGCCGTCGGGGTCGTAGCGCCTGCCCTGCGCGATGGGGTTGAGAACCCGGTTGGGGCGGGTGTCCGTGCCGGTGCCGGCCACCCACTGCCAGTTGAGCTGGTTGTTGGCGATGTCGCCGTCGACCAGCCAGTACAGGAAGTGGGCGGCGCCGATCCGCCAGTCCACGTAGAGCGTCTTGGTCAAAAACGACGCGGTCAGCAGCCGGGCCCGGTTGTGCATCCAGCCCTCGTGCCGCAGCTGCCGCATCGCCGCGTCGATCACCGGGTAGCCGGTACGGCCCTCACGCCACGCCTCGATGTCGGCGCGCGCGGTGCGCTCCGTGCGCCAGCGGTCGCCCCTGGTGCGGTAGTCGGCGCGGGCGGCCTGCGGGCGGGCGGCGAGGACCTGGCGGTGGAAGTCGCGCCACGCGAGCTGCCGTACCAGCGCCTCGGCACCAGGGCCGCCGTGGCGGCGGGCCCGCTGGAGAAGTTCCACCGGGGACAGGGTGCCGAAGTGCAGCTGCGCGGAGAGCCGGGAGGTGGCGTCGGCGGCCAGGTCGTCGCGGGTGTCGTCGTAGGCGTCCAGGCCGCTGCGCCAGTAGGCGCTCATCCGCTTGCGGCCCTCCCGCTCACCGCCGGGCGGGAGGGCGGGCGAGACGCCGGTGACGTCCTCGCGGGCGGGCAGCGGCTCGCCCCGCACCGCTTCCGGCACGGGCACCCGGCGCGGGACGGCCAGCGGCGCGCGCAGCGTGGCCTGCGCCCAGCGGCGGTGGTACGGCGTGAAGACCGCGAAGTGATCGGAGCCGGCCGGGGTCACCTCGCCGGGCGGTACGGCCACGGTCACCGCGTCGTGCACGAGCAGCCGCCGCCCCGCGGCCTCCAGCGCTCGCCGCAGCCGGTCCTCCCTCCGCGTGGCGAAGGCGCTGTGCGCGGCGGCCAGGTGCACCTCGCCGGCGTCCGCCTCCGCCGCGACGGCGCACACCTGCGCCACCAGGTCCCCGGAGCGCACCACGAGCCGTCCGCCGCGCTCGCGCAGGGACGCGTCCAGGTCGGCCAGGCAGTCGGCGAGGAAGGCGCTGCGGTTCGGGGCGGCGAAACCGGCTGCCTCGACGGCACGGTCGCGGACGAACAGCGGGACGACCTCGCCGCCGCCCGCCAGCGCCGCGCGCAGCGGCGGATGGTCGTGCAGGCGCAGGTCGGAGGTGAACAGGACGACCGAGACGGACATGACGGTCAGCCTATTTCCGGTGATCGGAGGTGGTGGGAAGGCCGGGCGGCGCGGCGGGGTGGATGTGGGTTCGGGGTGGTGTGGCGTGCGGTGGTGTGGCGTGCGGTGGTGTGGCGTACGTCCCTGTCATTCGCTGGGTTGCAGCGGGCTCTCCTCCGGCACGGCCACGCCCAGCCGTGCCTGTTCCTCCTCGACGATCCGGCGGGCCAGCTCGGTGTCGGACACGTCGACCGCGTCCGGCGTGGACTCGGCCACGGCGCTGCGGCGCGCGTAGGCGTCGAACAGGCGGGTCTTGGCCGCCAGCATCCTCACCAGGCGTTCGTCCACGCCCCCGGTGGCGAGCAGCCGGTACACCCGTACCGGCCTGACCTGCCCCATGCGGTGCGCCCGGCCCACCGCCTGGTGCTCGACGGTCGGCTTGAGCTGGGGCTCGCAGAGGACGACGACGGAGGCGGCCTGCATGTTGAGGCCGACCCCGGCCGCCTGGATCTGCGCGAGGAGCACCGCGGGGCCCGCGGCGGCGGCGAAGTCGTCCACGAGCTGCTGGCGCCGCGCGGCCGGGACGCTTCCGGTGAGCGGCCCGAACAGGGCGGTGTCGTCGGCGAGTTCGTCCCGGACCACGCCCAGCACGTCCTTGAAGTAGGAGAAGACGACGGTCTTCTGCCCGTTCTCGCCGGCCTCCCGGACGATCTCCCGGAGCCGGCCCAGCTTGGCCGACTTCTCGGGGCGCGTGTAGGCGGCCCGGCGCATCGCCATGAAGTTGCCCTCGCGTACGGCCTCCCGGTACGCCTCCTCGTCCGAGGCGCTGAGTTCCTCCCACTCGTCGGTCTGCTGGAGGCTGGGCAGTTCGGTGAGGACGTCCGCCTGGTTGCGCCGCAGATAGACCGGGGCGACGGCCTTGCGGAAGGCCACCGATCCGGCCGGCGCGTCCCCCTCGCCCAGGGAGTCCGCTATCCCGCGGTGCAGCATGCCGACGAGGTTGCGGAACTCGACGACCCTGTTCTCCATGGGAGTTCCGGTCATGAACAGGGCGCGCTCGCAGTGCTCCGCCCATCCGGCCACGGCCTGGGACCGCTTGGCCTTCGGGTTCTTCACGCAGTGCGCCTCGTCCACGACGAGGAGTCCGACCTCGCCGCCGCCCGGCAGCGGGAATCCGCGCAGGGCGTCGAACGTGGTCACCGCGACCCCGCCGCGGCCCCGCCAGTCGGCGAACGCCTCGTGCCGGTCGGGTCCGTGCAGCACGGTGACGCGCAGCGCGCTGCGGGCCTCGATCTCGCGGGTCCAGTTGACGAGGACGCTGGCCGGGCAGACGACCATGAAGTGGCTCCGGCCCTCGGCCGCGAGGTGCGCCAGTACGGCGATGGCCTGGATGGTCTTCCCGAGGCCCATCTCGTCGCCGAGGATCACCTTGCGCTGGGCGAGCACGAAGCGCGCGCCGAACGCCTGGTAGCCGCGCAGGGAGACCCGCCGGTGCGTCTCGGCGAGGTGCTGGGTGCGCACCCGTTCGGCGACCTCGTCCGGCAGGAAGCCCTCGGCGGCGGCCGCGTCGGGTTGCCGGCCGGAGATCTCGGCGAGCAGGCCGTAGTACTCCGCGGAGCGGAGCTCGAAGTCCACCCGTGCGGCGATGTCGGACGAGGCTCCACGCAGCAGGTCCACCGAGGTCTGGGCCAGCGCTTCGGGCAGCCCGGCCTGCTGTGCCTCGGCCACCAGTGAGCGGATTCCGGCGAGCGCGGTCAGGGCACGGGCCCGTTTCTCCCGCCCGGCGAGCAGCATCCTGAACCGTCCGGTGGCGGGCTTCGCGTCGGTCAGCAGCGGGCCGAGGCGCTTTGCGAGGGCCGATGCCTCGTCCACCGTGCGCCGGGCCGCCGGGCCCGCTTCCACCAGGACGTGCAGGGCCTGGACCAGGGCGGTGGTCGCGGGTTCCGGGTGGTCGACGTCGATATGGACGGCCACGGTCTCGTGCACGGCCTCGGACAGCCGCCGGGCGGCGGCGAGCACCTGGTCGACGGTGCGCTGTCCGACGCCGGGGATCTGGCGCAGCCGGTAGGGGCCGGCTTCGAGGACCTGGCCGACCGTGCGCAGCCCGCTCTTGTCGACGTTGCCGAGCCGCAGCCGTCCCTCGGTGACGTCCTGGAGCCGGGCGACGGGTATGCCGTCCAGCTCCCTTTTGACCAGCGCGTCATAAATCGGCTTCAGCGCGGCGCGCACCGCGTCGACGGCCCTGCCATGATCACCGGCCACGGCCTGCGCCGCCTCGAACAACCGCGCCCCACCGGCAACCACCTCCCGCGCCTCGTACCCCACCCGTCCCGCCCCCACTCCTCGCCACCGGACTCACGCGCCCCCAGGAACATAAAAGATTCCCATACGACGGGGGGGTGTGGAGGTCGGGACCAGGTGGGGAGGTCGGGACGAGGACGCCGTCCGTTACCGGACGCGGCCGTCGAGCACCTGCCGCTCGACGGCCGGGTACGGATCGTCACCCCGGCGCGCTCCCGGACACGGCAGATCCACGATCACGGACACCGGCGCGGGGACTCAGCGGCCGGCGGACGTCCGCCACTCGGCGGCGGAGCTGGGCGGCAGCAGGTCCGCCGAGGCCGGACGGTCGGCGTCGAGCACCTCGGTGGCGATGCGGACGAAGTCCCAGACCTCGACCGCCGGATCGGCCGGATCGAGCAGCGTGCACAGCTCGTCCCAGCTCAGCCGCGTGCCGCCGGAGACGGCGAAGCGGAGACGGGCGAGGGCGTCCGGCCCGGCGGCCGGCTCGACCCGCTTGAGCGCGGCCTCCAGGTCGAAGTCGCTCGCCGGGATGCGGGCCTCCAGCCGGGCCACTTCCGCGTGCGCCCGCCGGGTGGCCGCCTCCACGTCGGCCGCCCGCACCTCGGCGAGCAGGGCCCGGCGTTCGGGCCGGTCGAGGAAGATACCGATCTCCCGGACGATGTCGGCCGGCTCGTCGGCGACGTGCACAAAGTTGATGATCTTGTTGGGCGGGTCGAGAACGGTCCGCAGATGCTCGGGGCCGCGGGCCTCGGGGTCGGCCGAGCCCTTGAGGTCGGCCAGCCGGACCGAGCCGGGCACCGCGGCGTCGCGGCGGTCGTCGCGCACGATCAGCAGCACCGAGTCGGTGACGCTGTGCATGAGCGTCATCAGCGCGAGCCGGTCGGTGGTGTAGACGTGCCAGTTGTAGCGCCACAACTCGCGCATCGAGTGCCGGTTGTGCCGGATGGGCGCGCTGGCGAGGATGCTGAACCCCTGGTCGGCGAGGTAGCGCAGGGTCCGCTCGGCCCGGCGCCCGGCCATGCCGTCGCACTTGAAGCTCAGCAGGCCGAGCGGGGCCAGCGCGTCGGCCGCGGCCCGGTCCCGGCCGGTCCCGGCCGCCGGGGCGGCGCCGGTGGCACCCGCCGGAGCGCCGAGGACATCGAGGGCGTCGGACCAGCACTCGCGGAAGTAGAGGTCCTCCGCGAACAGTTCGGTCTTGGTGGACGACACGGTCAGTGCACGCCACACCTCCGCGTCCGGCATCCGGCTGTCGCGGGCGACGGGTGCGCTGGTCATACGTTCTCCCTCTGCCGGCTCTGGCCGCCGGCGCTCACATGCGGCTGCGAAGCGGATACCCATGACTGGGGATCAGGGTTGGTCAGCATCTTCGGGTGACCGGGCTCGTCGTACTCGATGACATAGGTGCCCAGCGCGGCCAGGTCCCAGCGGTCGGGGTGCGCGCCGGCCGCCGCGAGGTCCGCGAGGAAGGGCCGCCACTCGACGCGCTCGCCCCGCGCCATGCGCGCCAGCCGGTGCCGCGCGGCGTCCGCCGCGTGGCCGGGTCCCGCGGCCTCGACCGCGCGGGTCACCCGGTCCAGTACGTCGGCGAGCGCCAGGGACCGGCTGGGGGCGGCGAAGCGCTCCCGCGCGCGGTCCAGGGTGGCCTGGTCCTGTGCGGTGGGGGCACCGGCGGCCAGGCTGTCCAGCAGGGCGCGGCGGCCGGCGGCATCGACGAGCAGGCCGAGCTCACGCAGGAGGTCCGCGGGCTCGTCGGCGACGTGGACATAGCTGAGGACGCGGTTGGGCTGGCCGAGCAGCGCGCGCAGGGTGCCCGGCCGCTGCGCCTCCAGGGTGGCGGAGCCCTTGAGCGTGGAAAGCCGCACGGTGCCGGGGAGCGGATGTCCGGACTCGCTGCGCAGCAGCAGGAGGAGGGCCGGGCCCGCGCCGAGAAGCAACTCGTTGACGGCCAGCCGGTCCAGCGTGGCCGAGGTGAGCTGGTAGCGCCACAACTCCCGCCAGTGGAAGGGCTGGAAGTGGAACTCGCGGGCGGCGGTCACGGTGAATCCGTGCTCGCCCAGGTAGTCCAGGACGGGGATCAGCCGGCCCGCGGCCAGGCCGTCCGGCTTGAGCATCAGCAGGGCGCCGTCGCGCAGGGCGGCGGGCAGCCGTTCGGCAAGGACCTCCTCGGCGTCGCTCAGCCCCTCGCGGAAGTACGTCTCTCGGGCGTACAGCTTCCTCTTCGTCTGGCTGCGGGTCAGCGCCGACCAGTCGAGCGTTGCCATGAGGCCTTCCCCCGTGACGGTTCCGTTTGCTGGGACGGGGGGATGCTAGCAGCTCCGCATTCCGAGACCGGATCACGTGAGACGCTCTTTTTTAATTCCCCTGGCCGGGCAGCCCAGCTGAGACAAATATCGTGCCGCATGCGCCGCACACTCCCCGACAGAAGAGATGTTTACGGGTCAATACGGACAGGTTTAGGGCGCGTCCGGAGCGGTTCGGTAAAGAAGTACCGGTGGTGATCGGAATACAGGGCGCCCTGGTCGTCCTTGACGGTCGCGGTCGGCGTCCGGCTAATCTCCGGGCTGTGGGAAGCCCTTCCCGCACTCAACCGATAAAGGAGGGTGGTCGACATGCGCGAAGCTGTTTCCACCGCTGTGCAGAGCAGCAACTTCAACCTGAAGAATGAGGTTGTCGAGCTCATTCCTTCCGGTGTTGCCGCCGGGCGCGCCGTCCTGGGCATCCGTGAGCTGGAGGCCTTCCGTGCCGCCGGTTCCTTCGTGCCCGCCTCGAAGCACGGCCTCGAGGTCATCACCGGCGCGAGCTGCGAGACCGGCGCCCAGTAACACCCAGCCGGGTGGGCCCGTCCTTTTCGGTCGGCGCCCGCCCGGCGTTTTTCCGGGGCCACTCGCCCTCCTCCTTTCAACCATCACATTCGACGTCGGAGGAAAAGGTCATGACCGACACCTCGTCCCGCGCACTCCCCACGGTTTCCGTTGTGACCTCGCATGGTCGGCAGCAGCTGAGCGGCTCGGCCGACGAGCGCCTCATCGACATCCTCAACCGGAACCGGGTTCCGTGGTCCGCGGTCGCGGCCTATGTGCTGCCGGAATCCGGCGGCGACCCGCGCCTTTCGCCCTCGCTCGACCGCACCCTGGCCGAATTCGAGGACGCCTCCGAAATCCTGCTGTACTTCAACCGGAACGTCAATCCGTTCAATTTCTCGATCGAGGACTTCAAGACCATCGAGAGCGACAATCCGGGAGCGGAGGCCACCGAATACGTCTACCAGCGGCTCGACAACGAGTCGGGGACGGCGGAATCCTTCCTGAAGAAGCTGAGCCCCGAGGAGTGCCGGCAGATCATCGCCGACCGGGTCGGCGACACCATCCGCGAGCACCTTCCGCAGGGCGCGGACCTGGTCGTCGGCGTCAGCGGCGGCGGTGACAGCAATGCCCTGCTGTACGGCCTGAGCCAGCTCTCCGACCACGGCATCACCGTCCATCCGGTCATCCTCAAGGGCATTCCGGACTGGGACGCGGGTGTGCCGCGGGCGCAGGCCCTGTGCGAGAAGTACGGCCTGGAGCTCACCGTCGTCGAGGCGGACGAGGTCAAGCAACTCCTGGGTATTCCGGCGGACTCCGTCGACCTGATCGACCGGTTCGAGCGCGAATTCCAGGGCGACGACTTCGAGTTCCTCGGCACGCTGCTGATCCGGCTCGCGCTCTCCAAGGCCGCCCGCGACATCGGTACGCCGTACATCGCCACCGGTGTGAACCTGGAGGACATCGTCTGCGAGAACCTCTACCGGGTCACCACCGGTCTCAAGCCGGCCGCGTTCCCCGCCCGGCGGATCGGCGAGACGACACTCGTGCTGCCGCTGTGGCTGTGCCCCAAGCGCATCATCGACGGCTGCTTCCCGAAGTTCTCGCTGGAGAACTACGACGCCCGCTACCCCTGCTTCTCCCTCGGCCGGAACCTGTACTACAGCGTCGTCTACGCGATGCAGTCCCAGTTCCCCGGCTACCTGGAGCAGGTGGCCCGCGGTCTGTCCCAGCTGAGCATGAAGGACCCGGTCGAGTACACGTACAACGAGCAGCTCGGCTTCCACGTCGAGCGCACGGTGCCCTTCCCGCTGCTGCGCAGGTTCCAGAAGATGCTCAGCGGCGCGCAGCCCACCGCCGGCTGACGGGCGGGGAGGCGGGCATGACCGCGCACTGTGTGGTCGTGGTCGGCGGCGGCCCCATGTGCACGTACGCCATGGCGCAGCTGGCGGCCGTGCTGCCGGACGCGCCGCCGGCCGGACCGGTGCGGATCGTGGTCTTCGAGCGGGGCGGCCGGCCGGGCGCGGGCGAGGTCCACAGCGATGTACAGCCCCCGACCGGCTATCTCAACCGGGTGGCCGGACAGATCGCCTTCGCCCCGGACGAGTCGAGCAACCCGCCGCGCAAGCTGCTGCCCGGCACGCTGCGGCCCACGTTCCAGGAGTGGTGTGCCGAACGGTACGCCGCCACCGGCCACGCCGACTTCGACCTGCGCCCGCACGACGTGCCCAAGCGGTACGTCCACGGGCTGGCCCTGCGCGAGATGTTCCAGTCCTACGCGGACCGGCTGCGCGAGGTGGCCGGTGTCACCGTTCAGGTGCGGGAGACCGAGGTCACCGGCGTCCGCCGCACCGGCGCCGGGCAGCGCCCCGGTGCCGGGAGGTTCCTGGTGCGGGCCGCCGACGGCGGTGACGTCGTCGCCGACGAGATCCTTTTCGTCACCGGGCACTCCTGGAACACGCCGGCGCCGGGCAGCGAGGAGGAACTGCTCGCCGCCCACCGGGGCTATGTGCCCACCCCCTACCCCCTGGCCGAGCGGCTGACCGAGTCCGCGGTGCCGCCCGGCCGGCCCGTGGCGGTACGCGGACTCGGGCTCACCGCCATCGATGTCTTCCTCCAGCTGACCGAGGGCCGCGGCGGCACCTTCGCCGCCGACCCGGACGCGGCCCCGCACGGACTGCGGTACCGGCCAGCCGGCCGTGAACCGTCGGTGATCGTCGCCGTCAGCCCGAGCGGGGTGCCCGTCTCGGGCCGGCCGCTCAACGGCAAGGTGACCGATCCGGCCCGGCTGGAGCACACCGGGGAGTTCTTCACCGTCGAGGCGGTGCGCACCCTGCGCGCACGCGTCGGCATACCCGTGCCGGACGGGCGCCGGCAGCTCGACTTCGACCGGCACCTGTTCCCGCTCGTCGCGCTGGAGATGGCCTGGGTGCACCACCGCACCCTGCGGGACGGGACGGCCGTACGGCGGCTGCGCGCGGCGGTGGAGCCGGCGCACCGGGACTTCCTGGCCGGTCGGGGGCCGTGGGGTGAGGCGGGCGCGGACGCGCTGATCGCGGCGCTGGAGGCCCCGCTCGGCGCGGCGGAGCCCGGCCGGTTCGACTGGCGGGCGCTGCTCGACCCGCTGCCCGCGTCCTCGGCCCGGCGCGGCGACGACGGTGCGGACTGGGCCCGGCGCAGCGCCGACCACCTGCGCCGCGATCACCTCGACGCGCTGGAGGGGAATCTGCGCAACGCCGCGAAGGCGGCCTGCGACGGGGTCTGGCGCGACCTGCGGGCGGTCTTCGGCGAGGCGGTGGACTTCGGCGGGCTGACCCCCGATGCGCACCGCCGCTTCGTCCGCGTCCACCTGCGCCACTACAACCGCCTCTCCAACGGCGCGGGTCTGGAGCCCATGCGCAAGGTGCTGGCCCTCCTCGACGCCGGGCTGCTCGACCTGTCCGTGGGGCCGCAGCCGGCGGTGCGTCCGGCCGGGGACGGCGCCACCGGCGGGTTCACCGTGACGGGCGGCAGGACGGGGGTCGTGCGGGCGGTGGACACGGTGGTCGAGGGCCGGGTCCATCCGTTCGACCCCCGCCGTGACGTGCTGCCGCTGTACCGGTCCCTGCTGGACGCCGGTCTGGTGCGGCTGTGGCACAACCGGGGGCCGTTGGGGTCCGACGACTTCGTGCCGGGCGCGCTGGACCTCACCGAGCGCTTCCACCCGGTGCTGCCGGACGGTTCCAGCGAGGACCGGCTCACGTTCCTCGGTGCGCCCGCCGAGGGGCTCCGGGTCTTCCAGCAGAGCGCCGCCCGGCCCCGTTCCAACAGCTCGGTCCTCTCGGTGGCCGCGGACTGGGCGGAGGAGGCGGCGCAGCGCATGCCCCGCCCGAAGGATCCCCGTTCCCGTATGCAGAGAGATGGTTGACGCGTTGACTCGGCACTCCCACATGAGGCTCGGCGCCTTCCTGTACCCGACCGGTTATCACGTGGCGGCCTGGCGCCACCCCGAGGTGCCCGCCGACGCGGGTGTGAACTTCGCGCACTACGCCGAGCTGGCCCGGACCGCGGAACGCGGTGCGCTGGACTTCCTCTTCCTGCCGGACAGTTCCGCGATGCGCGGGGCGGACCTGTCGGAGCTGAGCCGTACCGCCATCCGGTACGTGGCCCAGTTCGAGCCGCTCACCCTGCTGGGGGCCCTGGCCGCGGTCACCGAACGGATCGGGCTGACCGCCACGGTCTCCTCCACCTACAACGAGCCCTATCACACGGCCCGGATGATCGCCTCCTTGGACCACATCAGCGGGGGCCGGGCCGGCTGGAACCTGGTGACGTCCCAGAACCCGTTCGAGGCCTACAACTTCGGCCTGCCCCAGCACCCCGAGCACGACGCCCGCTACCGGCGGGCGCAGGAGTTCGCCGAGGTGGTCAAGGGGCTGTGGGACACCTGGGACGACGACGCCTGGGTCCGTGACAAGGAGTCCGGTCTGTTCTTCGAGCCGGAGGGCGTCCGGCCCCTGGACCACCGAGGGGAGCACTTCTCGGTGCGCGGGCCGCTCAATATGCCGCGCACTCCGCAGGGGCACCCGGTGACGATACAGGCGGGCTCCTCCGGGCCCGGCCGTGACCTGGCCGCCGCCACCGCCGACGTGGTGTTCACCGCGCAGCACGACAAGAACGACGTGCGGGCCTTCACCGAGGACGTCCGGGCACGCGCCGGGAAGCACGGCCGTGACCCCGACTCCTTGCAGGTCCTGGCCGGAGTCTTTCCCTTCGTGGGCCGTACGCGGGCCGAGGCCGAGGAGAAGGCGCAGCGGCTGCGGGAGCTGATCCAGCCCGAGGTGGGGCTGGACCTGCTGGCCAGCGAACTGGGGCACGTCGACCTCTCCGGCTGCGACCTGGACGGGCCGTTGCCGCGGCTTCCGCCCTCCAACTCCGGGCAGAGCAGGCGGGACCTGCTGGTACGGATGGCGGCCGACGAGGGCTTGAGCGTCCGGCAGCTGTACCAGCGGGTGGCCGGCTCTCGGGGTCACCGGCAGGTCGTGGGCACGGCGGAGTCGATCGCGGACGAGCTGGCGGACTGGTTCGAGAGCGGTGCCGTCGACGGCTTCATCGTGATGCCCCCGTCCCTGCCCGACGGACTGGACGACTTCGTCGACCTGGTGGTGCCCGAGTTGCGCCGGCGCGGGCTGTTCCGCAGCGCGTACGAGGGCAGCACGCTCCGCGACCACCTCGGACTGCGGAGGCCGGGACGGTGACCGGGGCCGAGGACCAGACGAGCGTGACGGAATTCCTTCAGGTGGCACGGCGGGCCGGGCTGACGGTGCCGGACGAGTGGCTGGCCGGGGCCGCCGCGTCGTACGCGGAACTCATGGTGTTCGCCGACCTGTTGCGTGATCCCGGTCGTCCGGCCGGCCACGAGCCGTCGGCCGTGTACCGCCTCACCGTGGAGGACGACGATGCCTGAACCGCGCGAACCGCACGAGCTCTCCGTCGCCGAGGCCGGTGCGCGGCTGCGTTCGGGCACGCTGACCTCGGCCGAACTGACCCGGCACACGCTGGCGCGGATCGCCGAGGCCAACCCGGTGCTGCACGCCTTCGTGACCGTGACCGAGGAACGGGCGCTCAAGGACGCCGACCGTGCCGACCACGAGCTGGCGGCGGGGCTCGACCGGGGCCCGCTGCACGGCATCCCCTACGCCCTGAAGGACATCTTCGACACACGGGGCATCCGCACCACCAGCCACTCCTGGCTCATGGCGGAGCACATACCGGACGAGGACGCCGAGGCCGAGGCGCGGCTGCGGTCCGGCGGGGCGGTCCTGGTCGGCAAGCTGGCCACGCACGAGTTCGCGCTCGGCGGGCCCAGCCCGGAACTGCCCTTCCCGCCCGCCCGCAATCCCTGGCACACCGATCACTTCACCGGCGCGTCCTCCTCGGGCGCCGGTGCGGCCGTGGCGGCGGGGCTGGTGCGGATCGCCATCGGCTCCGACACCAGCGGATCGGTGCGCGGCCCGGCCTGCCACTGCGGCACCGTGGGCCTGAAACCCACCTACGGACTGGTGTCCCGGCGGGGCGCGTTCCCGCTGTCGTACGCGCTGGACCACATCGGTCCGCTGGGCTGGACCGTGCGGGACACCGCGCTCGCCACCCAGGTCATCGCCGGGTACGACCCGCGTGATCCGGGCAGTGTCCGGCGGCCGGTGCCGGACCTGACGGCGGGTCTCGGACAGGGGGTGCGGGGGCTGCGCATCGCCTATTCGCCGTGCTGGTTCCGGGACGACCCGGCGACCTCGCCGGAGGTCACGGCGGCCATCGAGCGGGTGCTGGCGGAACTGGCCCGGCGCGGGGCCACCGTCCACGAGGTGGAGCCTCCGCCGTACCGGCTGTTCAACGCGTGCGGGCGGGTCATCATGGCCGCCGAGGCGTACGCCATCCACGAGGCCGACCTGCGGGAGCGGCCCGGCTCCTACGGCCGGTACACCTATCAGCGGGTCGCGCCGGCGGCGGGCCTGAGCGCGGCCGACCTGGTGCAGGCGCACCGGGTCCGGCAGGAGTTGGCCGACGCCGTGCGGCGCACGGTCTTCGACCGGTACGACGTGTGGGTGACCGCGACCGGGCTCGCGCCGGCGCCCCGGCTGGACGCCTTCCCGGTCGACTGGCCGCCGCCGCGGGAACTGACCGCCATGCAGACCATCCCCTTCAACGTCACCGGCCACCCGGCCCTGGCCCTGCCCGCCGGCCGGTCCGCGAGCGGACTGCCGCTGGGCATGCAGATCGCGGGCCGGCCCTTCGACGAGGTGACGGTGTTGCGGGTGGGCTCGGCGGTGGAGGAGATCACCCGGCACCCGGACGAGCGGCCGGCCGGCTTCACCGTGCGGGCGGCGGCGGGCGGACCGGGGGTCTGAGCCGCGGCTGCCGCGCCCCGGCCGGCGGCGAGGGGTCAGCCCTCCGTCAGCCAGCCCGACTCCAGGAGCGCGTCGAAGAGGCGGTCCGTGGTGGCGGGGTCCAGGGGGCGGCGCAGACCGTACGACGTCTCGGTGACGATCCGCTCGCGGTCGCGCGCGCCGTCGGCCCGGATCGCGAGGTTGAACAGGACCGACAGGTGGTGCTTGTCCTCGGCGATCATCCCGCCGAGCACCGTCCGTGTGGTGACGGGGAGTTCGCCGAGCATGGCCCGCAGATTGAGCGGCCCCGGCCAGTTCCGGCGCACCGGGGGGCCGGCCGCGGCGGCGCCCGCCCCGGCGAGCAGGCGCGCCTCGGCCGCCGGCGCTCCGGCGGCCAGCGCCCGCAACGCCGCGGCGCGGCGCGCCACATGGTCCAGCAGACCGCGGGACCAGCCGTCGTCCGCGCCCCCGGTGTCCCGCGCCAGGCGGGCCGCCGCCTCCTGCTCGGTCCGGCACCAGCGCTCCACCACCGCGCTCCGCGCCGCCGGGTCGGGCCCGTCCGAGGCGAGCAGATGGGCCAGGGCGGCGCCGGCCACGCAGGAACGCGTCATCTCCACCGCGGAGACCTTGTCCGGGGAGTCGCCGGCCGAGTGGTTGAACCGGTCGGCCGGGTGGCAGAACTGGACGGCGGGCCGGTCCACCGAGGGGTCGGCGTACAGCGCGTGGTCGGAGAAGCCGAGGAACGGGGACGGCTGCCAGGTGCCGGGGCTGCTGGCCGTGGCCGTGAAAACCTGCTCCACCACGTGCTCGGCAAGGGGCGCGAGCAGGGTCGGCGTGGTCTCCGGCGGCCGTTCGACGACGAACGGCGAGCGGCACAGCGCCTGGTCCTCCCCGACCATGTCGAGGTTGATCAGCGCCTGCGGCAGACCGCCACCGCCCGGTTGTGAACGCCCGTGCAGGACGGCCGCGTTGCCGAGGAACTCGGCGCCCCAGAAGAACCTGATCGGGCGCCGGGTGCCAAACCGGGCGTCCGCGCGCCGCAGCCGGGCCAGGGTGTCGGCGATGCCGAGCAGCGCGGCGACCCCGGACGCGTTGTCGTTGGAGCCGGGGCGCGGATGGCACAGGTGGGCGGTGAGCCAGATCTCCCCCGCGTCGTCGTCGCCCGGCAGCACTCCGCTCACCAGGGGCATGGCGGCGGTCCTGTCCACCGTGACCTCGGCGTGGGCGACCGCGCCCCGGTCCGCGGCCGCACTGGCCTGCCGGAACCTCTCGGGGGTGAGGCTGAAGCCGAACAGGGCGCTGTCCGGCGGGAGTTCGATACGGCCGACGTACGGTGCATCCGCGCTGCCCTTCCACGGTGCGTCGGTGAGGAGACCGAGCGCTCCGGCGGCGGTCAGCTCGGCCGGCAGGGAGCCCCGTGTGAAGGCCGCCCGGTCCACCACCGCGATCGCCCCGGCCACGGCGGCACCGACCGGGTCGTTCCCGCGGACCGGGACCAGCCGGGCGACGGCGCCGCCCTCGGGGGTGGCGGCGGAGTAGGTCGCCACGGCGAAGGGCTGCTCGGCGTGGTCCGTCCGGAACACCACGGCGGTGTCCGGGCCCGGTCCGGCGAACACGGTCAGGCGGGCGTCGAGCGGTGTCCAGGAGACGGGGGCGCGGAAGGTCCACCACTGCGGCTCGCCGTCGGCGGGATAGCGCCGCACGCCCACGTCGGCCAGCCCGGCCGCCGCGGCCGACTCGGCCACCAGCCGGGCGGCGCGCTCCAGGCCGAGCGACGCCTGGTAGCGGTCATGGGCGCTCACCTGCTCGACGTGGTCCATGACGGCGTCGATGGGCACCGAGCGCAGGAGCCGTCGGACCAGAGAATCGTCCGAAATCTGTGAATAGCCCATGGAAGGTACTCCGGAGCAAATCGGATCGGATACCGGCGCCCCCATCTTTACAGAGCCCGAAGGCGGCTCGGCAATCGCGGACTTGTCTCACGTCGTACTCGTTCTTCCCACGGGCGGCAGAGCCGGAACGCCCCGTCGGCAACCCCGCTCACCTGCGGCAACGTCAACTCCCCTGCTGTAGTTCAACTGTTGACTGTCTCATGTGGACCTTGACGGGCCCACCGCGCGGCTTGTTGCATTCCGTTGTCGGAATTCGGAAATGCCGAGGGCGACTTTCCCGCCCGAGGCATTCCAGAGATTTCGCAGGGGAGGTGAATGATATGCGCAAGTACGCCAAGCCGGCTGCCAAGGAGGTCACCTCCGGCACCGTCCTGAAGATGGTCGTCTGAGTCCGCTCGGACGATCCCTTGCCGCGCCCGGTCCCGGCCGGGCGCGGCAAGCCCGGTGCCGCACCGGCACCGGACCCGGCGTCAATCCAGTCTCCCGCAGCGAGCGAGGTAGAAGTATGTGTGGCCTGTCCGGCATCGCCCGAGTCGACGGCCGTCCCGTTGGTGAGGAAGCGGACGCCCTGCTCCGCCGGATGGCACGCGCGGTGGCCCACCGGGGCCCCGACGACGAGACGTACTTCCGCTCCGGTCCGCTGGGCCTGGGCTTCGTCCGGCTGTCCCTGGTCGACCCGGAGGGCGGTGCGCAGCCGCTCGCCACGGACGACGGCGGCCTGGTGCTCATCGCCAACGGCGAGATCTACAACCACCGCGAGCTGGCGGCCGGTCTGCCCGCCGGCACCCGGCTGCGCACCCGCTCCGACTGCGAGGTGCTGCTCCATCTCTACCGCCGCGACGGTCTGCGCTTCCTCGACCGGGTGCGCGGCATGTTCTCGCTGGTGCTGTGGGACCGCGACCGCGGCCGTCTGGTGTTCGCCCGCGACCGGTTCGGCATCAAGCCGCTTTTCTACCACCTCAACCGCGAGCGGGTCGTCTTCGCGTCCGAGATCAAGGCACTCTTCGAGGACCCCGACTGCCCGCGCGAACTCGACTGGGACAGGGCGCTGGGCGACCAGCTGCTCAGCATGGCGCCGGTGACCGACGACAGCCCGGCCCACTCCTGGTTCAGGGACATCGAGCTGGTGCCCGCCGCGTCGATCGTCACGCTCGACCTCGGCGACGGCTCCCGCTCCACCCACCGCTACTGGGACTTCCCCTCCTACGAGGGCGACGCGGCCGCCTCCGAGTCGCAGCTCGTCGCGGACTACGGCAGGATCCTGGCCGAGAGCATCGACGACTGCCAGATGGCCGACGTCGAGATCGGCCTCTTCCTCAGCGGCGGCATCGACTCGGCGGCCGTGGCGGCGCTCGCCTCCCTCAAGCCGCGCACGTTCACCGCGCTCAACGGCAGCACCCTCGCCAACGGCGACGCCGAGTCCGCGCACCACATCGCCGGCGTCCTCGGCCTGGCCAACCACCAGGTGCTGCTGGACTCCTCGCACACTCCCTCCGCCGAGGAGTGGAAGCGGCACCTGTGGCTGCTGGAGACGCCGCTCGCGGGCCCCGAGACGTTCTACAAGTACGAGATGTACCGCTACGTCGGCGCCCACGCACCCGAGATCAAGGCCATGCTGCTGGGTGGTGGCGCCGACGAATTCAACGGCGGCTACTCGAAGACCATGGCGGGCGGCGGCGAATGGCCCGACTTCGTGCGCAACGTCGACGCCCTCGGCACCGCCCGTGACCGCGCCCTGCGCCCGGACGTCGGCGCGTGGTGGGACGGGGCGGGCCGCTCCATGGTCAGCGCCCGCTATCTGCGCGAGGTGGCGGGCCGGCCGGCGAGCGACCCGTACGCGGAGCTGTTCCGCTGGAAGTACCGCGATGTCCAGCTCTACAACTGCTGGCACGAGGACCGCACCGCGGCCGGCAACGGTATAGAGGCGCGGGTGCCCTTCCTCGACCACCGGCTGATCGAGCTGGTGGCGGCCGTGCCCGAACCGCTGCGGGCGAACCTGGTGTGGGACAAGCAGATCCTGCGCCGGGCCATGGTGGGCATCCTGCCGCCCGAGATGGTCAACCGCCCCAAGGGCCCCTTCTTCTACGGCAGCGGCGAACACCTCACCTACCGCACGTTCCTGCGGATGCTCGCCCAGAACGGCGATCAGCTGCTCGACGAGGCGCTCGCCAGCGACGCGGCCCGCGAGCGCCTGGACGCCGACCAGGTCCGCGCCCAGTTGCGCAGGCTGGAGCAGGACCCGTCGGCCGGCCATGTGGAGCTGCTGCTGCGCGTGGTCAACCTCGGGCTGCTGGAGCGGATGACCCGCGATCTGCCCACCCCGCACGTCGAGTCCCGCAAGGCGCCGGTGCCGCAGAGCGTCCCGGTGACCGACTGGGCGGCCGAGCGGGAGGCCGTCGAGGCCCGTGTGGTGCGCCGCCGGGAGGTCACGCAGGAGCAGGTGCTGGAGCTGCCCGAGCACGTCCTGCTGCTGCACTCCGCCGACGAGCCCGCCGTGTGGTACCTCGTGGTCGACGGCAGCATCGAGTACGTGCTGGACGAGGTGGAGAACCCCGACTGGCTGCGGTTCCTGCACGCCCTGGACGGCAAGCGGCCCTACGGCGAGCTGGTCGCCGCGCTCGGCGCCGATACCGCCGCCGTGACCCCGCTGGCGGCCGAGGCCCTGGAGCTGGGACTGCTGACGTCGGTGGTTCGCGCGGAATGACCAGGCGTGGCCCGGTGCGCAACCCCGACACCGCCCTGGTGCAGGGCCCCTGGGAAGCGCTGGCGGCGAAGTCGGCCCTGCTCGGCTGCCTGGAGCAGCTGGAGGACCTCGGGCTGCTGCCCGTCGTCCACCTCGCCGTGACGTGTGCGGGGTCCGTCGCCCGCGGCTGGGCCAACGAAGGCAGCGACTACGACTTCAACGTGATCGCCACCGGACCCTGGCACGGGCCCGCCGTGCACGCCATCCCGGTGCCGCTGCGGCCGGCCTCGGTGCCCGTGGCGGTGGCGGACGTCGACGGACGCCGCTGGGAAGTCACGTACTGGCTCGACACCCAGGTGGACCAGATGCTGGCGAAGGTGTCCTGGGCGCGGTTCGAGGAGCGCACCGTCGCCTCCGACGTGCTGACCGGGGCGGAGGAGCGGTTCCTGGAGCAGCTGGTCACCTGTCTCACGCTCAGCGGCACCTCATGGGTGCGCGGCCGGCGGCTGGAACTCGGGGCGACCGCCTTCCGCGCCTTCGTGACGGCACGTTCGCTCGCCGAGGCGGACGCCTCGATCGAGGACGCGCTCGGCCAGCTCGCCGCCGACGACACCGACAGCGCCGTGCTGTCCGCCCGCAAGGCGTTCGGCCACGTGGTAGACGCGCTCCTGGAGAGCCACGGGGCGTTCGGCTCCCGCACACCCAAGTGGCGGGCCCGGCGGTTCCACGAGGTACGGCCCCGGCAGCTGTCGTACGAGGACTACTGGGCGGTGGAGACCATGCGCGACCTCCCCCACGACCGGCCCGGAGGCTGGGTCACCCGAGTCGTGCAGCTATGCAGAGATCTGTCGATCGATGTGGAGATTCACTGATGAGAGACACGGAGTTGCAGCCGGACAGCGTGGTGCGCCGCCGGATGGAAGCCCGTACCCGCAAGTACCGCGGGAAGCTGTACATCGCCGTGCAGGACCAGGCCCTGGAACTGGACGAGGTCGCCCAGGCCATCTTCCGCCGCATCGACGGCACGTCGACGCTGCGGCAGGTCGCGGCCGGACTCGCGGAGGAGTACGGCGTCGGGGTCGACGAGGCCACCGCGGACACCGTGGACTTCGCCGTCCAGCTGCTCGGGCACGGAGTCGTGGAGGTCGTGGCGTGACCGCGGCCGCACGCGGGGGCTTCTGCGGGAAGGGCCCGGCATGTGCGGGACGGTAGGGATGTTCGTCGGCTGCTCGGCCCTGTCGTACTGTCCCCGGCGCCTGCTGCGCGCGCCGTCGCCCGATCCGGGGACGGCGCGGGGGACGGAGGGCGGCGAGACCTCCGCGGAGGCCGACGGCGCCGATCCGGCCGTCGCGAGCGGCGAGCCGGCCCCCTACCGCAGTCCCTTCCGCAGCTGGTACGAGCGCTCCAGCGTGCGCAGCGCCCCCCGGCGGCTGCTCGACGCCGATCCCCGCGACGGCGGTCCGGCACCGTGGCTGTTCCCGCCCGACCTGGTACCGGTCACCCGGCACCCGCTCGTCCGCGACCTGCCCGCGCCGCAGTTCCAGGAGGTGCTGGTTCAGCACCTGTACCGGTACCTGGACTTCACCGCCAAGCTCGAGTACCTGGTCGTCAACCGCACCGTGCTGGGCATCGCGCGCGGCACGGTGGGCGTCCCGGTGCCCGGCGAAATGCGCCTCGACGCCTACAAGATGTACTGCGACGAGGCGTACCACGCGCTGTTCTCCGCGGATCTCGCGGACCAGGTGCAGGCGGTGACCGGAACGGCCCCCCGACTGCCCGAGGAACCCTTCTTCCTGCGGCGGCTGAGCGATCTGCTGGCCGAGCTGCCGGCCGGTGAACGGCCCCTGGCCGAGCTGCTGTTCGTGATCGTCTCGGAGACCCTGATCTCGGCGAGTCTCGCCGAGATCCCGCAACGCGAGGCGGTGGCCCCCGCCGTCACCGGCACGATCCGGGACCACGCCCTCGACGAGGGCCGCCACCACGCCTACTTCGCGCACTTCCTGCACCGTCTGTGGGCGCACCTCGAACCGGCGGAGCGCGAAACGGCCGGCCGGCTGGTGCCGGCGCTGATGGACGCCTTCCTGCGGCCCGATCTCGACGCGCTGCGCGAGGAACTCACCGCTTACGAGCTGACCCGCGACGACGCCGAGCAGATCCTCGCCGAGGTGTACACGCCCGAGGTGCTGAGCAGTCACGCCCGTGCCACCTCCCAGCAGACCCGGCGCTACTTCCGGGAACTCGGCGCCTTCGAGAGCGCCGCCGCCCACGACGCGCTGGCGGCGTACGGCCTGCTCGACTGAGGCGGTCCGGACCCGACGCCGGCCGGCTGCGCCCGCCCACGGACCGGCGGGCGGTGCCGGGTGTCCAGTTCCCCGGCACCGCCCGCCACACATCAGCCGCGGCGGGCCGCCGTCACCCGTTCGCCTCGTGCCCGGCCACCGAGTCGTGCTCCACCACCGAGTCGTCCTCGCGCGTCAGCAGCGGCATCTCGCCCTTCAGCACGGTCCGCTCGGTGACCGTCACCCGTGCCACGTCCTCCAGCGACGGCACGTCGTACATCACCGGCAGCAGCGCCTCGTCGAGGATGGCCCGCAGACCGCGGGCCCCGGTGCCCCGGCTGAGCGCCTGGTCGGCCACCGCCTCCAGCGCTCCCGGCTCGAAGGCCAGTTCCACACCGTCCAGTCGGAACAGCCTGCGGTACTGGCGCACCAGGGCGTTCTTCGGCTCGGTGAGGATCCGCAGCAGCGCCTCCCGGTCCAGCTGGGCCACCGAGGTGACCATCGGCAGGCGGCCGATCAGCTCGGGGATCATCCCGAACTTCACCAGGTCCTCGGGGGTCACTTGGGCGAAGAGGTCGTCCGCCGCGGTCCGGTGCCGGGACCGGACGCTGCCGCCGAAGCCGATGCCCTGGGCCCCGACACGCGCCTCGATGATCTTCTCCAGGCCCGCGAAGGCGCCGCCGACGATGAAGAGGATGTGCGAGGTGTCGATCTGAATGCCCTCCTGGGCGGTGCGGCTGCGGCTGCCGGCGACCGCACCGGTCCCCCGCCCCGGCGGGGCGACGGTCACCAACGAGCCTTCGAGCACCTTCAGCAGAGCCTGCTGCACGCCCTCGCCGGAGACATCACGCGAGACAGCCGGACCGTCGCCCCGGCGGCCGATCTTGTCGATCTCGTCGATGTAGACGATGCCGGTCTCCGCCCGGCGCGGGTCGTGGTCGGCGGCCTGGAGGAGTTTCATCAGGATCGCGTCCACGTCCTCGCCCACATAGCCCGCCTCGGTGAGGCCGGTGGCGTCGGCGATGGCGAAGGGGACGTCGAGGATCCGGGCCAGGGTCTGGGTGAGCAGGGTCTTGCCCGAGCCGGTGGGCCCGAGGAGCAGAATGTTGGACTTGGCCAGTTCGACGTCGTCGTCGTCCACGGCCGCGCCGCGCACCCGCTTGTAGTGGTTGTACACGGCGACGGAAAGCGACTTCTTGGCGCGCTCCTGGCCCACCACATAGGTGTCCAGGAATGCCCGTATCTCACGTGGCTTCGGAAGGCCGCCGGCGAGACCTGCCTTTTGTCCCCCGTTTCTCGTTTCCGCGACCACTTCCGCGCACAGGTCGACGCAGCCGTCGCAGATGTGCACGCCCGGCCCGGACACGATCTTCAAGACTTCGTCTTGTCTCTTCTCGCAGAACGAGCAGGTGAGCTGAGTGTCACGCATGCCGACAACCGTCATTGGGTGAACTCCTTCGTGCGGTCGCGAAACATCGGGTGCGCGGAACACGCCCAACCCGCCCGCGGGATCGATCAATTGAGGATAGGCCAGCTCAATCGGGGGGCCTGGGTTGCGAATAGCGAGACGTCCGTCGCACGGCCCGCACAACTCTGGCAGGATGGAGGCGAGTTAATCAATGCGTCCGAGGAGTCACATGACCGCGGTATCCCGAGTCGTAGCCCGTGAAATCGTCGACAGCCGTGGCAATCCCACCGTCGAGGTCGATGTCACCCTTGAGGACGGCTCGTTCGGCCGCGCCGCGGTCCCGTCCGGAGCCTCGACCGGTGCCAACGAGGCCGTCGAACTGCGCGACGGGGACCGGTCCCGGTTCCACGGCAAGGGCGTGCGCAAGGCCGTCGACGCGGTCAACGGGCCCATCGCGGAGGCGTTGCGCGGCCTGAACGCCGTGGACCAGTACCTCGTCGACGAGACGATGATCAGGCTCGACGCCACGCCCAACAAGGGCGCCCTCGGTGCCAACGCGATCCTCGGTGTCTCGCTCGCCACGGTGAAGGCCGCCGCCGCGGCGCACCGGCTCCCGCTGTACCGCTACGTCGGCGGTGTCGGCGCGCGCACCCTGCCGGTGCCGATGATGAACATCATCAACGGCGGTGCCCACGCCGACAATCCGATCGACTTCCAGGAGTTCATGATCGCGCCGGTGGGCGCGGCGAACTTCGCCGAGGCGGTGCGGATGGGTTCCGAGGTGTTCCACACCCTGCGCAAGGCCCTGGCGGAGGCCGGTCACAACACCAACGTCGGGGACGAGGGCGGCTTCGCGCCCAACCTGCGCTCCGCCGACGAGGCCCTGAGCTTCGTGGTCCGCGCGATCGAGCAGACGGGGTACGCCCCCGGCGAGGACATCGTCCTCGTGCTCGACCCGGCCACCTCGGAGTTCTTCCACGACGGGGTGTACGACTACGCGGGCGAGGGCGTCAAGCGCTCGGTCGAGGAGCACATCGCCTACCTCACCACGCTCGTCTCCCGCTACCCGATCGCCTCCATCGAGGACGCGATGGCCGAGGACGACATCGAGGGCTGGAAGCAGGTCACCCGCGAGCTGGGCGGCAAGATCCAGCTCACCGGTGACGACGTCTTCTGCACCAACGTCGAGCGGCTGAAGGACGGCATCCGCGACGGCTACGCCAACTCCATCCTGGTCAAGGTCAACCAGATCGGTTCGCTCAGCGAGACCCTCACCACCGTGGAGACCGCGCACAAGGCCGGGTACACCGCGGTGATGTCGCACCGGTCCGGTGAGACCGAGGACACCACGATCGCGGACCTCGCGGTCGCCACCAACTGCGGGCAGATCAAGACGGGTTCGCTGTCCCGTTCCGACCGCACGTCCAAGTACAACCAGCTCATCCGGATCGAGGAGGAGCTGGGCTCGCAGGCCCTCTATCCGGGCAGCAGCGTGCTGCGGGTGCGCTGACACCGGCACTTTCCCCTCACCACCGGCCTGCGGGCTGCCCCGCGCCCGCCCGCAGGCCGGTCACCGATCCGGAAGGCGGTCCCCCCTCCATGCCCCTCGCCATCGGCTCGTACGAGAAGCTGGGTGCCCTGTCCGACGGGGCGGACCTGCTCAACCTCGCCTGGACGCAGGACGAACGGGACCTGCTGGGTGCGGACGTCATGGCGGTGGTGGCGCAGGAGCTGACCGCCGAGGTGGCCGAGGCCCTGCCGTACACCGGCGACTACATGGTCAAGGACCCCTACGGCGAAGGCGTACTCGGTCCGGTGGTCGCCGACTTCTTCGGGCGGCCCGGCTGGTCCGCGTCGGTGACCTGCGGCGCCGGGGTCGGTCCGCTGCTGCACGACCTGAGCCTGCTGGCCGCCGGGGCGACGGTGGAGGTCCTGACCGACGTCTACCCCGACCACCCGCACTGGGTGGCCAGGGCGGGCGGCCGCTGTGTGCCCTTCGGCGCCGGGCCGCCCGGTGACATCGTGCTCCTGGAGCGTCCCGCGCTCACCGACGACCGCTTCGCCGATCTCGACGCGGTGCGCGAGTTGTGCGCGGGCACCGCGGAGCGGGGTGCGGTGGTACTGATCGACGAGTCCAACGCCAACTACTGCCCCGCCGGGTTCAGCGCGGCGAACCTCGCCGCGGAGGTGTCCAACCTGATCGTCGTGCGCGGACTGTCCAAGGCGTACGGCCTCGGCGGGGTGCGTCTCGGCTACTGCGTCTCGTCCGCCGCCCTGACCGGGGAGGTACGCGGCGTGGTGGCGCCGCTCGGCGCCTCGTCGCTGTCGCTGCGCGTCGGACGGCGCGTCCTCGGGCTCGGCGACGTGACCTCCGGTCTGCGGGCCCGCATCGCGGCGCACAAGCCGTACGTACGCGACCTGTTGACGGCCGCCGGGCTGCCCGAGCCGGTCGCGGCGGCGGACGGCCTGCCCTATGTGATCTTCCCCGAGAAGCCGCAGGTGGTGGTGGAGTCACTGCTGTCCCGCGGTGTCCAGGGCAAGGTGCAGCCGGTGTGGTCGGCCCGGACCGGCGCTCTCGTCGCGGTCGGCCGGCTCAGTGTCCCGCTCGCGGCACACCGGCTGGCCGAACTGGAATCCCGCCTGGACCGCACGACCACTCCCTGAAGGGCTCACGGCACACGGGCGGCCCCCCTCGGGCTACTCGGCGGTGGCGAGTATCCCGGCCGGCGCGGCGGTGGCGATGCGCCCGGCGGGGCGGGCATGGAGGTCGGCGGGGAGCACGACGGACCTCCGGCTGCTTCCGGGCACCTCCGTCGGATGCGCGGACCCGGAACTCGCGGGCTCAGAACTTGCTGACAAAACGTGACTCCTCCGCGCTCTTGAGGACGGTGGCGAGATCCGCGCCGCCCGCCGAGGCCACCGCGGCCGCGACGGCGCCCTCCACGAAGGGCACGTCGGCGATGACGACATCCGGGCGGCGATGGTCCTCAAGGACCGCACGCGCCGTCAGCACCGCGCTGCCCAGATCCGGCACCACCACGACTCCGGCCCCCCGGTCCGCCGCGCCGAGCGCCTCGCGGACACGGCGGTAGCTGGTGCCCAGCCCGCCGTGGTCGTCGCCTCCCGCGGCGACGACCGGCACGCGATCCGGCCCGATCTGCGCGACCAGCTCTGCCACGCCGTCAGCAAGCCTTACGCTGTGTGACACCAGGACGATGCCGACGGACGGGTTCATGAACGCGTAGCCTAAATATCAGAACATGATTCATCAATACAGAACCCACACCGGAGCATGAGGAAAAGAGCGTGGTGGTTGAGTCGGTCAGGCGTGCCGTCCACATCCTGCGGGAACTGACGGCCGCACCGCGGCTGGGCGTCACCGAGCTCGCCGAGCGCGTCGGCGTCTCGAAGTCGGCCGTCCACGGGCTGCTGCGCACCCTTGAGTGCGAGGGTCTGGTGGGGCAGGACCCCGAGTCCGGCAAGTACCGCCTGGGCCCTGCCCTGGTCACGTTCGGCAACGCCTACCTGGACACGCACGAGTTGCGCACCCGTGCGGTGACCTGGTCCGACCTGCTGGCCGCCCGGACCGACGAAGCCGTCTGGGTGGGGGTGCTGGTCCGGGACGAGGTGCTGGTGGTCCACCACGCGCTGCGCCCGCAGGGGGGCGTGCAGGCGCTGGAGACCGGGGCCAGGCTGCCCTGGAACGCGTGCGCCCTCGGCAAGGCCATCATCGCCTTCTCCGCCCCCGAGGCGCGCAAGCGCGCCCTGGACGGGCCCCTGGACTCGCTCACCGGCCGGACCGTGACCGAACCGGCTGAACTGACCGCCCAGTTGGAGCGTGCCCAGGACGTCGGCTACGCCCTGGAGAGCCAGGAGTCGACGCTGGGGGACGCCGGCATCGCGGCGCCCGTCTTCGACCGCACCGGGGCGGTCGCGGGCGCCATCGGGGTGGTCGGTCCGGTCGAGCGGCTGCTCGCCGAGCCGAACCGCGAAGCGCACGCGATCGCGACCCGCGAGACGGCACGGAACCTTTCGCGCGAACTGGGGGCGTCCCGCGCCACCGGACGCCAGACCATCGGCTGAACAGGACATCTCTCCCCCGAAACCCCTGCCCACCAGCGAAAACCGTCGATTGTCGGGCGTGGCCGTCCCTTGACAGCAGGGGTACGGAAATCTAACTTTCAGGTAATCGTTCAGCGATGGAGAACAGTGTTCTGATCGCGAGGATGAGTTGGCTCAGGTACCGCGTTCGTCATGACCGGGCGTGCACGGTCTGACGACCGCTCGGTGCGAGCGGCCGCTCATGGTAGGGGGCGTCCTGAAGAGGCTGATCAACACGGCCGCGGCGTTAGCGTCCGACACGCTCACCGCGAGAGTGTCCGCCCACCCCGGCCCACGCCGTCCCGCCGGAACCCGAGTGACCGGGCGCGCGGGCGGTCCGGCGTCCGTCCCGGTCGGGACGACACGCTCCTCCTCGTCCATCTCCCGCCGGATCCGGCCGGGTTGCCCGCGGCCGCCGTACCGGGCCCGGCCGGTCCTTCCCCCGTACAGACCCTCCCGCAGACGCCGGCCGGCCATGGCGTCAGCGAGTCGGGCGCGGCAGACGTGCCCTTCACCGTCCGCCGCGCCGGCTCCCACCTCCTCGACCTCTGCACGACACCCGTGAGCACCCCGGCACCGCACTGCGGCTGCCGCGGGTGGCACAAGCTGACGACCACACATGCACGGGAGGACGACCGTTGGACCCCGCACGGATACACGAGTGGCTGTGCACGACGGCAGTGCTGATCGACCAGGAGAAGGACCGGCTGACCGACCTGGACGCAGCCATCGGCGACGGTGACCACGGCGTCAACATGCAACGCGGATACGCCGCGGTCGTGCGGTCCCTGGGGGCGGGCGGAACGGACGGCGCGACGGCGGGCGGGCTTCTGGTCGCCGCGGGCGACACCCTCGTCTCGACCATCGGAGGGGCCTCCGGACCGCTGTTCGGCAACTCCTTCAAAGCCCTGGGCAAGGCCCTCGACGCACCCGGAGCGGAGACCGGCACGCACCGGCTCGCGGCGGCGCTCGCCGCGGCCCGTGACAGCATCCAGCGCCTGGGCGCCGCCCGGCCGGGCGACAAGACCATGTACGACGCGTACGGACCGGCCGCCGACGCGTTCGCCCGCGAGGCCGCGGCCGGAGCCGGACTCGCGGCCTGCGCGCGAGCCGCGGCCACGGCCGCCGCCGAGGGGGCGCGCGCCACCGAGCCGATGCAGGCCCGCCGCGGCCGCGCCTCCTATCTCGGCCTGCGCAGTGTGGGCCATCAGGATCCGGGCGCGGCCTCGACCGCGCTGATCTTCCGTGCCCTTGCGACCGCCCTGGAGGCCAAGTGACCCGGTACCCGCAGACGGTCTCCCCGTTGCGACAGACACCCGCTCCCGGCGCCGCACGTCTGCCCGAGTCGCCGGGGCCCTACCCGCAGTCCCAGGCGACGACGCCGGGCGCGGGCCGTTTCGCCTGGCTCGCCCCCATGGCGCTGTGGCCGCTGGCCCGCCCGTACCTCCCGCGCCCCGCGGCGCGGCCACAGGGGGGCGGCACCCAACGCGCCGACGACGAGGCGATGTTCGCCGCGATCGTGTACGTCCTGGTGAGCGGGGTGCCCTGGCGGGCGCTGCCGAAGGCGTTCACCGTGTCCTGGCAGAACACCCACCGCCGTTTCACGCAGTGGAGCGAGGCCGGTCTGTGGAACCGCATCCGCGAGTCCTCCCGCAGGCCGCAGATGCCCGGTCACACCCGCCAGTGGGCCGACATCATCGGCGCACTGGCCGAGGAGCGGCTGAACCGCACCGCGCCCGCCCCCGCCCGGAGCCCTCAGGCGCAGCCACGGCGCGGCGAGGGCCTCAACCCGCGCATCCGGCTGCATCAGCCGGGCGATCTCACGGTCCGTCTGTTCGGCCCGACCCGCGCCCCGGCGCAGGCCACGGGCCAGGCACTGCGCCGGGCCCAGTGAGGGCCGCCGGGTGGAGGGTGCCGTGGACAGCGCCGACGATGTCTAAGGCGCCGCCGGGCCGACGCCCCGTCAGATCCGGTCCCCGCCGGGTACGTTCGACAGAGAGTGTGGTCCCTCAGCGGTGAACGCCCCTGCATCGATGTCCCTCACCGATTTCCGCGGACGGCTCGACCGGGTGATGGCCGAGAACCCGCGGCGGCACGTCGTCGTGCTCGCGCTGGACGGCGTCAACCTCGCCGCGGCGCGCCCCTGTTGGCCGTCCGCCGACGTCCGGCTGATGCGCGCGGTCTCCCCGACGACGTCCTCCGCCTGCTGGCTCAGCTCCCTGACCGGTCTCGGCGTCGACGACCACGCGGTGCCCGGAGTGGTCTTCGCGGCGCCCTCGGGCGGCCCCGCGCTGGTCAACTTCCTCGACTACCAAGGCGCCGGCCTGACCCCGGCCGCCGGCAACGTCTTCTCCGACGCGGCCCGGCACGGCCGTACGCCGCTCGCGGTGCTCGGCGACATGGAGCACTACGGTTCCGCCTGGCGCGACGCCCTGCTGGCACACGCCCGCCCACTCGCGGGCCACTCCTTCTACACGGAGCACGGCGCCTACCGCAGGCGGACGTCCGCCGAGGTGGCCGCCCGCGTCCGCACGGCGGTCGAGGAGACACTCGCCCGGCACGGCAGCGGGCAGCCCTGCCTCCTGTGGTGCTACGTGGAGGTCGATCAGCACGTGCACCGGCACGGGTACGACAGCCACACCACCGAAGTCCTCACGGCTCTCGGCGCGTTCGCCGACGCGCTGGTCGCGCGGGGTGTCGTGGTGGTGGCCCACGCCGATCACGGTCTGGTGCCCACGGTGCACGACCCCGCGCTCGCGGACCTTCTCGACCACATGGGACAGCGGCACGGCTTCACGATGGGCGGCGCCGGACGTATGCGCTGGCTGTATCCCGAGGACCGCGACGGCGGCGCCGGTCTGTCCGCACGACTGCGCGCGGCGCTCCCCCGCGCCGTGCGGGTCATGCCGGCGGACCGGGTCTTCGCGCCGGGCTCGGCCGCACGGGGCCGGGTCGGCGACGTCCTGCTGGTGGCGGAGGGGGAGAAGTTCCTCACCGATGCCGCCTACCGCTACGACCACGGCTCCTTCGCGCCCGAGGAGACCGAGACCCCCTTCGCCGTATGGCGCTGAGCACGGCCCGCAGTCACCCGTTTTCGATCCAACTCCCCTGTCTCACGTGGCGGTTGACGGCACGAGCGGCTGTGCTGAACGCTGAGGCGAGTAATTTCCCAGGAGGTAGAGCGATGAGTACAAGTCTGACCGGTTGCCTGGAGGAGATGGATCGCCGCGGGCTCATACCGGCGGACTGCCTCGCGGTGTGCTGTGTGGGTTCGGTCGCCCGCGGCTGGTCCAACGAGTCCAGCGACTACGACTTCAACGTCGTCTCCTCCACCCCGTGGACCGGCGACAGCGCCCGTACCATCCCGGTACCGCTCCAGCCCGGTGTCGTCCCCGCGGTCGTGCTGCACGTGGACGGCCGGCGCTGGGAGATCAAGTACTGGCTCGACAGCCAGGTCCAGCAGATGATCGACAAGGTCAGCTGGGAACAGTTCGAGGCCGGCAGCTCCACGGCCAAGGCGCTGATCGACGCCGAGGAGCTGTTCCTGGAGCGGATGAGCACCTGCCTCACCCTCAGCGGTGCCGCCTGGGCCGACGAGTGCCGGCGCAAGGTCGAGAAGTCCGCCTTCCGGGCCTTCGTGACCACCCGCTCGCTGGCCGAGGCGGACTCCTCCATCGAGGACGCCGGCGGCCAGCTGGCCGCCGGGGACTTCGACAGCGCGGTGCTGTCCGCCCGCAAGGCGCTCGGGCACACCGTGGACGCCCTGCTGGAGAGCAAGGGCAACTTCGGCTCCCGTACGCCGAAGTGGCGGGCACGCCGGTTCCGCGAGGTCCGGCCGGACGCGCTGGCGTTCGAGGAGTACTGGGCCCTGGAGACCATGCGGTCCTTCGATCCCGACCAGCCCCAGACCTGGGTCAACCTCGTCATTCAGCGATGCCGGGACCTGACCATGGAGGTCGAGATCTCGTGACCGCCCACCAGGACGTCAGACCACTCGATCCGGCGGCGGACCGGCGCTCCGCCTCCGCGTTCTGGCGGTACTGGACCGCGTCCACGATCAGCGGCACCGGTGACGCGATCACCACCGTCGCCCTGCCCCTGGTGGCGGTCGGCGTGCTGCACGCCTCCAGCCTCCAGGTCAGTTTCCTGACCGCGGCCCAGTACGCCGCCTGGATCGCCATCGGCCTGCCCGCCGGGGTGATCGTGCAGCGGCTGCCGTTGCGCGGTACGCAGGTCGCGATGGACCTCATCCGGGCGGCGGCCCTGGTGTCGGTACCGGTGGCGGCCGCGTTCGGCGTCCTGCATCTGGCCCAGCTGGTCCTGGTGGCGCTGGTGATCGGGCTGGCGACGGTCCTGTTCGACGTGGGCAACTCCACGTTCCTGCCGTCGATCGTCAGCAAGGAGGAACTGACCGCCCGCAACAGCCTGACGTCCGCCTCGGTGTCGGCCACCCAGCTGGGCGGGCCCTCGCTCGGCGGTCTGCTGGTCCAGGTCTTCGGCGGCGCGCTCACCCTCGTCTTCGACGTCGTCAGCTACGTCGTCTCCGCGGTGCTGCTGCGCACCCTGCCACGGCCCGCCCCCGTCCGGTCCGGGGGGCCGGCGGAGTCGATGGCGGGGCAGATCAAGGAGGGCTGGCGGTTCGTCACCCACCACAAGGTCATCCGCCCCTGCGTCGCCGCGGCCACACTGGCCAACTTCACCTGCGGCGCCTTCATGGCACTGCTCCCGGTCTTCCTGGTGCGCACGCTCGGCACACCGGCAGGGCTCGTCGGTGTGCTGATCGCCATGGAGGGGCTCGGCAGTCTCCTCGGCGCCACGCTCACCCCGCGGCTCGCCGGCCGCGTCGGCAGCGCCCGCACCATCCTGGCCTCCACCCTGTTCGGCGCGTCCCTCGCGCTGCTGATGCCGCTGGCGGGAAGCGGCTGGGGGCTGCTGCTGTTCGCGCTCGGCAACCTGTGTTTCGGCGCGAGCATCGTCGTACTCAGCATCCTCACCCGCACCCACCGGCAGACGGTCACCCCGCCCGAGCTGCTGCCCCGCGTGATGGCCACGGTCCGGTTCATCTCCTGGGGGGCGGTGCCGTTCGGCGCGCTCACCGCCGGCGCCACGGCCAGTGCCCTCGGCAACCGGGGGGCGCTGTGGCTGATCTGCGCCCTCGCCTTCCTGACCCCGCTGGCCGTGTGGACCAGCGGCATCCGCCGCATGCGCGACCTGACGTAAGCCGGTACGGCGCCGGGTTCGTGTCCCGGTTCGCGCACCGCGCCCACGTCAGCGCCGGATCAGCCCCAGGTCCGTGGCCGTCGCGACCGCGGCGGTGCGGGAGTCGACGCCCAGCTTCGTGTAGACGCGGGCCAGGTGGGACTTGACGGTCCCCTCGGTGAGGTGGAGGCGGTGGGCGACGGCCTGGTTGGAGAGGCCGCCGGCGACCAGGGTGAGCACCTCGGTCTCGCGCCGGGTCAGGGCGGCGCCCGGCGTGCGCAGCCGGTTCATGAGGCGCTCGGCGACCGCGGGGGCGAGGGTGGTGCGGCCGGCCGCGGCGGTGCGTACGGCGGCGGCCAGGTCCTCGGGCGGCGCGTCCTTGAGGAGGTAACCGGTGGCGCCGGCCTCGATGGCGGGCAGCGTGTCGGCGTCGGAGTCGTACGTCGTGACGACCAGGACGCGCGGCGCCCCCGGCCTGGCGGTGATCCGCGCGGTGGCCTCGGCGCCGCCCATGCCCTTGCCGAACTGGAGGTCCATGAGGACGACGTCGACATCGCCCCCGGCGGCGCGGGCGACGGCCTCCTCCGCGGTGGCGGCCTCGGCAACGATCACGAGGCCGGGCTCGGTCTCCAGCACCGCCCGCAGCCCGGCCCGGACCACGGGGTGGTCGTCGGCCAGGAGCAGGCGGATGGGGGTGCGCGGGGAGCTGTCGTCGGTCACGGGCGGGCCTCGAATGCGGGGGTGGGCGTGCGGTCGGCGGGGGCGCCGAGCGGGAGCCGCGCGGCCAGGGAGGTCCCGTGGCCGGGCGCGGCGGCGATGGTCAGGGTGCCGCCGAGGTCGTGCATCCGGGCGCGCATGGCCGCCAGGCCGAAGCCGCCGCTCTCCGGGTCGGGCGCGGGCGGCAGCGCGGGGTCGAAGCCGGTGCCGTCGTCGGTGATGTCGAGGGCGATGTGGTCGCCGCGGTAGCCGAGGGTGACGTCGGCGCCGGTGGCGCGGGCGTGGCGCACGGTGTTGGCGAGGGCGGACTGGGCGATGCGCAGCAGGGCGACCTCGTGCGCCGTGGGCAGCGGGACCGGGTCGCCGGTGAGGTGGAACCGCACCGGGATCCGGTGGTGGGTGCCGGTGGTGGCGCACAGCCGTGCCAGCGCGTCGGCGAGCGTGCTGCCGTCCAGGGCGGGCGGGCTGAGGGCGGCGACGAAGCGGCGGGCCTCGGCGAGATTGTCCACCGCGGCCTGCCGGGCCGCCGCCACATGGCCGGCGGCGGCATCGGGCCGGCCGGGCAGGGCGCGTTCGGCGGCGCGCAGCAGCAACTGGATGCTGGACAGGCCCTGGGCGAGGGTGTCGTGGATCTCGCGGGCCAGGCGTTCGCGCTCGGCCAGCACCCCCGCGGTGTGCTGGACCCGGTCAAGGTCGGCGCGGGTGGCGGTGAGTTCCTCGATCAGCCGTCTGCGCCGCTCGCTCTCCCGGTACAGGGCCTCGTACCCCCGTACCACCGCGACCGCGACCGCGGCGCCGAGCGCGGGCCCGATCACCATGGCGGCGCCGAAGGAGCCCTGGTGGGCGGCGAAGCCGCAGACGGCCGCCGCCGCGGTGGCGGCCACGGCCGCGATCTGGGCCCGGCGCGGCAGCAGATGGAGCTGGAGGAAGTACAGCGGGAACGCCACCCACACCGCGTCGGGGGACAGGACCAGCAGCACCAGCCATACGGCGCCCACCGCGGCGAGCCACAGCGCCGCGGCCCGCCGGGAGCGGCGCACGGCGGGCAGCGGGGGCCCGGCCGCGTAGACCCCGGCGCAGGCCACGGCGGCGGTGACGACGGGCCAGGCGGCGGTCCGGCCGTCGGCCACCGCCCGCCAGGCGACCAGCGTGAGCAGGCCCACGACCAGCAGGTGCAGGCACCAGGACAGGGCCCGAGTGGTCGGGGTCGGAGCGGGGGAAGCGGTGTTCACAGTGCCTTACAGGCTACGAGAGGTTCCAAACCGGCGGCCTCTGTCGAAAGGTGGAACCCGCGCACCGCCTTCCGGCCCACGAAGTGCCGTCCGGCGCCGGACGCGCGCACGGGGGGCCGGCGGCGACGGTGGGGGCATACCGCTTCCACCGCCGGAGAGGACAGCCGAGGCCGTGTTCGTCGCCTGGAGAGACCTGGGGTTCGCCAAGGGGCGCTTCGCCCTGATGGGAACCGTCGTCGTACTGATCACCCTGCTGGTCGGGCTGCTGTCCGGGCTGACGGCCGGGCTGGGCCGGCAGAACGTGTCGGCGATCACCGGCCTGCCCGCCACCGGGATCGCCTTCCAGGCGCCCGCCCGCGGCCAGGGTCTGTCGTACGCCGACTCCACCGTCACCGCGGCGCAGTGGCGGCAGTGGGCCGCGGCCCCCGGCGTCGAGCGCGCCGAACCGCTGGGGATCGGCACCACCAAGGCCGGCGCCGGGCAGCGGACCGCCGGGGTCGCCGTCTTCGGCGTCCGCCCCGGCTCCCGCCTCGCCCCGGACGGCGGCAGGCTCGACGACCGTACGGTGGTGCTGTCCACCGGCGCCGCCGACGCCCTCGGCGTGACCGAGGGCGGCACCCTCACCCTCGCCGGGCGGCGGCTGACGGTCGCCGCGGTGCGGGGCGACGCCTTCTTCAGCCACACCCCGGTCGTCTGGACCAGCCTCGACGTGTGGCGCGGGACCGCCCCGCCCACCGGCGACGGGAAACGCCCGGCCGCCACCGTGATCGCCCTGACCACCGGCTCCGGGGCCGACCTCGCGGCGATCGACCGGCGGGCGGGCACCAGGACCGTCGCCAGGGCCGACTCGCTGTCCGCGATCGGCTCCTACACCTCCGAGAACGGCTCCCTCCAGCTGATGCGCGGCTTCCTGTTCGCCATCTCCGCGCTGGTCATCGGCGCCTTCTTCACCGTGTGGACCATCCAGCGGGGTGCCGACGTCGCCGTGCTGAAGGCCCTGGGCGCCTCCACCGCCTACCTGCTCGGGGACGCGCTCGGCCAGGCCGTCGTGCTGCTCGTCGGCGGCACCCTGCTCGGCACCGGCGTCGCCGCCGCACTGGGGGCGCTCGTCGTGGGCGGCGCCGTGCCGTTCGTCCTCTCCCCCGGAACCGTCCTGGTGCCGGCCGCGGTGACGGTCGTACTCGGTGCCCTCGGGGCCGCGCTGTCCGTCCGCCGCATCACCTCCGTCGACCCGCTGACCGCCCTGGGGAGCGCCCGATGAGCCTGCGCCTGAGCGACATCACCCTCACCTATCCCGACGGCGACACCCGGCTGACCGCCCTCGACCGGGTCGCTCTGGAGGTCCCTCAGGGCAGCCTGACCGCCGTGGTCGGCCCCTCCGGCTCGGGCAAGTCCAGCCTGCTGGCCGTCGCCGCGACGCTGATCACACCGGACAGCGGCACCGTGACCATCGACGGCGTCCGCACCGCGGGACTGAGCCGGGCCGAGCTGACCGAGCTGCGCCGGGACCGGATCGGCATCGTCTTCCAGCAGCCCCATCTGCTGCCCTCGCTCACCGCCGCCGAACAGCTCCAGGTGATGGCCCACATCGCCGGCCGCTCCCCCGCCAGGGCGCGCGGCCGGGCCATGGCGCTGCTCGACGCGGTCGGCCTCGCCGGGCAGGCCGGGCGCCGCCCCCACCAGCTCTCCGGCGGTCAGCGGCAGCGGGTCAACATCGCCCGCGCCCTGATGAACGACCCCGCGGTGCTGCTCGTCGACGAACCCACCAGCGCCCTGGACCACGAGCGCGGCACCGCCGTCCTCGACCTGCTCACCCGGCTGACCCACGACCGGAACACCGCCACGGTCCTGGTCACCCACGACCACACCCACCTGGCGGTCGCCGACCGGATCGCCGAGGTACGGGACGGGCGGCTCGCGGCGCTGGAGTGCCCCAGCGAGGGGAGGCCGCGCTCGTAGGCGCCGGGGCGGAATACCGGCGGTTCGAGCGTCGGTTCAGGTCGCCGGGGTGCCGGCCCGCTGCGCCAGATGGGCGGGGGGCTCGATGCCCTCGGGCAGCGCCGGGTCCGGCTCCAGGGCGCCCCACGTGGCGCGCAGCGGGAGCACGCCGGCCCACAGGCCGAGTCGGGCGTCGTCGCCGTCGCCGTCGTCCGGGGCGCCGGTACGGACCTTGACGGACGCCTCGTCCAGGGAGAGGGCGAGCAGCGCGGTCGCGGCGAGTTCCTTGCGGCTCGGGCCGCGGGCGTAGTCCCACTGGCCGGGCGCGGCGTGCTCGGTGAGGCAGCGCAGGCCGGCGAGCTTCTCGCCGGGGTCGGTGACCAGGCGGGGAGTGCCGTAGACCATGGCGCTGCGGTAGTTGACGCCGTGCTCGAACACCGAGCGGGCCAGGACGAGTCCGTCGACGTGGGTGACGGTGACGCAGACCGTGGCACCGGGCGAGGCGACCAGGCTGCGGCCGGCGACCGAGCCGTGGAAGTACAGCGTTCCGCCGTCGCGGCCGTAGACGGTCGGTACGACCATGAGCGTGCCCTCGACGGTGACGCCGAGGTGACAGACGAAACCGGCGTCGAGTATCGCGTCGAGCTGCCCCCGGTCCAGGCTGCCCTGCTCGCGCAAGCGGCGGTGACGGGTGCGCTCGGTGACCGGCAACTGGCGTGCGGCGGCAGGGGAGTTCATCGGCGCTTCCTCTGTGTACGGGCCGGGTCGCGGTCCTGCGGCGTGAGCGGACAGTGAGGTATGGTACTGATTCCATCGCTTGACCGCCATGAATCTTCTTGATTCGTTGTTCCAAGCGCGCTTTCCCACGGAATCCTTTGCCCTCTCGCCCCGGAGAGATGTGCGCCGTACCCGATCGTCGACCCCGAAAACGACGAGGGCCGGTCTCGGATTTCTCCGAAACCGGCCCTCGATCACGACTCTGCCGAGTCGGGACGACAGGATTTGAACCTGCGACCCCTTGACCCCCAGTCAAGTGCGCTACCAAGCTGCGCCACGTCCCGTTGCGGTCTCACGCGGTGTGTCGCGTGATCACGCAGGTCAACCTTACCGTATGCGCTCGGGTGCCTGGTGACATCGGGGCCGGGGTCATTTGATGAGGGTGTTGGCGACGACCACGATCAGGCCGAGGAGGGCGTCACCGAGGCCCATGAGGACGGCGGCGGGCCAGGGGCGGGCCGCCTTGCGGGCCGTGGTCAGGCCGAGGGTGAACAGGATCAGGATGTTCAGGGTGAAGGCGGGGTATTCGACGCCCTTGGCCGGCCACCACCCCCAGCCCGCGCCCGCGAGCAGGAAGACCGTCGGCAGGACGGCCGCGACCAGCGGCCACTCGTTGCGCAGGGCGCGCACGCCGTCCCAGCGGCGGTGCGGAGCGCGCTCGGCGATGTAGTGGGCGTAGCCGTGGGCCAGGGCGGAGGCGAGGGCGGTGACCAGCAGCCACAGGGCGTCGTAGCGGCGGGTCGCGGGGGTGCTGGCGCCGTAACGGGTGAGGGCGGCGACCATCGAGCTGGCGAGGACGGCGCCGTAGACCCCGCCGAAGAGTAGCGCCTCGCGGGTGCTGTGCCCGCCGGGGCGCGGCCCGCCCCCCGCGTGTCCCCGGGCGTCCGCCGCGGTCGAGTCGGCCATGTCTTCCACGATCACCCCCGCCCCGCGCCCCCGCCAGTCCGCGCGGCCCGACGAAGTGTCCTGCGACCAGGCCCGATGCCGCACACTCTGTCGACGGCGGCCGGGGCGCGGGCGCCGTTAGGGTCGGGCCCATGACGCACAGCTTCGCGCTCCACATCCCCGACGCCGACCTCGAACCCGAGCCCCTCGACCCCGGACAGATCGTCTCCGGGAACCCCGAGGTCACCGGGAAGGTGGTCTGGGAGTCGCCGGACGGCCGGCAGCTCCGCGGGATCTGGCAGATCACGCCGGGCGTGGTCACCGACACCGAGGCCGACGAGCTGTTCGTGGTGATCAGCGGCTCGGCCACGATCGACGTCGAGGACGGCCCGACGCTGCGGGTAGGACCGGGTGACATGGCCGTGCTGCGCGCGGGCGACCGTACGACGTGGACCGTGCACGAGACGCTCCGCAAGGCGTACGCCATCAATCTGTAGGCGCCCCACCTGTGGGGCCCGATCGGTAGGCGCCCTCCGCATCGGTAGGCGCCCGCAGAAACCGGCGATTTCGACGCCGCGGCCCGTTCGGGGCGTTGACAGCACCGCCATGTCCGGACAAAGGTGGCCGGGCGCGGGACGGTGGTCCCGTCCCGTGGTGCCGGACGCGGAGAGGCGGGCAGGGTGGAGGAACTGGGTGTCGCCGTCGTCGGGTTCGGCTGGATGGGCCGGGTGCACGCGCGGGCGTACGCCCGTCTCCCCCACCACTACCCCCGGCTCCCGCTGCGGCCACGGCTGATCGCGGTCGCCGAGGAGGTGCCGGGCCGGGCCGAGGAGGCCGCCGAGCAGTTCGGGTTCGCCACCGCGACCCGCGATTGGCGGGAGGTGGCCGCCGATCCCCGCGTCGCGGCGGTGAGCGTCACCGCGCCGAACTTCCTGCACCGCCGGATCGGGGTGGCGATGGCCGAGGCCGGCAAGCACCTGTGGATCGAGAAGCCGGTGGGCCTGTCCGCCGGGGACGCCCGCGCCGTCGCGGAGGCGGTCGCGCGCGCCGGGGTGCGGGGCACGGTCGGCTTCAACTACCGCAACGCGCCCGCCGTGGAGGCCGCCCGCGAGCTGATCGCGGCGGGCGGGATCGGCACCGTCACCCATGTCCGCCTCCGGTTGTTCAGCGACTACGCCGCCCACCCCGACGCCGCCCTGACCTGGCGATACGAGCGCGAGCGCGGCGGTCGCGGGGTGCTCGGCGATCTGGCCTCGCACGGCGCCGACCTGGCCCGCTTCCTGCTCGGCGACATCACCGCGCTCACCGCCGACACCGCGGTCTTCGTCCCCGAGCGCGCCCGCCCGAGCGGTGCCACCACCGGTCACGCCCGCGCCCGCGGCGGCGAACGCGGCCCCGTGGAGAACGAGGACTACGTCGGCTGTCTGCTGCGCTTCGCCTCCGGCGCCCGCGGCGTCCTGGAGGCCTGCCGGGTCTCGGTCGGCGAGCAGAACGCCTACGGCTTCGAGGTGCACGGCACCAGCGGGGCGGTGTTCTGGGACTTCCGGCGGATGAACGAACTCGCGGTCAGCCGGAGCACCTCCTTCCAGGACCAGCCGGTGAGCACCGTGTATGTGGGGCCCGGCGACGGCGAGTTCGCCGCGTTCCAGCCGGGCGCGGCCAACGCGATGGGCTACGACGATCTGAAGGTCATCGAGGCCCACCGGTTCCTGCGCTCCATCGCCGAGGACAGACCGTACGGCGCGACGCTCGCGGACGCGGTGCGCGGCGCGGTCCTCCTGGACGCGATGGCCGAGTCCGCGGCGAGCGGCAACTGGGTCGAGTTGTAGACGGGTTGCGCATCGCCCTTCGCGCTTACGCCCTTTCGTCCGAAACCTGAGGAGCGGCAAACACCCATGCGTATCGGAATCCTCGGCCTCGGCCGCATCGGTGCCTTCCACGCCGAGACCCTCTGCGGGCTCGACGCCGTCGAATCGCTCGTGGTCGCCGATCCGTTCGCACAGGCCGCGGCGGCCGCCGCCGAGCGGTTCGGGGCCGAGGTCGCACATTCGCCGGAGGCGCTGCTGGCCGCAGGGGTGGACGCCCTCGTCGTGGCGGCGGCCACGGACGCCCATCCCGCGCTGATCCGGGCCGGTGTGGCGGCCGGTGTCCCGGTCTTCTGCGAGAAGCCGGTGGCCCGCACCATGGCGGAGGGCGTGGCGGTGCTCGAAACGGTGCGCGACAGTGGGGTGCCGGTCCAGATCGGCTACCAGCGCCGCTTCGACGCGGGCTTCGCCGCCGCGCGCGCCGCCGTGCGCGCGGGCGAGCTGGGGACGCTGCACACCGTGCGCTGTACGACGCTGGACCCGGCGCCGCCGCCGGCCGCGTACATCGCCGCCTCCGGTGGCATCTTCCGGGACTGCTCGGTGCACGACTTCGACGTCATCCGGTGGGTGACGGGCCGCGAGGTCACCGAGGTGTACGCGGTCGGCGGCAACCGGGGCGCCGATCACATCGCGCGGGCCGGTGACGCCGACACCGTGGGCGCGGTCCTCACCCTGGACGACGGCACGATCGCGCTGGTCTCCAACTCCCGCCACAACGGCCGGGGTTACGATGTCCGCATGGAGCTGCACGGCAGCGCCGACGCCATCGCCGTGGGTCTGGACGACCGGCTGCCGCTGCGTCCGGTCGAGTCCGGAGCCGCCTTCCCCTCCGGCATCCCGCACGCCTTCTTCATGGACCGCTTCGCCGACGCCTACCGCGCCGAACTGGCCGCTTTCACCGAGGTGGTGGCCGGCACCAGGCCGTCTCCGTGCACCGTCGGGGACGCCCTGGAGGCCGGCTGGATCGCGGAGGCCTGCGCGCTCTCCCGCGCCGAGCACCGCCCGGTGCCGGTCGCGGAGGTGCGGCAGGCCTGACGCGCGCGGTACGGGGCTTCGTCAGCCGCAGTACCGCACCAGCCACTCGTCCGCGTGATAGCGGTCGCGGGCCGGGTCCGGCAGGGTGGCCGGGCTGGTCTCGACCGTGTCCTCGGGATGTATCCGCTCGGGCAGGGTGCCGAAGCGGTCCCGGCGCCGGGCCGCCGCCTCGGCGGGTTCCGGTGCCGTCTTACGGGGTTCCGTACGGTGTGTCATCCTCGTCCTCCCGTCTGCGCGGGCGCCCCCGTTCACCTGAACAACGCCCGCGTGCCCCCGGTTCGTTCCCGGCCGCGCCTGGCGCGAATCCGTCAGGGTTGCGCAGGAACGGCGTCCGTGAGGGGTGCGCGGAACGGCGTCCGTCGGGGTTGCGCAGGAACGGCGCCCGACCCCCGGCGTCATGGCCGGCAGTGCCGGACCAACTCGGCGAGGACGCGCGAGGGGTCGTACAGCGGGAGGGCGCCGTCGGCGACGACGCGTCGGGTGCCGGATCGGTGGTCAGCAGGGCGATGTCCACGTCGGAGCCGGAGCGGGCGGTACCGCGTGCGGAGGAGCCGGCGAGGAGGAGGCCGGTGATGTCCTCGCGGGTCGGCGCCCAGCGGACGAGGCGAGCGATGAAGTCCCGCACGTATGCGAGGCGTTCGGGCGGGACACCGGTCTGGTCCGGCGGACGCTCAGCCCCTTCCATGCGCCTCGCCCCCCACTTCTCACGCCCCGCAGGACCGCAGGAACCGCCGCGTCCGCACCGCGATCGGCAGCGGCCTGTCCGGCTCGCAGGGATACATGTCCTGCTCCACGATGGCGAAGAGATCCACCCCCAGCTTCTGCGCGGCCTCCAGCACGGGGCCCAATTCCGGTAGTCCATGCGGAGGTTCGCGAAAGACGCCGCGCGCAACGGCCGGTCCGAAAGGCAGCCCCCGCGCGACGACGTCGGCGAGGACGGCCGGGTCGACCTGCTTGAGATGGAGATAGCCGATGCGCTCCCCGTACGTCTCGATCAGCCGCACGCTGTCGCCGCCGCAGTAGGCGTAGTGGCCGGTGTCCAGGCAGAGGCCGACCGCGCCGGGGTCGGTCGCGTCGAGGAAGCGCGCGACATGGGCCTCGGTGTCGATATGGGTGTCGGCGTGCGGGTGGACGACGATGTCGAGGCCGTACGTCTCCTTCACCCGGCGGCCGAGCCGCTCCATGCCCTTCGCGAGGTGGCCCCACTGCTCGGCGGTCAGCTCGGGCGGTTCCAGGATCTCGGCGGTCTTGTCGTCGCGCCAGAAGGACGGGATCACCACGAGGTGCCGGGCGTCCATCGCCTGGGTGAGCGCGGCGACTCGGGAGACGTGGGCCCAGGTGTCCGCCCAGACGGCGGGGCCACGGTGCAGGCCGGTGAAGACCGTGCCCGCGGAGACCTTGAGGCCGCGGCGGTCCACCTCCTCGGCGAGCCGCGCGGGGTCGGTGGGGAGGTAGCCGTAGGGGCCCAGTTCGATCCAGCTGTAGCCGGCCTCGGCGACCTCGTCCAGGAAGCGGTCCCAGGGCACCTGCCGGGGGTCGTCGGGGAACCAGACGCCCCAGGAGTCGGGTGCGGAGCCGACCCGGATGCGGTCGAGGTCGTACGGCATGGTCAGGTGATCCCTTCGGGGAAGGTGTCGCCCGGACGTTCGGGCAACGCGTCGAGGTCCACGCCACGTACCTGGGACGACTCCCACCGGCGCGTGGCGAGTCCGGCGCCGCCGGCCATGTGGTCGGTCAACTGTTCAACGGTGATGCCGGCGCGGTCGGCGGGCACGGCCCGCACGAGGTCCTTGTCCAGGTCGAAGGTGGCCACACTGGCCTTGCTACCCGCATCGCCCGCCGATCGCACCGCGGTGGCGGCGAACGGAGCACCGAGGGTGACGACGGTGCCGATCGAGGGGTTTTGCTTCAGCTTCCCGTCGGCGAGAGCCGAGTCCAGGCCGACCACGGGGATGGGAACGATCCATCGTTCTGTGCACCTCGCTGTGTGTGCGACGGGAAGGGCGCTGCCGTGCCGGGACGCGATACAAGTCCCCGCCGGGGCCACTGTCAAGACTTTGTCCAGACATAGTCACGTTCCGGGGTTTCGCTCCGGGGCTCCGCTCCGGGGCCTCGGTAAAGCCCTGATTCACCAGTCCGAGCCGCCGCGTTAACAGCACACAAAGCCCGCTTATATGACTTATAAATTCACCCTCTTTCACCACCCGGTCGCACCTCGGGGTAGTGAAGAGGGCGCGTATTTCACGCCCCTTATCGGATCCGGCCAGAGGTGGGTCATAATTGGCCGGAGAATTCACCGGCATGGAAGTCGCACCAGCCGGGGGACATACTGGCGTCGTGCCACTCCGCTCCCGGACCGGATGGCCGGAAAGGCCACAACGGTGGATTCGGAAACGCTGCTTTCGTCGATGTTCACGGCCGAGGGGAAGGAAGACCCCTATCCGGCCCTGGCCGAACTGCGCCGTATCGCCCCCGTCTATTACCACGAGAAGCTCGACACCTACTTCCTGACCCGGTTCGCCGACTGCCAGCAGGTGCTGAGCGACCCCTCCTGTCTCACTCCCGATCTCACCTGGTGCGAAACGGAGTTGCCCGACTGGCGCGAGCATCCGGCCGCCGTGTTCTTCTACTCCTCGCTGCTGCGCGCCAACGGCACCGACCACATACGGCTGCGGCGGCTGGTGGCCGACCGGTTCAGCGCCCGCCGGGTCGCCGCCCTCACGGAGCGCATCGAGACCACCACCGCCGCCCTCCTCGACCGGTTCGCCGACGCCACCCGCGACGGCGCCGCGGCCGACTTCCAGGAACTGGTGGGATACCCGCTGCCGGTGGCCGTCGTGGGCGACCTGATCGGTGTCCCGCACACGGACCAGGACCGCTTCCACCACTACGGGCAGGACGCCAGCCGGCTGCTGGAGCCGGTGCGCACCGACGAGGACTGGAAACGCGCCGACGAGGCGGTGACCGCCCTGCGCGGATACTTCGCCCGGCTGGTCGCCCTGCGCCGCCGCGAACCCGCCGACGACCTGGTCTCCGCGCTGCTCGCGGTGCGCGAGACCGGCGACGGCAGGCTCGGCGAGGGCGAACTGCTCGACCTGCTGCTGCTGGTGTTCGTGGCCGGCTTCGAGACGACCACCAGCCTGCTCGGGCTGACCGTGCACGCCCTGCTCAGCCACCCCGGCCAGCTGGCCCTGCTGCGCGAGGACCCCGCGCTGGTGCCCAACGCCGTGGAGGAGTCCCTGCGCTGGGACACCCCGGTGCGGATGACGGAGCGGATCGCCACCCGGCCGCTGACCGTGGGCGGCGTCGCGATCCCGCAGGGCGGCAACATCACCACCGTACTCGCCGCCGCCGGCCGCGACCCCGCCCGGCATCCGGACCCCGACACCTTCGACGTGCTGCGGCCCGACATCCGGGTGCTCAGCTTCAGCGCGGGCGCCCACTACTGCCTGGGCGCGGCCCTCGCCCGCCTCGAAGGCGCCGCCGTCGTACGGCAGTTGCTGGCGCGCTTCCCCGGACTGGCCCACGCCCGGCGCCCGGTGCGCCGGGACAGCATCAGCATGCGGGCCTTCACCCGGCTGCCCCTGGTCACCTCGGGCTGAGCGGCCCCGCCGGGCCCCGGCCCACAGAAGGGACGTCCGTGAACTTCCTGCACACCGAACGCGCCGTGCTCGACCGGCTGCTCCCCGGACTGGACACCGCGCTCGCCGCGCATCCGCTGACCGACCTGGAGCGCGCGCCGAGCCCCGCGATCGAGGCGTTCCGCGCTGCGGGCGGGCCGGGACTGCTGGTGCCCGCCGAGCACTCCGGCGCCGGGGCCACGGTGCTCCAGGCCGTCCGGGCGCAGCGGGCCGTCGGCGCCCGCTGCCCGTCCCTCGCGGTCGCCACCACCATGCATCACTTCTCCGTCGCCGGGCTGGTGGAGACCGCGAAGCACGGCACCGGAATGGAGGGCCTGCTGCTGACCGCCGTCGCCAGGGAACGGCTGCTGCTGGCCTCCGGGTTCGCGGAGGGCAACACCGGCCAGAACATCCTGCGCCCGCACATCCGGGCCGAACTGCGGGGCGGACGCGTGGTGTTGAACGGCAGCAAGAAGCCGTGCAGCCTGTCCCGGTCGATGGACCTGCTCACCGCCTCCGTCACGCTCACCGGCGAGGACGGGGTGGCACGCCTCGCGGTGGCGCTGGTACCGGCGAAGACCCCCGGACTGAGCGTGCGGCCGTTCTGGGGCAGTCCGGTGCTGGCGGGGGCCGAGAGCGACGAGGTGGTGCTCACCGAGGTGGAGCTCGATCCGCAGATGGTCGTCGCCACCGAGGTCACGGCCGACGCGGTGCCCGACGCGCTCAACGTCGCGGGCTTCCTCTGGTTCGAACTGCTGCTGACGGCCGGGTATTTGGGGGTGATCAGCGGCCTGGTCGAACGGGTGCTGAGCAGACCCGGCGGCTACGGCGGCGACCCGACGCCGTTCCTGGTCGACGTCGAGGCCGCGATGCTCGCCGTGGAGGCCGTGGCGACGGCCATGGAGACCGAGGCGTGGGACGACACACTCCTGGTACGGGCGCTGCACGCCCGGTACGCGGCGCAGGACGCCATCGCCCGCACGGCACCCCGGTGCCTGTCCGCCCTCGGCGGGATGGCGTTCATCGGCTCGCCCGACGGCACGTACCTCGCCTCGGCCGCGACCGGGCTCGCCTTCCATCCGCCGTCGCGCGCCCGCATGGCCGGGCCGCTGCGGGAGCACCTCGACGGCGCCCGGCTGCGCATCGGCTGAGCGGCGCCGTGCGCAGGGGCTCTGGCCGCCGATCCCCCCTTCCCCTCAACCCCAGCCACCGATCCACCCGTCGATCCCAGCCGCCGAGGAGGTATCCATGAGGCGAGAGCGCGGTGCGGTGCCGCGACCGGGCGGGCCGTCGCCCGTGGCGGCGCGGGCGCCCTACCGGGTCGAGGTGGCGGGCACGGTCGGCGCCGTGCCGCCGCAGGTCTGGCGGAGGCTGGCCCCGGCCGACGATCCGCTGTGGTCCCAGGGGGTGTTCGCGGCGATGGAACGCGGTCGCCTCGGCCCCGCGGGCTACCGCTATCTGCTGCTGCGCCGGGACGGGGAGGTGGTGGCCGTACTGCCGCTGTGCCTCTTTCCCGCCCTGCGCCTGGACGACGTGGTGGGCCCACGCGAACGCCGGCTGCTGCGCCCGCTGCGCGCCGTGTGCCCCGGCCTGCTGCGGGTGCCCATGCTGTTCTGCGGCCATCTGCTGGGCCAGGGGCACGTCCTGGGGGCCGGTCCGCTGCCACCGGAGGCCGTACGGCTGCTCGTGTCGGCGGTCGGGGAAGCGGCCGACCTGGCGGGGCTCGGGACCGTGGTGTTCAAGGACTTCGCCGACGCGGAACTCGCGCTGTTGCGGCCGGAATTGGAGCGCGCGGGGTATTTCTTCACGCGCAGCATGCCGGACACCGAACTGCGGCTCGGGTACGACTCGTTCGAGGATTACGTCCGTGCGCTGCCGGCCAAGCCGCGGCGCAACGCCCGCAGCAAGCTGCGCAAGTTCGCGGCCTGGCCGGGCACGCGCATCGAATTCGTCGAGGACTTCACTCTCCTGCTGCCCGAGATGCTCGCCCTGTACGAGCAGGTGATGGAGCGCGCGGACCAGACGCTGGACCGGCTGGACGCGTCGTTCCTCGCCGCCCTCGCGGGCGCCGCCGAGCCCCGGCGGGCGCTGGTCGCCGCGTTCGAGGGCGAGCGGCTGGTGGCGTTCCTGCTGTGCCTGTTCCGGGGCACCGGCGCGACCGGGGCGCGGATCGGCCTCGACTACCGGATCGCCCACGAGGCGCGGCTGTACCACGCGGTGCACTACGCGGCGATCCGGCTGGCCATCGAGTCGGGCTGCACGCATATCCGCTTCGCGCAGACCGCGTACACGCCGAAGGTGGAACTGGGCTGCCACCTGGTCCCCCAGTCCTACGCCCTCACCCACCGGCGCCCGCTGCGCCGCGCCCTGCTGCGCGCCCTGCTGCCGCGTGCCCTGGACACCGCCCTGGCGGAGGCCCTCGGTCCGCACGCCGAGCTGCTTCCCGCGCCCGAGAAGAGGATTTCGTATGCCCCGAGTTGACGTGGAACTGCGCATCGCCGCCCCGCCCGACGAGGCCTGGGCCGCCGTGGCCGACGTCGAGTCCTATCCGGGCTGCATGGACAACGTGGAGTCGGTGACGGTGGTCGAGCGTGGCGACGCCCGGCATCGTACGACGGCATGGTCCGTCCACCTCAAGGGCTCCGTCCTGCGCTGGACCGAGGCGGAGGTGCTCGATCACGCGGCGCGGCGCTTCGACTTCCGCCAAGTCGCCGGTGACCTGGGCGACTTCTCGGGCTACTGGGCCGTGACACCGGCCGGCGCGGACCACAGCACGGTGTCCCTGCACGTCGACTTCGACATCGGCATCCCACTGCTGTCCGACATGCTCAACCCGGTCGCCTCGGAAGCACTGCGGGAAAACGCGGCACAGATGCTGCGGGCGCTGGAGCGGCGGCTGGAGGGGCGGTCGGAGCGGCCTATGGGCGGGGCGGACGCGGGGGCGGGGCGGTGAGTGGGGGGAGCGCCGGGGCGGCGGGCGAGCGCGGGAGCGGGGCTGTGCCGGGCAGCGGCGAGAGTGCCGAGGCGGCGACTGTGCCCGGTGGGCGTGGGGACGGGGCGGTGACGGGGGCTGAGGGGACCACCGAGGCGGCGGGCAAACCCGGCGGATACGGGACGGTGGCCGCAGGTGGCGAGAGTCCCGAGGCGGCGGCTGAGCCCGGTGGGCGTGGGGGCGGGGCGGTGAGGGGCGGCGGCGAAGGTGCCGTGGCGGCGGGCTGGCCCGGTGGGCGTGAGGGCGCGACGGTCACGGGCGGCGATGGAAGCACCGGAGCGGCGGCCGAGGCCGGTCGGCGTGGGAATGCGGCCGTGTCCGGAGGCGGCGCGGGTACCGCAGCGGCGGGAGAGACCGACAGACCCAAAGGCGCGACGATGACGGCAGGCGGCGAGAGTCCCGAGGCGGCAGGCAAGCGCAACGGCACCGCCGGGAACGAGGGCCGCGCAAGGGACACAGCCGCGGCCGAGCCCCGTCGACGGAGGGATACGGCCGTGTCCGGAGGCGGCGCAAATGCCGCAGCGGCGGCCGAGGCCGGTGGGTGTGGGGGTGCGGTGGTCGGCGGTGGCGGGGGGAAAGAGGGCAGGGCGGGCGGTGAACTCCGTGAGGCACAGCGGACGTTCGATCTCGTACGGCGGCACTTCTCGCCCCGGCTCGCGCTGACCGGGAGTTTCGCGGGTCGGGGAGCCGTGGAGGTGGAGGCCGAGGGGTGCCGGGTGACCCTCTCCGACGGTCGGAGCGTGCTCGACTTCGGCTCCTACGCCGTACCGTTGCTCGGCCACCGGCACCCGGCGGTCGTGGCGGCCGTGCGCCGGGCGCTGGACACCCTGCCGACCGCCACCCGCAGCCTGGCCAACCCGGTGACGGCGCGGGCGGCCGCCACCCTGGTGGAGTACTTCGAAGGCACCCTGCCCAAGGTGTACTTCGGGCTGAACGGCGCCGACGCGGTGGAGGTGGCGGTCAAGCTGGCCCGGCTGGCCTCGGGGCGGGGCCGGATCCTCGCGGTGCGCGGCGGGTTCCACGGCAAGTCCACCGGCGCGCTGGCGCTCACCCACAGCCCGCTGTTCCGCACCGGGCTGCGCGGCAGCGTGATCGACGTGGCGCACGCGGACCCGGAGGACACCGGAGCCGTCGAACGCGCCGCCGCTTCAGGCGAGTTGGCGGCCGTCGTCTTCGAACCGGTGCAGGGCGAGAACGGCGTCGTACCGCTGCCCGTGGCCGTGCTGCGGCGCTGGTGCGCGGACGCGCGGCGGTACGGCGCGTTCGTCATCGCCGACGAGATCCAGTGCGGTCTGCGGCGCTGCGGCGAGCGGTCCCTCGCCCTCGCCGAGGGGCTGCCCGTGGACGCGGTGCTGGTGGGCAAACCGCTGGGCGGCGGCGTCGTACCACTGTCGGCGGTGGTGTGCTCCGAGGAGTTGTACGCGCCGCTGGAGGCGGACCCGTTCCTGCACTCGGCGACCTTCGGCGGTCATCCGCTGGCGTGCGCCGCGCTGCCCCCGGCCCTGGCGGCGATCGAGCAACTGGCTGCGCACGGCGAGGCGTTGGCCGACGCCCTGTCCGAGGGACTGGCCCGGCTGCGCGGGCGGCACGCCGACGCGGTGCGTGAGGTGCGCGGGCGCGGGCTGCTGTGGGGCCTCGACTACGCCACCCCGCATCTGGCCGGCGAGGTCGTCCTCGGGCTGGCCGACGCCGGCCTCCTGGTCTCCCCCTGTCTGAGCCGCCCCACCACCGTGCGGCTGCTGCCCTCACTCGCCTGCGGCCCGCCGGAGGTGGCGGAGGCGCTGGCCGCCCTGGAGCACGCCACGGCCACGGCCGCGGCCCGGTGCGCCGAGAGATGACCACGCCGCCCGTCCGCGCCGTGCCGACGCCGAAGGAGAACGGAACGCCCATGCCCACCCGGACCCGTGAACAGCTCGGCCTCCTGCTGCGTACCGTCGTCTGCGATGTGATCGGTACCGAGCCGGAGGACCTGCACGACACCACCCGCCTGGCGGACGACTTCGGGATCGACAGTCTCGAACTCATGGAGATCGGCTCCCGGTTGGAGACGGCCCTCGGACTGCCCATCGCGGTACGGGACTTGACGGCCGCCGAGACCCTGGGCCAGGCCGTGGACCTGCTGGAAGCCCGGCTCGCGGAGCCACGGTGAGCGGCCGTGACGCACACGGCCGCTTCCGGGTGGCCGTCACCGGCATCGGGGTGAAGTCGCCCGCGGGCAATACGCCCGAGGAGGCGTTCCGGACGTTCCTGGCGGCCAAGTCCACGGCGGCGACCGTCGATCGGCTGGTGGCCGAGGCCGTGCCCGTGGCCTTCGCCTGCCTGGTACCGCCGTTCGAGCCCGAGGCGTATCTGACCCGGCGCGAGGCCCGGCAGATCGACCGGGTCACCATGCTGGCGCTGTGCGCGGCGGCCGACGCGGTGACCGACGCCGCGCTGCCCGGCGAACTGGCCCCGGAGCGCACGGGGGTGCAGCTCGGCACCGGCATCGGCGGGCTGCCCAGCATGGAGGCGACCGCGCTGGACCACGGCGGCTTCCCGATGGGCATGCCGGTGCACACCGTGCCGCGGACCATGACCAACTCCCCGGCGTGCCGGATCGCGATGCGGTTCGGGTTCCGCGGCTCGTGCACCACGTACGCCACCGCGTGCGCCAGCGGCACCACCGCGCTCGGCGAGGCGGCCCGCAAGATCCGGCACGGCGAGCTGGACGTGGCGCTCGCGGGTGGCGCCGACGCGCCGGTCACGACCGTCATCATGAGCGGCTTCGCCCGGATGCGGGCGGTGTCGCTGCGCAACGAGGAGCCCTGGCTGGCCAGTCGGCCCTTCGCCGCCGACCGGGACGGATTCGTGGTCGGCGAGGGCGCGGCGCTGCTGGTGCTGGAGCGCTGGGACCTCGCGGTGGCGCGCGGGGCGCGCATCCACGGGGAGATCACGGGCTACGCGGACAACTGCGACGCCTTCCACATCGTGGCCCCGCACCAGGACGGCTCGGTCGCCGCGGCCTGTATGCGCTCGGCGCTCGCCGACGCGGGGCTGTCGCCGGCGGACATCGGCCATGTCAACGCGCACGGCACCTCCACGCTGCTCAACGACCGGGCCGAGGCCACCGCGATCGACCGCTGCTTCGCCGGGCAGTCCCCGCCGGTCACGGCGCTGAAGGGCGTCACCGGTCATCTCATCGGCGGCTCCGGGGCGTTGGAGGCGGCGCTGGCGCTGCGCTGCGCGTCGGCGGGCCTTGTCCCGGCGATCGCCAACACCCGCACCAGCCCGGAGGCGGACCTCGTGGACCTGGTCACCGGCGCGTCCCGGACGGTGGGTCCGGCGCCGGTGCTGTCCAATTCCTTCGGTTTCGGCGGGCAGAACGCCTGCCTCGTCCTCTCCCCCGCCCCCTGACCCTCACGCCCGCTCGGAGACGGAACCATGCGCATCCTCGTCACCGGTGCCACCGGTGTGATCGGCACCGAGACCGTCGACACCCTGCGCGCGGCCGACGCGCCGCCGCATGTGCTGGTGCGTACGGCACGGCGCGCGACGGACGCGGACATCGTGCCCTGGCCGCTCGGGCGGGGGCCGGTGCCGGCGCGGCTCGGCGGCCCCTGGGACGTCATCGTGCACACCGCGGCCTCCACCCGCTGGACGATGACCCGTGCCGAGGCGCTTGCCGCCAACGTGGACCCGCTGCGCGCGGTCCTCGCCCTCGCCGGTCCCGACACGCATCTGGTGCATGTGTCCACGGCGTACGTCGCCGGTGAACGGACCGGCGCCGTGACGGAGTTCGACGGCTACCGCAACGGCTACGAGTGGTCCAAGGCGGTGTGCGAGGAGGTGGCGCGCGGCGAGCACTCCGGGCCGCTGACGATCGTGCGCCCCCCGCTGGTCGTGGGCAGGCGGCGCGACGGCGGGATCGCCCGTTTCTCCGGGCCGTACACGCTGCTGCACGCCCTGGTGTCCGGGCTCGCCGCGGTCGTCGTCGGCGACCCGGAGGGGTTCGCGGAGATCAGCCCGGTGGACGAGGTGGCACGGGCGATCGCGGGCGCGGCCCTCGGTGCTCCGCCCCCCGCTTCCCGCACCGAGACCGTGGCGGCCGGCCCCGCGAGCCTGCGGCTGGCCACGCTGATCGACGTGACCTGTACGGCGCTCAACACCTTCCGCGCCGCCCACGGCGCCCCGCCGATCGCCCGCCCCCCGATCGTCCCCCCGGACACCTGGACCCGCTTCTTTCTCCCCCTCGCGGACCGCTACCTCTCCCCCTTCCAGACCGAGGCCGTCAAGCTGCTGGCCATGTTCCAGAGCTACACCAGCATGGCCGCCCCCTTCACCCCGACGCATCCCGTCCGGGACCCGGCCGCCGCGATGACGACGGCGGTCCACCACTGGGCCGCCCGGAAGCCCCGCCTGGCCCTGGCGGAACCGCGACCGTGGACGCTGCACGTGTGAGGTGTGCAGGGCGGTCACGCCGAAGGGGATCCGGGGCCGTGGCCATCCGCGGCCGTACGGTCCTGCCGCCTCCGCCCTGGCAGCGGACCGCTCGCCGGTGGTGCACTCTCCCGCCGGGGCGCGGGGATGCTCGGCCCGGTCCCGTGCCCGGTCCTGGTCCCGTGCCCGTCGCGTGCGGCCGGCTGGAAGGGGCGCAGCCAGGCGCAGGCCGTCGCCATGCCCAGGGCGCCGACGACGAGCGCGGCCCGCGGGCCGGCGGTGGCGCTCAGCCACCCGCCGAGCAGGCCGCCGACGGGCGCCGCGCCCATGACGATCATGCGGATCGAGGCGTTCATCCGGCCGTACAGGTCCGCCGGGGTCAGCGAGGTGCGCAGGCTGCGCTGGGTGACGTTGAAGACGATGACCGTGGCGCTCATCACGAAGTGCGCGACGGCGATGAGGGCGGGGGCCAGGCCCTGCGGGGCCATGGCCGCGGCCGGGACGATCGCCGACGCCGCCCCGGCGGTGGCGAGCGAGCCGGTCAGCGCCAGCGGGACCCCGAGCCGGTCGGCGGCGCGGGTGGCGGCCAGGGCCCCGGCGAAGGCTCCCGCCCCGGAGGCGGAGAAGACCAGCCCGACCTCGAACGGTGTGAGCCCCACCGTGCGGGTGACGAAGACGAGGAAGGCGGGTTCGCTGAGAAACAGGAAGAGGTTGAAGGTGCCCGAGGCGCCCGTCAGCGCCCGCAGGGGCCTGCTGCCGAACACGAACGCGGCACCGAGGCGCACCTCCCGCCACACCTCGCCCCGCTCGCGCGGCGCCCGGACGGCGGGCGGCTCGGGCGGGATCCGCCAGGTGAAGGCGGCCGAGAGCAGGTATGCCGCCGTATTGGCCAGGAGTGCGAGCGGCGCGGTGAGCAGTTGGACGGCCATGCCGCCGATCGAGTTCCCCAGGATCAGCGATCCCGAGGAGCTGAGCTCGATCCTGCTGTTGCACCGCACCAGGTCCTCGGTGCGCACCAGGGTCGGCAGGCAGGCGGTGTAGCCGATGTCGGACACCACCGTGCCCGCTCCGACCAGCAGGGCGACCGCGAGCAGGAGGGGCAGGGAGAGCGTGCCGGTCAGGGCGCAGAGCGGGATCGCGAGCAGCAGCCCGCTGCGCGCGAGGTCGGCCAGGATCAGCAGCCGGCGTTTGGAGTGGCGGTCCAGCCACACCCCCGCGAACGGGCTGACCAGCAGGTAGGGCAGCGTGCCGGCCGCGCTGAGCAGGCCCATCTCCAGCGGGCTGCCGTGCAGCGCCAGGGCCGTGAGGGGCAGCGCGACCACGGTGACGTTGGCGCCGAACTGCGAGACGGTCTGCGCGAGCCAGAGGTTGCGGAAGGCGGCGTTGCGCCACAGGGCCGCCACGGTCAGCCCACCTCCGCGAGCAGGTCGGCGATCACCTGCGGATGGCGGACGATCCGCTGGTGGTCGGCGTCCACCTGCCGCAGGTCGAAGGGGCCGGTCACCCGTTCCCGCCAGCGCTCGGCGTCGGTGTTGCCGGTGGCGCGGTGGAAGAGGACCCGGCCGTCGTACGTCGGCGGCCGGTAGCGGCTCAGTGCGCGGACGTTGGCCCGGAAGACGTCGTAGTCCGCGTCGGGCGCGTCCCGGAGGTGCCAGGTGCGCAGCCCGGCCTCGTCCGGGAGTTCGGCGCCGGTGAAACCGCTGTCCAGCATGGCGAGCAGTTCCACCGCCTCGCCCTCGGCGCGCAGCCGGCAGGCGATGTCGTAGGCGACCACACCGCCGAACGACCAGCCGCCCAGCCGGTAGGGGCCCTTGGGCTGGACCCGGCGGATCTCCGCCAGGTACTCCTCGGCCATGGCCTCGATCCCGGTCGCAGGGCCGGTGGCGGACAGTCCGTACACCGCGGTGAGGGCGGCCGCCAGTTCGCGGTAGCAGAGGATCGTGCCGCCCACCGGGTGCACCAGGAAGAGGGGTGCCCGCCTCCGGTCCGCGCCGTGGCGGGCCCGGTCCAGGAGTGCCGCCTGCTTCGCCACGGTCGGGTGGCTGAGCACGTCGCCGACCGGGAGCCGCTCGCCGAACTCCTCGTGCAGCAGCGCGACGAGGCGCAGGGCCGTCAGGGAGTCCCCGCCGGCCAGGTAGAAGTCCTGGTGCACGCCGACCGGGCCGGTGCCGAGGGCCCGTTCCCAGACCGCCGCCACGCGGGCCTGCGCCGGTGTCGCGGGCCGCTCCGGCTCGCCGCGCACGGGGCCGGGTGCGGGCAGTGCGGCGCGGTCGAGCTTGCCGTGGCGGGTCAGCGGCATCGCGGCCAGCGGTACCACCGCGGACGGCAGCATGTAGTCCGGCAGCCAGTTCCTGGCGAAGCCGGTCAGTTCGGCCGCTCCGATCGGTTCGCCCACGACGTACGCGACCAGCCGGCCGTCGCGCAGGGCGACCGCGCACTCGGACACCGCCTCGTGGCGGGCGAGCACGGCCTCGATCTCGCCGGGCTCCACCCGGAATCCCCTGAGCTTCACCTGGTGGTCCGCCCGGCCGAGGAACTCGATCTCGCCGTCCGGGAGTTGCCGGGCCAGATCGCCGGTGCGGTACATCCGCCGCGACGTCCCGTCCGGCAGGGTCCGCACCGGGAAGCGTTGCGCGGTCAGTTCGGGCAGGCCGTGGTAGCCCAGCGCCAGCGGTACGCCCGCCAGGTGGAGTTCGCCCTGGACGCCCAGGGGCACCGGGTGGCCGTACCGGTCCAGGATGTAGGTCTCGGCGTTGGCGATGGGGCGGCCGATGGGGACCGTACCGCGGTCGTCCTCGACACAGCGCCAGGCGGTGACCTCGATGGTCGCCTCGGTCGGTCCGTAGAGGTTGTGCAGCGCGGCGGCCGGCAGCACCGCCATGAACCGGTCCTGGAGTTCGCGGGGCAGCGCCTCGCCTCCGCTGACCACTCGGGTGAGGCTGGTGCAGCGCCCGGACTCCGGTTCCTCCAGGAATGCCTGGAGCATGGAGGGGACGAAGTGCGCGGTGGTGATGGACTCGTCCTGGATCAGCCGGGCCAGGTAGCGGGGGTCGCGGTGGCCGTCCGGCGCGGCGAGCACCAGGGTGCCGCCGCCGATCAGCGGCCAGAACAGCTCCCACACGGAGATGTCGAACGTGTACGGGGTCTTCTGCAGCACCTTCTCGCCCGCGGCCAGCGGGTCTTCGTGCTGCATCCACAGCAGCCGATTGCACACCGCGCGGTGCGGGACCACGACACCCTTGGGCGTGCCGGTCGAGCCGGAGGTGTGGATGAGGTAGGCGGGGGCGTCCGGGCCGACGGTCGCGGCGCCGGGCGGGATGCCGGGCAGGTCCGGCCCGGCGGCCTCGCGCTCCAGGTCCGCCACGTCCGCGTCGGTCAGCATGAGCTTCAGGCCCGCCTGCTCGGCCAGGGCCTCCCGGCGCCGCCGCGGATGGCCGGGGTCGAAAGGGACGTAGGCGGCGCCGCACTTGAGCACGGCGAGCAGCGCGACGGGCAGCCGCGGCGACCGGTGCAGCAGCAGCCCGACGAACCGCCCCGGCCGTACTCCGCGGTGCCACAGCGCGGCGGCCAACTGGTCGGCTCTGTCGTTAAGTTGATGGAAAGTCAGTTGCGTTTCTTCGAAGCGTACGGCGGCCCGGTCGGGAGTGCGGTGCGCCTGGTCGGTGACCAGTTGGTGGAGCACGTGCGGTTGCGGGTAGTGCCGCCCGGTCCGGTTCCAGGCGCGCTGCTGCTCCTGTTCGGCCGGGGAGAGCAGGACGCAGCTCGGGTAGGCGGCGTCGGGCCGGCGTGTCATGGCGTCCAGCGCGGCCACGTAGTAGCCGTGGGCCAGGGCCGTCTGCCGCTCGGTGAACTGGGCCGTGTCGTAGCGCAGGGCCAGGCGCAGCCGGCCGGTGGCGCTGTCGACGGAGAACTCGGCGCCGAAGGGGAACTCCACGTCCCCGGCCCGGTCCTCGGCCACGATCTCCACCAGGGAGTGGGGGACGCCGCGTTCGACGTGGAAGTGGGTGAAGTTGAAGAAGGTCTCGAACAGGGCCGGGCGGCCGGTGGTCCGCAGGATCTCCGCCAGCGGGAAGCGGCGGTGGGGCTGGATCTCCTGGTCGGCCGCGTGGACCGCGCGGATCAGCTCCGTCCAGGTGCCGCCGGTCAGCCGGGCGCGCAGCGGCAGGGTGTTGAGGAACAGGCCGACGACCCGGTCGCCGTCCTGTTCCTCGACGCGGCCGTTGCAGACCACGCCGCTGACCACGTCGTCGGTGGCCGTGAGCAGGCTCAGCACGCGCAGGTGGGCGGCGAGCAGCACCGTGCGCACCGGTACGCCGAGCCTGCGGGCCAGGGCCGGTACGGCGGTGGACAGTTCCCCGGCGACCGGGCGTTCGAGGTGGCTCATCGCGGCGGGGCCGGCCGGCGGGCGCCAGCGGGGCAGCCGGGCGAGGGTCATGCCGTCCAGTTGCCCGCGCCAGAAGTCCCGGTGCCCGCGGTCCGCGGCGGCGGCCTCCTCCAGTGCGAGGTAGTCGCGGAAGCGCGCGGCGGGGGCGTGGACCGGTCCGGTGCGGGCGTAGCGGTTGAGCAGTTCCGTCAGCAGGGAACGCTCGCTCCAGCCGTCCATGATCGCGTGGTGCTCGGTGACGAACAGCCGCATGGTGTCCTCGGACAGGCGCTGGACGTGGAAGCGGACGAGGGGCGGCTTCGCCACGTCGAACCGCGCGCGGCGTTCGTGTGCGAAGCGGGCCGCGACCAGTTCCTGCTGGTCCGGGCGCCCGCGCAGGTCCTCGACGGACAGCGGGACGGGGACGCTCGCGTGCACCAGCTGGACGGGGCGGGAGTACCCCGTCAGCGCGAAGGAGGTGCGCAGCATCTCGTGGCAGTCGATCAGCCCGGACACGGCGTCGGACCACGCCCGTTCGTCGAAGGCCGCGCGCAGCAGGTAGCTGCTGACGTTGTGGTAGTGGCCCGACTGCTCGCCGTGGAAGACCATGCCGCACTGGAGGCGGGACATCGGGTAGGCGTCGGTGATGCCGGGTCCGGTCCGGGCGCGGTCCGCCGCGGGCAGCAGGGCGAACGGCTCCCGGTCGGTCACGTCGGCGGTGGCGGGGGTGACGACTCGGGCGAGGGCCCGGATGGTCTGGTGGCGCATCAGGTCGGCCACCTCCAGGCGCAGTCCCCTGTTCTTGGCGCCGACGACGACCTGGATGCTGCGGATCGAGTCGCCGCCCAGGGCGAAGTAGTTGTCGTCGACGCCGATTTGGGGCCGGTCCAGGACGTCCTGCCAGATTTCGGCGAGCACCGTCTCGGCGGGGGTCGCCGGGGCGGTGAAGGGTGCCACGGACTGTTCCCGCGGGTCGGGCAGGGCCCGCCGGTCGACCTTGCCGTTGGCGGTGAGCGGCAGCCGGTCGAGCACCACCAGGTGGGCCGGGACCAGGTGGCCGGGCAGCCGGGCGGCCAGCCGCTCGCGCAGCGCGTCGGCGGTGCGGTCGGTGACGGCGTAGCCGACGAGCCGGCCGTCCCGGTGCACCACGATCGCGTCGAGGACGCCGTCGAGGGCGGCGAGCGCGGCCGTGACCTCGCTCGGCTCGACCCGGAAGCCGCGGATCTTCACCTGGTCGTCGGACCGGCCGTGGTACTCCAGGCCGCCGTCCGGCAGCGTCCGTACGAGGTCTCCGGTGCGGTACCGGCGGCCGTCCGGTCCGGCCACGAAGCGGGCGGCCGTCAGCTCCGGCCGGTCGAGGTACCCGGCGGCCAGTCCGGCGCCCGCCACGTACAGTTCGCCGACCACACCGCACGGCACCGGCCGGCCGTGCCGGTCGAGGACATGCATCCGCAGGTCGGGCAGGGGTACGCCGATGCGGCTGCCGGTGCCGTCGTGCTCGGTGTCCGCAGCCGTCAGGGGGCGGCAGGTGGCGTGCACGGTGGTCTCGGTGATGCCGTACATGTTCGTCAGGCGCGGGGTGTCCTCGGCGTGCCGGGCGTACCAGTCGCGCAGGACGGCGGGGTTGAGCGCCTCCCCGCCCAGGACGACGTGGCGCAGGGACAGGTGTCCGGTCGCCTCCCGGTCGGCGTGGATCAGCTGGATGAACGCCGACGGCGTCTGGTTGAGGACGGTGACCTTCTCCCGGCAGAGCAGGTCGTGGAAGTGGCGCGGGCTCCGGCTGACGTCGAAGGGCACGACGACCAGCCGGCCGCCGTGCAGCAGGGCGCCCCACAGCTCCCAGACGGAGAAGTCGAACGCGTAGGAGTGGAACAGCGTCCACACGTCGTCGCGGCCGAAGCCGAACCAGGCGTCGGTGGCGGCGAAGAGGCGGCCGATGTTGCGGTGCGGGACCAGGGTGCCCTTGGGGCGGCCGGTCGAGCCGGACGTGTAGATGACGTAGGCGGGGTCGTCCGGCCCCACTGCGGTGTCGGGCGGGGTGACGGGGTGGCGGGCCAGCGCCGGATCCGCCGGATGCACCAGCGGGCCGGGGTGCCCGTCCAGGGTGTCGGCGCAGACGACCACGCGGGGCCGCGCGTCCTCCAGGAGGGAGCGGGTGCGGGCCGGCGGGTCGGCCGGGTCCAGCGGCAGGTAGGCGCCGCCCGCCTTGAGGATGCCGAGCAGACCGACGACCAGTTCGACCGACCTCGGCGCCCGCAGACCGACCAGCACGCCTGGTCCGACGCCCAGTTCGCGAAGGCGGTGGGCCAGCCGGTTGGCGCGCTGGTCGAGTTCGCGGTAGGTGACGCTCTGCTCGCCGCAGACGACGGCGACGGCGTCCGGCCACCGCGCCGCCCGCTCGGCGAACGTCTCGTGGCAGCAGGACCGCGTGTCGAAGGCGCGGGGCGCGGGGCTCGGCGGGGGCGGCGCGATCGGCAGGTCGGCCAGCGGCCGGTCGGGGTCGTCCAGCACGGTCCGCAGCAGCTCGCCGTAGTGCTCGGCGAACTGTGCCACCAGCCGGGGGTCGAGGGTGTCGCCCCGGTACTCCAGCGCGCAGTGCAGGTCCTGGCCGTCGTCGCGGACGTCCAGGGTGAGCGCGAACTTGGCGTACGCGCAGGGCAGGCCCACGGGCTCCAGGACGACGCCGGGCAGCAAGGTGCGCGCCGGGCGTCCGCTGTGCAGGCTGAAGGCCGCCTGGAAGACCGGGGAGTGGCCGGTGCCGCGTTCGGCGCCGATGGCGTTGACCACGCTGTCGAAGGGCAGTTCCTGGTGGTCCAGGGCGTCGAACGCGCTGTCGCGCACGGCGCGGGAGAGCGCGCGGAAGCCGGCCCGTTCGTCGAGGGCGGTGCGGACGGCGACCGTGTTGGCCAGGAGCCCGACCGTGCGGTCGAACCGGGCGTCGGTACGGCCCGCCACGGGGGTGCCGACGAGGATGTCGTCGAGGCCCGTGTACCGGCCGAGCAGGACGCTGTAGGCGGCCAGCAGCACGGTGAACAGCGTGCCGCCGTTCTCGGCGGCGAACGCGCGCAGCCGGGAGACCGCACGGCCCCGCAGCCGGAACCCGTGGCTGCCGTCGGGGCCGGGGGCGCCGTACAGCGGGGGGAACCGCATCACCGGCAGCTCTCCGCTCAACCGCCGCTGCCAGTACCGCCGTTGCGCGTCCGCCTCGGGACCGGCCAGCCATTCCTCCTGCCGGGCGGTGAACTCCCGGTACTGGAGGGCGGGTTCCGCCCGGTCGGTGAAGAGTTCGTCCAGGATCACCTCGACGGACCAGCCGTCGGTGACGATGTGGTGCATGCACACCAGCAGGACCCACTCGGCCGGTCCCCGGCGCAGCAACCGGAACCGGATCAGCGGGCCGGTGCCCAGGTCGAACGGGCGGTCCCGCTCGGTCTCCAGCCACCGCGTCACCTCGTCCCGCGCCAGCCGGCCGTGGGCGGCGCCGGCCGGCTCCTCGTAGCCGAAGTCCAGCCGGCCTTCGTCGTCCACGATCTGCGTCACCCGGCCGTCGCGCGGCGCGAACCGGGTGCGCAGCGCCTCGTGCGCGGCGACCAGGCGCCGCGCGCCCGCCCGCAGCGGGGGGGGGGGGAGGGGGGGGAGGGGGGGGTGGCGGACCGGGACGTGGTGGAAGGGGGGGGGTCCGGGTCGTTGTTTGCGGGAGT